>JAOAGV010000031.1:10988-41093 GCA_026415575.1 Candidatus Sumerlaeia bacterium
CAAGACGCCCCCGCCGCAGCAGCGCAGCTTGCCCGGATAATCGAGCGTGCGCGCGCCGGTCCACGCAATCAGGTCGTCGAGCGTGCGGGGGGATTCGGGGTCCTCGAAGTCGCCGTGGGCCTCGGCGGGTTTGAGATAATGGCAGCCGTAGTGGGGGGCAAACAGGAGACCGTCGAGCGGGCGGACAACGGCGGCTTGGATTTTTTCGCGGCCGACTTCCTCCCATAGCACGCGAACGAGGTGTCGGACGCGCACCGTGCCGTCGTAGCGGAGGCCGACGGCGGCGAGGTCGGCGTTGAGACTTTCACGCAGGGCGGGGTCGCTCTGCAGTTCGTGGGCGGCCTCGGTCAGCGAGCCCGTGCAGGCGGTGCACAGGGCGAGAATGTCGCAACCGGCCCGCTCGGCGAGGGCGAGGTTTCGGGCCGCCAGAAGCCGCGCCGTGCGCGCATCGAGCGAGGCGATGGGATAGCCGCAGCAGGCGAAGTCGGCCACGTCCACGAGTTGGATGCCGAGCCGCTCGGCCACTTTGCGCGAGGCAATCTCGAAGTGCTGCACGCGCGCCGGTATGGTGCATCCGAGATAGAGCGCGTACGGGCGCGCTTGCCGGCTATCCGAGGCGCTCATTCAGTTTCTGCCTTTCGAACAACGTTTTGATGTCTTCGATGTTCTTGCGCAATTCGGGCAGGCCGGCGCGCACGCGTTTTTTGTTGTCGAAGTCCTCGATTTCATAGATGCGGCCCATGCTGCGAATCAGTTCGGCCTGCGCCTTGAAGGCCGGATGCACGATGCCTTCCTCGACGGCAAGGTTGCGCAGCGCGCGCATGACCTCGGCCACGCGCACGCCTTGGGGGCAGCGCTCCTGACAGGTGTAGCATCCGGCGCACAGCCAGATGAACTCGGAGCGGAGCACTTCGTCCTTGAGGCCGAGCAACACCATACGGATGATGCGGCGCGGGTTGTAGCGTTCGTCAATTTCGGCGACGGGGCAGCCGGCCGTGCAGGTGCCGCAGGCAAAGCAGCGGAGCAGCTGGCGGCCACCGGCGCGCTGGGCGACTTTGAGAGCGAAGCCGCGGTCAATGCGTTCAGGCTCTTGGTTCTCTTCGAGGATCAAAGGGGCGGCCAGTTCTGTGGTCATTTTTTGGGTCACTTTCGGTGCGAAGATTTTGTAAAAAAGCCGGTGTTGCCGACTTTGAGATAAAATTCACAAACGATACTGACTTCCTGCGGGAGCGATAGTCAAGCACAAAAAGTATTGACATGGAGAAAAAGGTTTTGTATTCAGATACTCGTGATTTGATTCACGAAGTTTAAGAAAATTTCGTGAAGAAGTTCACAAAGTAAAATGGTTTCCATCGGCCCAAAAATCAAGGCGGTTCGTCAATCCAAAGGATTGACAATAAATGATTTGGCCCATGAAACCGGCCTGTCTAAAAGCTTTCTATGCAATGTGGAAAACGAAAACACCTCCCCCTCACTTGCCTCGCTCGAAAAAATTGCCAATGTCCTGCGGATGCCCCTGTCGTTTTTCTTTATTTCCGACGCGACACTGCCGCGCGTGCTGAAGCCCGACCAGCGCATTCGCGCCATTTACGCCTCCGACGGCCGTACGGTGGAATTCATCTCTGCGATGTCCAACAGCGACATGGAGATGTTCATTCTCGATATTCCCACACGCCTGCCCGGGCAACCGGAGGTCGAGTATCACAGCCACAAGGGCGAGGAGTGCCACTATGTTCTTCAGGGGCGGCTGGAGGCCTTTCACGGCAACGAGCGGTTTCTGGTCGAGGCGGGCGACAGTTTTCACTGGGACGGGACAGTGCCGCACAAGGTCGAGAATGTTGGCACGGAGCCTGCGCGGCTGATTGTGTCGCTGACCCCGCCTTCGTTTTTCAGTTCAAGTCCCGAGCCGGCGATGGCATCCGGCGAAGAGACGACGTAGCGGTCATGTCGGTTGTGCAAGAAAAAGTCGGGTCAGTGTTGGTGGTTGGCGGCGGTGTGGCCGGCATTCAGTCGGCGCTCGATCTGGCCGAGTCGGGTTTCTTTGTTTATCTGGCCGAGAAGGGGCCGTCGGTCGGCGGCGTGATGAGCCAGTTGGACAAGACATTTCCGACCAACGATTGCGCGATGTGCATTCTGTCGCCGAAGATGGTCGAGGTTGCGCGCCATCCGAACATCCGGCTTCTGACCTTGGCGGAGTTGAAGGCGCTGCGCGGCGAGGCGGGGCATTTCGAGGCTGTCGTTGCCCAGCGGCCGCGCTATGTGGACTTGGCCAAGTGCACCGGCTGCGGGCAGTGCGTCGAGAAGTGTCTGGTGCAAAATGAGCCGTACTTCGACCAGCGGTCGGCGGCGGCGGACGAGCTGGATGCCGATGAGGCCGCGCGTGTCGAGGCGATTTTGCAGCGGTACGAAGGTGTCGGTGGGGCCGAAATGCCGGTCTTGCAGGACATTGCCCAAGCGTGGGGCTATTTGCCGGAGCCGGTTTTGCGCCATGCGGCCGACCGGCTCCACGTGGCATTGAGCCATCTGTATCGGCTGGCGACGTTTTATGAGTCGTTTAGTCTTGTGCCGCGCGGGCGCCACATCATCAGCATCTGCACGGGGACGGCGTGCCACATTCGGGGCGCGGGCCGGCTGCTGGACTTTTTTGCGAGCGAACTGCATCTGGCGCCGGGTGAGACCACAAGCGACCGGCGGTTCACGCTCGAAGAGGTGCGCTGTCTGGGGTGTTGCAGCCTTGCGCCGGTGCTGAAAATCGGCAATGCGGTCTTCGGCGATGTGAAGCCGACAATGATGGAGAAGATTCTGGCGAAGTATGAATAGGGTCGGGCCAGTCAGACAGAGCTGACGGGGCAGACCGGTTAGACAAGTCGGACGGGTCGGAGGCAGGCGGGAAGCCTGCCCTACAGCAAATATGCGGATTGTCACTTTAGAAGGTCTTCAACAGGCGGCGCGTGCCGGCGAGGCGCGGCTCTATCCGCCGCGGCCGAAAATTATCGTCGGCATGAGCACATGCGGGCAGGCCTGCGGCGCGGCACCGACGCTCGAGGCGCTGCGCGCGGAAACTGCTGCGCGCGGAATGGACGTGGTCGTCGCCGAAACCGGCTGCATCGGTCTCTGTCAGGAAGAGCCGCTGGTCGAGGTCATCCGGCCCGGACGCCCGCGCATCGCATACGGCCGCGTGTCCGCCGACCGTATTGCACCGATTTTGGACGACATCTGCAATGACACGGTGACGGTCGAGCGCGCGCTGTATGCCATGTATGAGGAGCCAANGCTTTTGGACAACAGTGCATCGGCCGCCGGGGCCGGGCGGCGGTATTGCGAGCCGACGCTTGACGGCGCGTTTGCGGCGGTGTGCCGGTATGAGAGGCATCCGTTTTTTGCAAAGCAGATGAAGGTGGCGCTGCGCAATTGCGGTTTTCTCGATCCAACCTCAATCGAGGAATATATCGCACGCGGCGGTTATTTCGCGGCGCACAAGGCGCTGACCGGGATGACACGCGACGAGATCATCGCGGCAGTCACCCGGTCGGGCCTGCGCGGGCGCGGCGGCGGCGGCTTTCCAACGGGCCGCAAATGGGCCTCGGCCGCGAAATATGCCTCGCCCGTGAAATATGTCATCTGCAATGCCGACGAAGGCGATCCGGGCGCTTACATGGACCGCAGCATTCTGGAGGGCGACCCGCACAGCGTGCTCGAAGGGATGATGATCGGTGCGTATGCGGTGGGTGCGAGTGTCGGCTATATATATGTGCGCGCAGAGTATCCGGAAGCGATCCGGAAGCTCGAAACGGCGATTGCGCAGATGCGAGAGTATGGGCTGCTGGGCGAAGGAATTTTCGGAACCGATTTTTCGTTCGACATCCGTTTGGCGCGCGGCGGCGGCGCGTTTGTCTGCGGCGAGTCGTCGGCGCTGATTGCCTCGATCGAGGGCAAGGCGGGCGAGCCGCGCGCGAAACACATCCACATGGCCGAAAGCGGCTTGTGGGGCAAACCGACCGTGCTCAACAACGTCGAGACATGGAACAACGTGCCGGTGATCATCGAACGCGGGCCGGAGTGGTTTGCTTCGATCGGCACGGCGCGCAGCAAGGGAACGAAGGTGTTTTCGCTGGTCGGCGAAATCCGGCGCACGGGACTGGTCGAGGTGCCCATGGGCCTGACGCTACGCGAGATCGTCGGCGACATCGGCGGCGGCGCGCCCGAAGGCCGCACGTTCAAGGCCGTGCAGACGGGCGGCCCGTCGGGCGGCTGCATCCCGGAATCGCTCATGGACCTGCCCGTGGATTTCGACGAACTGACGCGCGTGGGCTCGATGATGGGCTCCGGCGGCATGATTGCCATGGACGAAAGTACGTGCATGGTGGGCGTCGCGCGCTACTTCACCGATTTTCTGATCAAAGAATCCTGCGGCAAATGCACACCGTGCCGCGAGGGGTTGAAGCAAATCGGCGCCGTGCTGGACCGGATTGTGTCGGGGGATGGCCGGCCCGATGACCTGCCGCTTCTGGAGAAACTCTGCGATGCGGTGGCGAACGCGTCGTTGTGCGGTTTGGGCACGAGTGCGCCGAATCCGGTGCTGAGCACGCTGCGGTATTTCCGCGACGAGTATGAGGAGCACATTGTACGCAAGCGCTGTCCGGCGCGGTCGTGCAAGGCGCTGATTGTATTTTCGATTGCAGCGGACCAATGTAACGGCTGCACCTTGTGCGCGCTGCGTTGTCCGGCGCAGGCCATTGCCGGCGAAAAGAAAAGCGCACATTACATCCTCGTGGAGAAATGCACCAAGTGCGGCATCTGCCGCGAAGTGTGCAAGTATGATGCGGTGAGGGTGGAGTAAGGGATTATGCGCCGGTGGAGCCGCAGAAAAATGCTGGAGCGGGTGCTGATGCCGCTGGGCGCGGCGGTATGGGCGCGGCGGGCGTCGGGCGACGCGGCGCTCGATTCGCTCATCGCCAAATTCAACTCGTTGAAATGGATCGCCTATTCCCCGACCCACTACGACCCCCAAACATCGGCATGGCCCAGCGAGGCCAGCATCAAGGCCGACATCGAGTTGTTGGTCCGCTATCGCATGCGCGGAATTGTCACGTATGGTTGCAACGACGGGCTGAAGAATGTCCCGCGCATTGCCAAAGAGAACGGCATACAAGGCGTTGTTGCGGGCATTTACGATCTGAAGCGCGGCACCGCGTCGGGCGACAAAGAGTGGAACAATGCTCTTGCTGCCGCGCCCTATGTGGACGGCTACTGCGCAGGCAATGAGGGGTTGTATGGCGCCTACACGTTGTCGGAATTACAGAGCTACATCGCAGCACTAAAGAAGAGTACCGGCAAGCCCGTGGCCACGACCGAACAGCAGGAAGACTACAGCGATCCGGCGCTGGTTGCCACGGGCGACTGGATTTTTCCCAACGTTCATCCTTTCTGGCATGACCGGCGGACATTTCCGCAGGCGATTGACTGGACGGTCGAACGCTACAACTGGCTGGTCTCGATTGCCGGCGGCAAGTATGTGATGATCAAAGAGACGGGATTTCCGACGGCGGGCGATCCGGCGGCTACGGAAGACAATCAGAAGACGTTTTGGGAGACTTTTCAGACGCGCAAAACCCGCTTTTGCTATTTCGAGGCTTTCGACCAGCCGTGGAAGACGTGGCGGCCGGTCGAGCCGTATTGGGGCCTCTTCGACAAGGACCGCAAACCCAAAAAAGCTGCAGCGATTATCATGACCGCGGCACAACAATGGAACCGCATGAAGTAAGGCCGAGACCATGTCCGCTCCGTCCAGTCTGTCCATGCTGCTCGTTTCATTGCGAAAGCCCTTTGCACCGTGCTGAGTTGACCCGATGCCCACAAACACCGTCCATGTGATCATAGACAACCGGCCGATCGAAGCATTGCGAACGGCCAGCGTACTCGAAGCGGCGCGCAAGGCCGGCATTGAAATTCCCACGCTGTGCTGGCGCGAAGGGATTGAGCCGTATGGTGCCTGCCGGCTGTGTCTGGTGGAGTTTCAACGCAAGGGCTGGACGCCCGACTACACGCGGATTACGGCCTCGTGCACGCTGCCGGTCGAGGACGGGCTTCGCGTGGAAACACAAAGCCCGCGCGTGCGCGAGTTGCGTGGGACGGTGATGCAGCTGCTTCTGGCGCGCGCTCCACAATCGCCCGAGCTTCAGGCCATGGCCGAACGACTGGGTGTGGCCCCCGATTCGCGCCTTGTTCCGGCTGACGAGAAGTGCATCCTGTGCGGCATGTGCGTGCGCGTGTGCGCCGAGGTTGCGGGCGCCGAGGCCATCAGTTTCCGGCATCGCGGGACGCAGCGCGACGTTGGGCCGCCGTTCGGCCGACCCTCCGAATTCTGCCTGACCTGCGGAGCGTGCCTGAGTGTTTGTCCGACCGGTGCGATTGATCTGAAATTGTTCTCCACACGCCGGCCGCGGCCCGCGCGCTCGGACTACGACAAGCGCCTTGCCGGACGGCGTGCCATTTATCTGCCCTTCCTCCAGTCGGTGCCGCGTGCGCCGGTCATTGATCCGGCGATGTGCATGCGGCTCAACCGTGAGCGCTGCGGCTTGTGCGAGGCGGCGTGCGAGGCGCGGGCCATTGATTATACGCAGCGCGGCACGGAGGAGAGGATCGAAGTCGGCGCGGTCATTCTTGCGCCCGGCTTTTGCGAAACCGACGCCGCGCGCGCAACCGCACTCGGCTACGGCCGTCTGGCCAACGTCGTGACCAGCATCGAGTTCGAGCGCATCTTGAGCGCCGGCGGGCCGTTTGCCGGCCATGTGGTGCGCCCGTCCGACGGCAGGCCGCCGCGCCGTATTGCGTTCGTGCAGTGTGTCGGCTCGCGCAATGCGACGGGGCGCGGCCGCGAATACTGCTCGTCGGTTTGCTGCACCTATGCGGTTAAACAAGCCACCGTGGCGCGCGAGCATGATGCTGAAATCTCCGCCGCAATTTTCAACATGGACATGCGCACGTTCGGCAAGGACTTCGACAAATACTACGAGCGCGCGCGCGACAGCGGCATTCGTTTTGTGCGGTCGGCAGTTTCGGCTATCGAGGAAATCCCCGAAACCGGAAGTTTGCTGGTGCATTATGTGGCGGAAAACGACACGCCGCAAACCGACGAGTTCGATCTGGTTGTTCTCTCGGTCGGCTTGCAGCCGACCAAGGACGCCGCAGCGCTGGCGGAGGCCGCCGGCATTGCGCTCGATGAATACGGCTTCGCAGCGACCGACCGGACCAATCCTCTGGCAACCAGCCGCGCCGGTGTTTTCGCCTGCGGCGTGTTCAGCGGCCCCAAAGACATTCCCGAATCCGTGATGGAAGCCAGCGGAGCGGCCGGCTGCGCCGCGGTGCTGCTGGCCGATGTGCGGGGCAGGTGCGTGGTGCAAAAAGTTGAGCCGCCCGAGCTCGACGTGCGGGGTGTCGAGCCGCGCATCGGTGTGTTCGTCTGCCATTGCGGCATCAACATCGCCGGTACGGTGGACGTGGAGGCCGTGCGCGAGTATGCCAGCACGTTGCCTTACGTGGTGTATTGCGAGGAGACAGTCTCTACACGTGCTCGCAGGACTCGCAGGAGCGCATTCGGCGCCTGATCGCCGAGCACCAGTTGAACCGTGTCGTGGTGGCGTCGTGCTCGCCGCGCACGCATGAGCCGCTGTTTCAAGAAACGATTCGGCAGGCGGGCCTGAACCGCCATCTGTTCGAGATGGCCAATATCCGCGACCAATGCTCGTGGGTCCATCAGGGCGAGCCGGCGGCGGCCACGGATAAAGCCAAAGACCTTGTACGCATGGCAGTGGCACGGGCGCGCTGCCTCGAACCGCTCTATCCGCAATGGCTGCCCGTGACGCGCAGGGCGCTCGTGATCGGCGGGGGACTTGCCGGCATGACGGCCGCACTCACAATCGCCGATGCCGGATTCGAGGCGTTCATCGTCGAGAAGAGCGGGCGGCTCGGCGGCAACCTGCTGCGGTTGGGGCGGACGGCCGAGGGGATCGAGCCGCGCGCGCTGCTGGCCGAGCTGGAATCGCGCGTCCGCAGCCACAAGCGGATAAAAGTTTTTCTCGAAGCGGAGATTGAAAAAGTCGAAGGGTTTGTCGGCAATTTCAAAACTACCATAAAAGATCACCGGCAGGACGCCTGTGCCACCATCGAGCACGGCGTGGCGATTCTTGCTGTGGGCGCGGGCGAATCGAAACCGCGCGAATACTTGTTCGGCGAAGACCCGCGCGTCGTGACGCTGCTTGATTTCGAGGCCGAACTCGAGCGGGCGGACGGCGCCGTCCCCAGCCCGATTGTGATGATCCAGTGCGTCGGTTCGCGCGAACAGGGACATCGTTATTGCAGCCGCGTGTGCTGCACGGCAGCGGTGAACAACGCGCTGCGCACAAAGCAGATCCATCCCGATGCGGAGATTTACATCCTCTGCCGCGACGTGCGGACGTATGGATTTTATGAAAAGCTTTACCGCGAGGCGCGCGAACAGGGCGTGATCTTTGTCCGCTACGACGAGCACACCAAGCCACGTGTCAGGAGCGACAACGGCCGTCTGCGTGTCGAGGTGTTCGATCCGGTTCTTGGCCGCGAACTCATTCTGCATCCGCAGCGGCTTGTGCTCGGCGCGCGCATTGACGCGCCCGAAGACGGCGAGGTGCTGGCGCAGCATTTCAAGGTGCCGCGCAACGAGGACGGCTTCTTCCTCGAAGCGCATGTGAAATTACGGCCCGTGGATTTTGCAACCGAGGGCGTGTTTGTCGCCGGCATGGCCCACGGACCAAAGCCGATTCGCGCGACAATGGCGCAGGCGCGCGCCGCGGCCGCCCGCGCCATGACCGTGCTCGTGCGCGAGCACGTCGAGGCGCCTGCGGCTGTGTCCTATGTGCTGGCAAACCGCTGTATGGCGTGCGGCCAGTGCGAGACACTGTGCGCATTTGGCGCAATCGCCGTTGATGCTGCGAAAAATATCGCCGTCGTCAACGAAGCGCTGTGCAAGGGCTGCGGTGCGTGCGCAGCGTCGTGCCGTTCACACGCCATCACCGTCCGCGGCGCCACCGACGCGCAAATCTGGGCGATGATCGAAGCGTTTGCTGAAGCAGAATGATGAATGATGAACGATGAACGATGAATGAGGACAACTTTGTCTATGACGTCCACATGGGGAATCTTCCCATGACTGACTCAAGCGAAAATCCAGAATCGAAAATTCAGAATCAAAACTGTTCTTCCTGGCAGCCGAAGATTCTGGCCTTTCTATGTAACTGGTGCAGCTACGCCGGAGCGGACTTGGCGGGGGTTAGCCGTCTGCAATATCCGCCGCACATTCGCGTGATTCGCGTGCCGTGCTCGGCGCGCGTGGACCTGCTGTTCATCCTGTCGGCGTTTCAGCGCGGGGCTGACGGCGTGCTGGTTTCGGGATGTCATCCGGGCGATTGCCACTATCTGGCGGGAAATCTGGTAGCGCGGCGGCGCTTTGCGCTTCTCAAGGCCCTGCTCGATGAGGCCGGATTTGAAACCGACCGTCTTCACTTTTCGTGGGTGTCGGCGGCCGAAGGGGGACGGTTCGCGGAGTTGATACAGAAGGTAACGGAGAAGGTGCGCGCCTTGGGGCCGGCGCGGCAACTCTCAAAGGAGTCTCTCTTGTAATTCACGGAGTTCACGCTCGGACATAAACTTTTCCGACTGAGGTGGGTACTCCATACGGCAAGATAAACTTTGAACTGCGAACAGTACGCTGAAGATTGAACGACAAACGACATAACAGGTTCTCAATGACAACTGACAGGGCAGGCATGAAGGAATTGATCCAACAAATCAGGGAGACCGCGCGCCGGCTGCTGGAAGAAGGGCGCGTCGAACTGGTCCTCGGCTTCGAGCCCGGACCGCTTCCGCTGCGCAACACGCCGTGCTTCGTGCGGAGCGCCGGCGAGGCCGACCGCCTGATATGGGATCGCGCCTGCGGCTCGAATCTCGCGGTGTTTCTGAACGGGCCGGCGCGCCGCATCGCCGTCATGGCCAAGGGCTGCGACAGCCGCGCGATTGTCAACCTGCTCAAGGAGCGGCGGTTTGCGCGCGAGAATATTGTCATCGTCGGTGTGCCGTGTGCGGGCATGATTGACCGGCGCAAAGTTGAACGGCAGGTCGGCGAAACCGATCTTGATCACGCTCGCGTTGAGGGCGAGTTGCTGGTGGTTCGCGCGGGCGCGCGACAGATTAAACTGCCTGTAGCTGACGTTTTGCGCGATGCCTGCCGCGAATGCTCGATGCCGACACCGGTGTTTTACGATATTCTTTTAGACGGCGCGGCCTCTCGCATTCCCGCCGCCGGCAGTGAAGTGGCAGGCCCGACCGACCGCGCAGAGCGTTGGCGGCGGTTCGAGGCCGAGGCTGCAAAGTGCATCCGCTGTTATGCCTGCCGCAACGTTTGCCCGCTCTGCTATTGCCGCGAGTGTTGCGCCGATCAGACCGGGCCGCGCTGGGTGGGGCCTTCACCGGCTCCGGCGGACAATCAGGTCTTTTTGCTCATGCGCGCGCTGCACCTTGCGGGCCGCTGTGTGGATTGCGGCGCGTGCATTGAGGCGTGCCCGGCCGGCGTGGACGTGCGGTATTTGTTCAAGCGCATGGAGCGGGAAGTGCGCGCGCGCTTTGGCTATGAGTCGGGCCGCGCGGTGGATGAAAAACCCCCGCTGGCCGGCTATGGAACAAACGATCCGGAAGATTTTATCACCGACGTGTAGGATTTGGGCTTTTCGATTTTGGATTGGAGAGAAATCTGGCGGCGGACACAATGAAGCGCGGAATAATAGAATGGAAAGATTTTAGCGAACTGGTTCGCCGGTGGGCGGCGGAGCGCGAGGTTATTGCACCTGTGCGGCGCGAAGCTGTGGAACTGTCTCCGGTCGGGTCGGCGGACGAAATCGCGTTGGATTCTCGCAACACGCAGTCGCCGGCCAAGCGGCATTTTTTCCGCCCCAGCGAAGCGCTTTTGCGGTTTGATTTTCGCGCCGCGCCCGAACGCCAAGTAGTCGAGGCCGAAAGCCATGTGCGCCCGGCGGTGCTGTGTGGCATTCGCCCGTGCGAGGCGCGAAGCCTCACGCTGCTCGACCGCGTCTTCCTGCGCGAACCCTACTGCGATCCGTACTATCTCCGGCGGCGCGAGAACACGACGGTTGTTGTTCTGGGTTGCACTTCTGCCGGGCCGACCTGCTTTTGCACGTCGGTCGGCGGCGGGCCGGATGACCGCACAGGGGCGGATTTGTTTCTGACCGAGATTGCGCAGGGGCAAAACGCCCCTACTGCGCGATACTTGTTGGATGTCGTGACGGAGCGCGGTGCAGCACTTCTCGAAGGGTTCGACGTGGTGGAAGCCGATGCCGGCGAGATCGAACGGGCCTCGCGAAATGCGATTGAACTGACTGCAACCATGAAAACCGTTGCTGACCTTGAACGCATACGCACCGCGGCGCAGATGGCCTTCGATGATCCTGTCTGGCAGGCGATCTGCCTGAGTTGCGTCGGCTGCGCGGCCTGCGCGTTTCTCTGCCCGACGTGCCATTGCTTCGACATTCAGGACGAGGTCAGCGGCGGGCGCGGCCAACGCGTGCGCAACTGGGACGCCTGTTCGTTTGCCCATTTTACGCTGCACGCCTCCGGACACAATCCGCGCACCGAACGCCACCAGCGCTGCCGGCAGCGCATTCTGCACAAGTTCGCATGGTTTCCCGAAAACTTCGGCGCGGCGGCGTGCGTCGGCTGCGGCCGCTGCATCCGCGCCTGCCCGATGGGAAACGATATTCGACGCTGGCTGGACGCCATAGGAAAAATCGTATGACACCAGACCACAACAACCAGTCCAACGCGCCCGCCCCGCAGGACAGCCGCGCGTCTCCTTCGTCCGCACCGTCCACCGTGTCCATGCCGGCCATTTCCCCTTTTCGACAATCCATGAATCCATATCTTCCGCTCCAAACGCGCATCGAAATTATCCGCGTAGAGACTGACGACCGGATGCTGCGGACGTTTGTCGTGCGCTTTGTCCGGCCCGACGACGCCGAACGCTTTCGCTATCGCCCGGGCCAGTTCGCCGAGGTTTCTCTGGCGGGCAGGGGCGAAGTACCCATCGGCATCGCGTCGTCGCCGACCGAAGGCGACGCGCTGGCGTTTACGATCAACCGCGCCGGAATTGTAACAACAGCCATTCATCAGTTGCGGCCCGGCGATTTTCTCGGTGTCCGTGGCCCGCTGGGCAACGGCTTTCCCATCGAGCGGCTCGAAGGCCACAATCTGGTCATCATCGGCGGCGGCTTTGCGTTCACCACGCTGCGGTCGCTGGCCGTTTATGCAATGGCGCCGCACAACCGCAAGCGCTTTGGCCGCCTCACCGTCATCTATGGCGCGCGCCGGCCCGGTCTGCTTCTCTATCGCTCCGAACTGAAGGAATGGCAGGAACGCGGCGACATTGAGGTCTTCGTCACGGTGGATGCGGCCGAGGGCGAATGGTCGGGCCGCGTGGGATTCGTGCCGGCGGTGACCAAGGACGTCGCACCGGCGTCGGACAACGCCTATGCACTGGTGTGCGGGCCGCCGGTGATGATCAAATACACGCTGCCGATTTTGAGCGACCTCGGCTTTCCGCCCGAACGGATTCTGCTTTCGCTCGAAATGCGCATGAAGTGCGGCATCGGCATTTGCGGCCGCTGCAACATCGGCCCCAAATACGTCTGCAAGGACGGCCCCGTTTTCTCTCTGGCCGAATTGAAAAAACTCCCGCCCGAATACTGAGCCGTTGCTGATTCAACACCCGCTTGAATCGGTCTCACCAACCTGCCCGGCCCGACAGCCTTTGCAACTCTGCTCTTGAATACCGCCGCACAACTGCGGCAACCATGGTGTTGCGCGGAAAGGGCAATTCCGGCAGGAGTGGGCCAACATGGCTGACTTGTTTGCCGAAGACAAAGCAGAAGAACACGGGAACGCAGGCGCGGCTCACCGGCCGCTGTCCGACCGGATGCGGCCGCGCGTGATTGAGGAATTCGTCGGGCAGGATCAATTGCTCGGCGAGCACTCGCTTCTGCGCCGGTTGATTCGCGAAGACCGCATCCCCTCGATGATTTTCTGGGGGCCGCCCGGATGCGGCAAAACCGCGCTGGCCGCGGTGATCGCCAACACCACGCGGTCGGCGTTCGTCACGCTGTCGGCGGTGACGGCGGGCATTCGCGACATCAAGCCGATCATGGAACAAGCGCGCCGGACGCGCCGCGAGGAAGGCCGCGCAACGATTCTCTTCGTGGACGAAATTCACCGCTTCAACAAAATCCAGCAGGACGCCTTTCTGCCGTTTGTCGAAAACGGCACGATTACGCTCATTGGCGCGACGACCGAAAACCCGTCGTTCTCAATCATCGCGCCGCTTCTGTCGCGCTGCAAAGTCTTCGTCCTCCGCGCACTGACCGAGTCCCAGTTGGGCGAGATTCTCGACCGCGCGCTGCGCAACCGCGAGCGCGGCCTCGGCAACCTCAACGTTGTGCTGGCCGACGAAGTGCGCGGCCATATCATCCGGTTGGCCGACGGCGATGCCCGCCGCGCGCTCAACCTGCTGGAAATGGTTGTTCAGTCCGTCGCGCCCGACGCGGCCGGCAGGATTGTGGTCACACGCCAAGCCGTCGAGGAAATCACCCAGCGCACCAACCTCCTGTACGACCGCGAGGGTGAAGAGCATTTCAACCTCATCTCGGCGCTTCACAAAAGCCTTCGCAGCAGCGACCCGCAGGCCGCCCTCTACTGGCTGGCGCGCATGCTGGCCTCGGGCGAAGACCCGCTCTATTGCGCCCGCCGCATGATTCGCTTCGCCGCCGAGGACATCGGCATGGCCGATCCGCAGGCCCTGCAGGTCGCCGTGGCCGCGCGCGAGGCCTACGACAAACTCGGCTCGCCCGAAGGCGAACTGGCCCTCGCCGAAGCCGCCGTCTATCTGGCCACAGCGCCCAAGAGCAACGCTCTGTATGTGGCGTGGCAGAAGGTCGAGGAGGCCATCGAACGCTACGGCTCGCTGCCCGTACCGCTGCATATTCGCAACGCGCCGACGGCGCTCATGAAGGCGCTCGACTATGGCAAGGGCTATCAGTATGATCACGATTTGCCGGTTGCATTTTCGGGACAGCCCTGTCTGCCCGATGAACTCTCCGGCGCGGAATTCTACAAGCCCGGTCCATTTGGATTTGAAAAAGACATTCAACGCCGCCTCGAATGGTGGGCGAAAAAACGCGCCGAACGGCAGAAAGAAAAAGAAGCCCAAAGCCCTGACAGCACGTAATCCCTACTTCCGTTTGCCGCTTGCAGTCCAGACTTTGGTTTGTTCAATTGCTTTATAACACACATAAGCGGGTAAAACACTTGTGCAGCTGAATTGGCAAAACACGCAAATGGCCAACCAAGAAAGGCGAAATAGTTTTTGAACTACAAACGGCAGGCCGAAGCATAAACTGCAAACAGTACGCTCAAGCGTGAACCATGAACAGCAAACGGAAGTTTGGGCTACCACCCTTGAGGAGGGATGCAGATGAACGGCGAGCCAAAATCCGGCAATCCCCCGCCCGACAAAACCATGCCGATGTCGGGGCCCGCGCCTGACAAAACGATGCCGATGTCCGGGCCTTCGCCGGACAGGACCACGCCGCTGCCGCCGCGCGCACCGGCTCTGGCCGGCACACAGCTGTCGCCCGACCGTCTGGTTGAAGCCACGCGCATCCTGCAGGCGTTCGGCGGGCAAGCCCCGCCGCCGGCCGGTGCCCCCGCGCCGGATGCCGCGGCGTTCCTCCGTGCCGCTCAGGCCATCGTGCAACCGTTTGGTTTTGAGATTACGCGCTTGATTGGCAAGGGTGGCATGGGCGCGGTGTTCGAGGGGCGCGACGTCAAGCTGGACCGCGGCGTGGCGATCAAGTTCATCCTGCCCGAACGGCGCGAAATATTTGACGGCATGGCAGCGCTGCTGGAGTCGGAGGCGCGCGCGCTCGCCGCCGTCAACCACGAGAATGCCGTGCAGATTTTCGCCATCCACCGTTCGGGCGAGAACCTGTTCATCGTCATGGAGCTGGTCAGGGGCATGTCGCTGGCGCAATATGTGGCCGCACACGGCAAACTGCCCGAAGCGCAGGCGCTGCGCATCATTCTGCAGGCCACGCGCGCGCTGGCGGCGCTGCACAAGCAGAACATCCTTCACCGCGACATCAAACCCGAGAATATTCTGATCACCGAGGACGGCGTGGCCAAGCTCAGCGACTTCGGGCTGGCGCTGGCCAAGCATGGCCGGGTGGGTTCGGGCGTTGCCAGCAGCGCCGCCGGCACCCCGCTCTACATGTCGCCGGAAGTGTTTGAAGGCGAGCCGCCGTCGGTGCGCTCCGATATTTACGCGCTCGGCATGACGCTGCGCTTCATGTTGACGGGCAGGCGGCCGGCGCTCGGCGACTCGCTTGAAGAAATCAAGCGCTCAGTCGTCCACGGGCGGTTGCCGGGGCTGCGAACCGAGCGGCCGGACGTCTCAGCGGAAACCGAGCTGCTCGTGGCAATGGCCCTGAAATTGTCCGCCGATCAGCGCTATCAGACTGCCGAACAGTTTGCCGCCGCGTGCGAGAAGGCGTTGTTGCGGTTCGGCGCGATCAAGGAGGAGGTCAAGGCGCCGCCGGCGAAGGTGGTGGTCGGCAAAGGCGCGCGCGCATTTGCGTTCGTGCTCACGGTCTTCATCGCCGGATTGCTGATCGGCTGGTTCGGGAATTCGCTTGTACGCTATGCGCGGTCGTGGTTTGGGGCGCGGTTGCGCACGACGGGAGCGGCGATCAGCGACGCCGCGGAGAACCTTTTTATCGAGCGAAACAAGGTTGCGCTGGTTCCCGTGGAAACGGCGGCCGCCGGCCGAGTCGGTCTGCCCGTGCGTGCCATCGGCATGGTTTCATTTTTCGGCGGATTCGATCCGATGCGAAAACAATTCGTTCTACAGGATGAAACGGGCGGCGTGCTGGTGTGCGACGATCCCAAGGGTCTATGGCTTTACAATGAACGGCTGAATCCGGGCGACAAGGTCGAGGTGGTCGGCGTCGTGCAGATGTGGCAGGACCTGCGCGTGGTTCAATTGACCGACAGCGTGCGGCTGTTCGGGTCTGGGCGACCGCCGAAAGAAGTGCCGCTGGCGCTCGAGCAAATTACGCCCGAATGGTCGGGCCTGCGTGTTTTGGTGAAGGATTTGCACTGGGCGGCGCAACAGCCACCGGCGGCCAACCGCGCGCGTGTTACCGACGGCCGCGGTCGTGAAATCGAACTCCGCGCCCCTGCCGGCTCGAACGTCCTCGCCGACCGCACGGCCAAGCAGTTCGACTTGACGGGGATTGTCCTGACCAGCGAGGCGCCGGGAAAGGCTGGCCCGGCAGCGGCAGATGTTTGGATTTGTCCGCTTGACATTCGTGCAAAGTGAAGCAAACACCGCAAGTGCTCCGACGGAAGCGCGGGTCGGCCGGGGGAGTCGGCTGCATTCCGAACAGCAAGGAAGCGAGGGAAGGTGCCATGAGGGTGAACATGCGGAAAGCGACAGGGGCGGGATGGGTTTTAGCGGCAATCGTGCTTGTGGGCGCGGCCTCGGCGGCGGCTGTCAAAACGGCCCCGCCGGTTGCCGCATCCAATGGCATGGTGGTGTGCGACCAGCGGCTGGCCGCCGAGGCGGGGGTCGCCGTGCTCAAGAACGGCGGCAATGCAGTGGATGCGGCCGTGGCGACGGCGTTTGCGTTGGCTGTAGTCTATCCGTCGGCGGGGAATATCGGGGGCGGTGGCTTTTTGGTCTATTACGGCGCCGACGGAAAAGCAACGACGTTTGATTTTCGCGAAAAAGCGCCGCTGGCGGCCACCGAGCGAATGTTTCTCGACGCCCGCGGGCGGCTGCCGCGAAACGCCAACCACGAAGGGCTGGATTCGGTCGGCGTGCCGGGAACCGTGGCCGGGCTGGTTCTTGCCCACGAGAAGCTGGGCAGCCGGCCGTGGGCGGAACTGGTGCAGCCGGCCATAGAGCTTGCTGAAAAAGGATTTCCTGTCAGTGCGGCACTGTCGAGAGAGTTAAAGGCGCAGGCGGCGAGATTTGTACGTTATCCGGCATCAGCCAAAGTGTTTCTGAAGGAAGGCAATGTGCCCTATCAGCCGGGAGAAGTGCTCCGGCAGCCCGACCTTGCGCAAACGCTGCGGCGTATTCAGCAGCAGGGCCACAACGGGTTTTATCGCGGCCGAACGGCGGAGCTGATTGTGAACACTATGAAAGAGGGCGGAGGGCTGATCACGGCCAAGGACCTTGCGGCCTATCGCGCCGTCGAGCGGCCCCCGGTGCGCGGGCTCTATCGCGGCTACGAGGTGATCTCGATGGGGCCGCCGAGCTCCGGCGGCATTGCGCTGATTGAAATGCTCAACATCCTCGAAGGCTTCGACCTCGCCGGTCTCGGCCATAACTCGCCGCGCTACATGCATGTGCTGACCGAAGCGATGCGGCGCGCCTATGCCGACCGAGCGGAGCATCTGGGCGACCCGGACTTCAATTCCAAAATGCCGCTGCAGCGCCTGCTCTCAAAGGAGTATGCCGCGCGTCTGCGTGCCTCGATTCGCATGGACCGCGCCTCGCGCAGCGACCGCATGCGGTTTGCCGCAGCCTACGAAAGCACCCAAACCACCCACCTGTCGGTGGTGGACGCCAAACGCAACTGCGTCGCGCTGACCTACACGCTCGAACAGTCTTACGGGTCGGCAATTGTGGTCGAGGGGGCGGGCTTTTTGCTCAACAATGAAATGGGTGACTTTAATCCCGTTCCGGGGGCCACCAACTCGCAGGGTCAGATCGGCACTGCGCCGAATCTGATCGCACCGGAAAAACGGATGCTCTCGTCCATGACCCCCACCGTAGTGTTAAAGGACGGCAAGCCGGTGCTGGTCATTGGGACGCCCGGCGGACGGACCATCATCAACACGGTGCTGCAGGTGGTTTTAAATGTCGTGGATCACAAGATGGACATCGCCGTAGCGATTGCGGCAGGACGGCTCCATCATCAATGGCTGCCGGATGTAACGGCGATTGAACGCCGGGCAGTGACCCGCGACAGCCTGCGCGCCTATGAACGCATGGGCCACAAGACCAATCTCGTCAGCTCACAGGGTCATGCCATGGGGATTCTGATCGAGGCGGAGTCGGGCCGGTTGCACGGCGCCGCCGACCCTCGCAGTTCCGACGGCGCCGCGCTGGGCTATTGAACACCGCAGGCAATCCAGTTGGCTCCCGCTTACTGCTTCCAATCCGCAGGGAACAGCGGATGCATTGTCAGCCAAGTGGTCGCGCCGCCAAGCCGGCAGATGTCGCCGCGGCTGACGGTCCCGTTGGTGGGATCATAGAAGCGATAGCTGCCGATGCTCTTGTGTGGATAGCCGTGGATCTGGGTATCGTCGGCCAAGTCCGGCCCGCAGGAATTGATAATGTAGCAATCGCGGGTCGGACGGTCATTGTCCAGACGGCTGCCGCTGCCGGGCGAGGGATTGGTGGTATCGCCGGTGCCGATTTCGAGAATGTCAGTTTCGCGCGATCCCGCGACGGTGGCCCGGTCCACTCGGATGAACGGGTCGCGGATATACCCTTGGCTGAGATAGGCGACCGGCGAGGTGAGCTGCGGATAACCCAAGGGGTTGTGCCCCAAGTCCGCCCAAGGATTGGCGTCATCATAGCAATACGTGTTCCAATCCAGGTAGTAGCACTCCATGGCCGTCTTGATCGTGCGCATGTCGGATTTGACTTTCGACACTTTCGAGCGCACTTGGGCCTCAAGGAAGTTGGGGATCGCGATGGCGGCGAGGATGGCGATGATCGCCACAACGATCAGCAGTTCGATGAGGGTGAAGCCGGTTGCAGGTCTTGATGGTTTCATAACGCACCTCCTGAAGGTATGTTATTGTTTTATGGATTGCGCTTCCTGCGCAATGCTAATTCCTCTGCTGGGCATCGGCCGACTGAAGAGTCTCTGTCGCGGCCGACGTCTGCCTTGGGGGAAGGCCATGCTCTTGAATTTTTAGCCACCGCGGGCGCAACAGCGCAAAAACCGCCACCAGTGCGACGGTGAAAAAGCCGGCGAAGAGCAGGAAAACGGCATTATAACCGCCGTGCTGCTGCACAATTGCGCCGACTTTCTGTACGATAAACGCGCTGAAGCCTGTTTCGCAGAACCCCACCAGCGCCGCCACAGTCGCCACACTGCCGGCGGCCACATCCTGCTTAAACGCCTGCTGATTGGCTTGCCACGAAGCCATGCCGAACACAAAGATGCAGAACATCACGATCGCGAGGGTTGCCGACTGCACCAGAGGCACAACCAGCACGATCATCATCATCAGGTAAGCAACGGCAATCACGGTCTTACGGGCCGTCAGAATCGGCAGGCCTCGCCGCGCCAGCCACCACACCATGCCCCCGCCCACCCACAATCCGATGTCCTGAAACAAGTAGATGATGGTCAGCCGGTTGCCGAGGATCTGGTCATAAGGCATTTTCCACGTATGGGTCAAATAGGACGGCAGCCATTGCGAAACAAAATACCAGCCCGGAATAAAGCCCATGCCGGCGATTACCACGCCCCAGAAGGCAGGCGAGCGGAGAATAGTGGCCAAACTGGCGCGCGGGGCCACTGCGCCAGCCGTGCCCGACCCTGTCTCGTTCTTCCCTGCCGATGGCCATGTCAGCGCCCGGCGCTCGGGCTGGCGAAAGATGATCCACCAAGGAATGACCCAGAGCAGGCCAAACGCACCGGTCACGATGAAGCTATAGCGCCAGTTCCAATGCGTGGAAATCCAGATGACCAGTTTTGGAGCGACCAGCGAGGCAATGACTGCACCGCTGTTGAAGATGCCGGCGGCGAAGCTGCGCTCGCGCGCCGGAAAAATCCGCGCAATCAGAAGCAGACACAACGGAAAGTTGGCCGATTCCCATATCCCCAGCAAAACCCGCAGCCAAAGAATGTCTGTATGGCTGCGCGCAAATCCGACCAGCATGTTGCTGACTGACCACCCGACCACCATGACCGGAAAGAACAGGCGGATGTTTCGGATGCGATCGAGCAGGAATCCAATAAACAGATGCGAAAACGCGTAGGAATAGACAAAAGCAGCGAGGAGTTTGCCGCGCGCTTCGTTGTCTATTTTAAATTCCGCACAGATCGGGTCGGCGGAAACGCTCAGGGTCTGGCGGTCCAGATAGTTGAGAAATGTGGCCAAAAAGAGTGTCCCCAGCACCCACCAGCGCCATGAGCGCTCATACCAGCCGGTCGGGGGAGAAACAGATTGTATGGTGTTGACGGTCATCGCGTTGTCTCTTGGAGAGGCATGGTGTCGGGGCGGACGGCGTGTACGGAGTGGACGGGGTGGACGTTATGGACGGCAGGGCGGGCGCGCAGGATTTCCCGCACCCGCTCGAAGCCCGTCTCGCCGCTGGTCAAAACCGGAACGCCAAACTCCCGCTCGCAGTCGGGATATGACAACTTGAACACGGTCATCGAGAGTTGGGCGAGAACAACGACGGCCATTTTTTCTTGGGCGCATTTGGCGCGGATGGCCTGCGCGATGACCTCATTATGCCCCTCGATGTCGCCTTCGCCCAGACGGTCGAAGGCTTCCTCGACCGTAACACCGGCGAATTGAACCTGCCGGCCCAGCCGCGCCGCGGTCTCGCGCAATAAATCCTGCGTGCTTTTGACCGTTGGTCCGTGCGTGGCAACCACCAAAATGCGGCCGTCGGCCGAGACAGCCCGCTCCATCATCGCCTCGTCAATCTGCACGACCGGCACGCCGTATTGGCTCATGGCCTCGCGCACCGTTCGGAAGGCGCGGTTCATCGTCGAACAGGTAATCAATATGGCGTCCACGCCGACCAGCCGGACAAGGTCCTCGGCGTAGCGGGCGAACAGTTCGATGTTGATCTGCGGCGGGCAGGGTTCGCCCCTGCGGTGGGCGGCCATGAAGTTCATCTGCACCGCTTCGTTGCCGACATTGATGATTTTGACGCCGGGAAGAATGCGGCGGCCAAAAAAGGTCACCCACAGCGAAATCCATGACGAGCCGTTGACCGCGCCGAGCTTTTTGCCGCGCAAAAGCGGATCCTCGGATGGCAGGGCTTCGAGCGTCGGCACGCCGGTTACTTTCATATATTGGCTGAACAGATGAATGTCGGAGTTCACCGGGTTTTCCTTGTTTGCCATTTTCATACCCTTTCCAATTCCGCGCAGGCGACAGAAGAAACTCTAAAACACCTCAAACCACGTGATTACTTGCGCCGCCTGCCTTTCAGGGTCTCCATTGCTCTGGCCACGACGTGGTCCGAGGTCATCTGATAATGATCCAGCAGGTCGTTGACGTGGCCGGTGTGGATGAAGTCTTCGGGGTCGGTGCCAATAGCGCCGACGGGCACACCGATGCCGCGCGCAGCCAGGGCCTCGGCCACCAGCGAGAACAGCCCCCCGCTGGTGCAATGGTTCTCCAACGTCACAATCGCGGAGACTTTGCCCGCCAGATCATACAGCAATTCGCGGTCAAAGGGCTTGAGCGACGGATGATGGTCCACGCGGACGCCGATGCCTTTCTTGCGAAGTTTCGCCGCTGCCGCCTTCGCCGTCTTGATCATATAGCCTGTGCAGACCAACCCCACGTCGGTGCCCGAATCCACGACGGTTACGCCCTTGCCGAGTTGGAACCGGTAGCCGTCGAACAGCTCGTTCATGGCCACCTCGCAACGGACAATGCGCAGGTAGAAGGGGCCGGGTGTTTCGACCGCACAGCGAAGGACCTGTGCCATTTCGTCATTGCAGCCGGGTTCGACCACACGCAGGTTGGGAATCCGCAGCAATAAGCCCAGCTCCTTGTCGCTTTGATGCGTGGCGCCCGCCTTGCCGGTGAACAACCCCACGTAAGCCCCCAGCACCTTGACGTTCAGGTTTCCATAAGCAACCGAGATATAGAGCTGGTCCATGAAGCGCCGGCAGAACGCGTCGAAGGTGCAGGGAAACGGAATATAGCCCTCTTGGGACAGGCCGGCGGCGATGGAAATCATGTTCTGCTCGGCGATGCCGCACTTGATGATCTTCTCGGGATGATAATGCTCAAAGATATGAAGGCCGGACGACGTGCGCAGGTCGGCGTCTATGGCGACAATGCGGTTGTATTCGCGCGCCAAATCGCTGAGCGCGTAGCCCATCTGATAGCGCATCTCGAATGTTTTGTCGCGGGCGGGTATTTCAAATTGTGCCATGGGTTGCTTCCGTTTGCGGTTTAAACTGTGCCGGCGCGGAGTTCAAACTTAAGCATGCCATCTGTTGTTCAAACTTCAGTTTGTCCTTTCCTCTTTCCAGCCTGTCGCTCCAATGTCCGGCTTTCTGTTTTTCCATATCCCGTCTATTCCGCGTGCATCCAATTCTCAGGGGTGAAAATCCGGGAGCCTAACGTTTGACCTCCGGGCTATGCCTGTTTCTCCGCGATTTGATCGGGATTGTCGTGCAGCGGGGGAACGATCTCAATGGCGCGGGCGAGGGCTTTGGGGAACTCGCGCGGAATGCCCAGCCGCCGGCCGTCTTGCTCCCATAGTTCGTCCAGCCACCGCGCAGCCGACTCGACATTGCGCGGTGCCGACGTGTGCCAGTTGGGATTATACTCACACTCGCGCACTTTCTTGCCTTTGATGGTGTTGAGGATCACGGCCAGCGGCCGGTCGCGCCGCATCTGGCGCAGCACCGTGAACACGTCCACCAGTTCCGACACATCATGACCGTTCTGAACTTCGTGGACATCCAGACGGAAGGCTTCCAGTTTGTCGGCCAGCGGCTCGATGTTCATATCCTCGCTGACAAAGCCCTTGGCCTGCACTTTGTTGTTATCAATCAGGAACATGAGGTTGTTGAGGCGGAAGTGACCGGCGGCCATGAAAGCCTCCCAGACCGAACCTTCCTGGCATTCGCCGTCGCCGACCAGCACATAGACCATGCGGTCGTTGTGGTTGGGACCGTTGCGGCGCAGGGCAAGCGCACGCCCGACCCCCACACCCGGAATCTGGCCCAACGACCCGCCGCTGATCTCGATCCCCGGGGTGCGCAGCCAGTCGGGATGCGACTCCAGATGCGAGCCCCAACAGCCGTAATACTTGAGGTCGCGCAGCGGGAAGTAGCCAAACAGGGCGAGGGCGGCATAAAGTCCCGGGCAGGCATGGCATTTCGACAGGTAGAACACGTCGCGCATCGGCCATTTCGGCTCGCGCGGATTGTGCCGCAACACGTAATTGTACATGACCGCCAAGGTTTCGGCTTCCGAGAAACTTCCGCCCGGATGGCCCAGCGCCGCGCACGTCATGCTATAGACCGTGTAGCTGCGGATCAGATAGGCCAGCGTTTCCGTGTTGCGCAGCAACTCGGCGTAGGTGTCATGGAACGGAAGGCAGTCGAACAACCGCGTCGGATCGGGGCGAATGGGGCGCCAGAACCGGGAATAGTTCAACGGGTCGAGACCGCGTTGCGATGTTTTCTGTCGGGCCATGGACGTTGTTGGGTTTCGGTGTAATGAACGGGAAGGCCTGCCGCCTTCCTGTGCTTGCCTGCCGGATGGTTTGGGCATTATAACTCCTGCGCTGCTTAGGCAGCCGCCTTTCTCCGTTCGGCCACGAGATTCAGAACATTCTTCCACGCTGCGATGAACATGTTGCGGAAATACATGACCGGCCCGAAATGTTCGTATTCGTGCGGAGCCAGTCCTTTCTCCAAGTACGCCTGCCGGAACGGCGGTACTTTCTCCAGCAGCTGTTCCAGCACATAGTCCTGCACCGGATTGAACAAGCGCGAGACCACCGGCAGGTCGAGTTTCAGCAATTCGCTGGCCTGGCCGTCCCAATTCATGGTGATGCAGACATCACCGCCGACCATCTCGGTGAAGTGCTGCAGGCCGCGAACTCCGCCGCCGATAAACCCAAGAGGGTAGCCGCGGTCATGGCGGAGTTGATAAACCTTCTTGGCGATGATAATGCCCGCCTGATAGAGAATATCGCGGGAGATTTCGATCTTGTTCTCCTCGACCCACTTGCCCAGCCACTCGTCATAAATGCCGGTGATGAGCGAGAAGTACATGACGGGGTATCGGCGGGTCTTGGCCGTGATCTTCTGATACATCTCGCAGACGTCCACCATCTGGCTGACGCCCATGATCTCGGTGGCGTTGAGCGGGGTATTTTCCTCGATGAGCACCTCCATGGCGGCCAGACCGGCCTCGGTGGCCGGAATCTTGATCATGATGTTGGGGCTCATGGCGCGGTTCTTGCGCCCTTCCTCGATGATGACCTGCGGGTCTTCCTCGTGGATCGGGTCGCCCTGAATGCTGACATAGCCGTGCCGGCCGTCGGTCTGCTTATAGACGTCCATGAAGACCTCGGCGATCTGGCGGATCATTTTGCGCTGGAGGATGGCCACCACTTCGTTGTCGTCGGTGGATTCCTTCAGGGTTTCGTCGAGCAGCTTCAGGGCCGCTTCCTTCCTCTCCGGATGCGTGAGCATTTTCCACGTATAGGAGGGGTTTTGCGTGCAGCCCATGGCGCCGGCGGCAATGGCCATGCGCGCTTCTTCGGGAGTCACGTTGTTGATCCACATTTTGGTGGGCGTCAGCGCCCGCACGCGATGGAAGTAGTCGTTGTTCACGATGCCTCTCCTCGGGATGAAAATGGCGCAGCCGGCTTGTTCTGCGGCTGTATATGATGATGTAATTAATCCGGCTCTCAGATTCCGGCAAGCGCCGAATGGGTCAGCCGACCCTATTGCTTTTGCCCCCGCGGGGAAACGTACCTTTTCAACCGAATGAACCGATTTTTTTCCGGTCCATGTCAACTGGTCATACCAGACTATGCAAACTGGCCGCCGGCCGGTCAAGAATAAAATAGTTGAAAAAAAACAACCCCTCGGCCAGTGTTTCGGCTTCGAAGCAGGGTACATCTGCCGATGGAGGTCCCGCGATGCCAAATTCGCAGAAATCCGAAGGTTCCAAACCGGCCCCGATCACCCGCCGCCGCTCGGACGAAACCTCGCGCCAGCTTTTGGCGTTGATTTTCGAGGGCCATTTCCCGCCCGGCTCACCCTTGCCGCCCGAGCGCGAACTGGCCGAAACGCTGCGCGTCAGCCGCCCGACGCTGCGCGAAGCGCTCAACAAACTCGAAGCCAAGGGCCTGATCGAGCGGCGCTCGAAAAGCGGCAACTACGTCTGCACGGCCATTCCCCCATCTACCCGCGATGCCATCGAAGACCTTCTGTCCTCTGATATCGTCGAGTTTTCCAACGTGGTCGAAATCCGCAAAGTGCTGGAACTCTGGGCCGTCAGCCGGGCAACCGAGCGGGCAGACAAACGCTCCCTCGCAGCGCTGCAGAAATGCCTCGCGGCCATGAAAACCACTGCGCGGTTTCGTACGCCCGAACAGTTTGCGCGCCATAGCGAGGCCGATTTGCGGTTCCACCAGACCATCGCCGAAATGACCGGCAATCCCATCTACGTCCATCTGTTTCATTTCCTTGCCAATCTGATCAGCCGCTCAATTACACTGAGCCGCACACTGGTGGGCCGATATGCCGAACAAAGCCTCAAGGTGCATGGGCAGTTGCTGGCCGCGATTGAATCCGGCGATCCGGCCAAGGCGCGCAAGGCTCTTTTGGACCACTTTGCGTTTGTCGAAAAGCATTTGTGGTCGCGGCGGCTCCGGCGGAAATAGGCTGCCGCCCTAATCTGGGAAAGACTTGATCGCGCGAACGGTGAATCCGATCCCGTGGAATGTCGGGTTTCACCCCGACCCTAAAAGCTTCCACCCTAACCGTATTCTATTCCGGACGCCGCGGAAGACGCTCCTCCACTTGGCGCCGCTCCACGTGGAGGGTCGGGTTCCACGCCGACCAATCATGGCGAGATGCATCCCCGTCTCCATAGGGAAATCGTTTTTTTCTTGCGAATCATTTTAGCACTCCATACTGGTCATACCAGATGCGTTCGGCCTACGGTGTGAACCGTCCGATATTTTCAGTACCCGACAGAATCGAAGGAGGATTTACGATGAAACCTATGGGATCGAGGTTACGGCTGGCCAGACTTGCCATCATCCTGACGGGGCTTGCCGTGCTGCCCAAAAGTACACAGGCGGCCGCCGAAATTGCCCGCGGCGGCATTCACTCCGTCGTTGAGTTGTCCTTTACCGGACCACAGCAAGGGCCGACGGATACGCCCGCGCGCGACGTCCAGTTCTGGGTGCGGTTCCGTCACGAAAGCGGCGCGCCCGAATACAAGGTCTGGGGGTTTTGGGACTCCGACGGCAAGGGCGGTATGTCCGGCCGAATCTTCAAGGTTCGCTTTTGTCCGACCCGGACCGGCCGGTGGAACCTGATCGAGGTCTTTTCCAATGCGCGCGAACTGGCCGGCCAGAAACAGGACGACTACGTCACTGCCGTCGTCAGTGTCCTGCCCGGATTCTGGATGCCGGATCCCGAAAGTCCCGGCTCTCGCTGGTATAAGCGCTCCGACGGCTCGCACCCCTACATCGTCGGCAACACTCACTATAGTTTCCTCTCCGGTTATCGGGACGGCGGCCGCCCGTCCGGAAATGATATTGCCGATGACATGCTGGCCAATGCAGAGTATTTCAAAAAACTCCGCATGGGCATCACCGGCGACCGCTACGTCCACCCGGAAGAGAAACCGTTTTTGGATGAGTCGGGGAAACCAACCGACGCCGGCGATTTCTCGTTCCGGCCCAATCCCAAATGGTTTGCCGAACGCATGGACGTCGCCGTGGCCAAGGGGTTCGAGCGCGACTTGATCGTGGACCTTATTCTGGCCGGACCGGACACCAAGGATTCGCGCGCCACGCTCCGGGCGGCAAAAAACAACGGCGACCCCGCGCCGTTTCTGCGCTACATGGCGGCGCGCTATGGCAGCTATCCGAACGTGTGGTTCTGCCTCTGCAACGAACACGATATTAAAGAACCGCGATATTCTGAGAAAGACATCGCCCGGTTCGGCAGTCTCTTGCGCAGCTTCCTGCCCTATCCCACACCGGTCAGCGTCCATAGATCCCCCAGCGGGTGGGACAACCAATTCGACGATCTGCCGCCGTGGAATGATCACCAGATCATCCAGAAAAAACTCAAAAAAATCGCCGCCGCCGCCGATGCCATTCAGCAGACTTGGCAGGGGGCATCCGGCAAGGGCCCGCGCAACAAACCCACCGTCAATGACGAACTGAGCTACGAAGGCGCGGGCGACAAGCACCTTGAGGGTGATACGATTGAAGCGCACCTCGGTGCCTTTCTGGGTGGCGGCTACGGAACCACCGGCGAAAAACACGGCAACAAACTGGGGCAGTATTTCTGGGGCAAGTTCGATCCGAACGTCCACACCGCCGCCGACAACTTGAAGTATCTGCGCGAAGTGATTGATGCCAATATTACTTTCTGGAAAATGGCCCCCGACCTCTCGATCTTCTCCAATCTCGATCCCGGCTTTCGCGGCATGGCGTGGCCGGACAATGAGTATGTCCTCGGCACGAACAAAGAGCAGAAAGGAATCGTGGCCAAATTGCCCGCAGGCCGGTGGAATGTGAAGCAATACGACATCATGGCGATGGAGACCAAGACGGTTGGCGAAAACGTCTCGGGCGAGTTCACGTTCGACGCGCCGGCCTCCCGCGCCGTCTTGTATCATTTCAAAAAAGTATCGAAATGATTTGCCTTAAGCCCCTTCACGAGTCCAACTTGCTGTGCGGTCTCTGAAATCGTGCCGGAGAGACCACGGGGCTTTATACGACGCTGCCCCCACACCATCGAGGAGGCATGACCATGACGGCAAGCGTTCCCGCGGCATATTCGCGGCGCGCTTTTTTCCACACCACAGGACTGGGCGCACTTTCTTTGATGCTCCCGCGCTCCGCATCCGCAGCACAAACTCCAACCGCCCGACCCAACATCATTCTATGCATGGCCGACGATCAGGGCTGGGGCGAGACCGGCTACAACGGCCATCCGTTTCTCAACACGCCCGTTCTCGACGAAATGGCCGCCAGCGGGCT
This sequence comes from Candidatus Sumerlaeia bacterium, assembly GCA_026415575.1. GTDB lineage: Bacteria > Sumerlaeota > Sumerlaeia > JADFCW01 > JADFCW01 > JADFCW01. The sequence continues at coordinate 39,124 of JAOAGV010000031.1, forward strand.
TCGCTTCGACTGCTTTTACGCCGCCGCGCCCGTTTGTTCCCCCACCCGCGCCAGCTGCATGACCGGCCGCCATCCCAATCGCATGGGAACGTTTGCGCCAAACTGGGCCATTCGCCCGGAAGAAATCACCATCGCCCATCTGCTCAAGCAGGCGGGCTATCGCACGGGGCATTTTGGCAAGTGGCATTTGGGCGCGGTCAAAGCAGCCTCGCCGGTCAATCCCCGCGCCTGCGGCTTCGACGAGTATCTGTCGCACGACAACTTCTTCGAGCTCGACCCGCCGCTGAGTCGAAACGGCGCCGATCCGGAGATCATCAAGGGCGAAAGCTCGGAGATCGTTGTGGCGGCGGCTGTCGAGTTCATCCGCAAAGTCAAGGCCGAGGGAAAGCCGTTTCTCGCAGTCGTTTGGTTTGGTTCGCCCCATGGCCCCCATCGCGGACTGGAGAAAGATGTGGCGCTGTACGGCGACGTGCCCAACGTGGATACGCGCCATCGCTACGCGGAGATAACCGCCATGGACCGCGCGATCGGCCAGTTGCGCGGCGCACTGCGCGAACTGAACCTCGCCGATAACACCCTGCTCTGGTATTGCAGCGACAACGGCATTCCCGGCGCCCAATATCCCAACGGCGGACTGAAAGGCACCAAGGGCACCGTCTATGATGGCGGTCTGCGCGTGCCGGGCATCATCGAGTGGCCGGCGGTCATTCGCACGCCGCGCACCACGTCGCTGGCCGCCGTTACCAGCGACATCCTTCCGACCGTGCTCGACCTGTTGGGTATCCCGCTACCCGACCGCCCGATAGACGGCGTCAGCCTCAAGCCCCTTTTGTTGGGCAGCATGATGACCGAACGACCCCGCCCCATTGGGTTCTGGAAGTATCCGGCTGCGGGGGAAAAGAAAAACGAGCCGTGGATGGACCCCGAGCGGATTCGCGGCACCACGCCCACAACCAAACAGGCCAACATCCAATTTACCAATTTCAAGCATCCCGTGCCGCGCACCGACAACTTTGGCGGTCAGGCCGCCTGGCGCGACAACCGGTACAAAATTGTCGAGTCCGGCAAGACCATGGAACTCTATGATATGATCGCTGACCCGTTGGAGAAGAACAATCTGGCGGCCGCGAACCCGGAGCTCGTTGCAAAGATGACCGCCGAGCTGCGCGACTGGCAGCGGTCGGTCGAGCGCAGCCTCAGCGGCGCGGATTATCGCAAGTAAAACCGCGCACCGCAATCGCACGAAGTTTTTGCTTTGTAATCGGCCGAATCGGCGAAATCAGGACAGGAGGCGGGCCGCCTTTTGCAAACGCTATGAGCAATTGACGCTATCCCACCTCATACAGAGCCAGTAGCCAGCAACTGCGCCAGTACGGAACTGGATGCAACACGCCATTGGCCAGCTTCAGCGCAAGCGACCAAACACGAAACAACGGCCTCCAGTGCCGGTCAAAGCCGGCAAAGCCGCAGTGCGGGCATCGCGCGCCCTTGCGGGCAATCCAAAAACCTATCTGCTCCGGCCGCAAACGGTACAGCCAGCGGCTCTGTCGAAATACGGCGACAGGAACAATGCCCCTGGCCTCGCGGCAGAGCACGCGGCCCCGTGCTACCGCCTGAAAAAGACCGCGCAGCGCATCGGCTGTGAACGAGCGGACATGTCCATGGAAATGGAATTGCGCCCCGCAGCGTCGGCAGCGACGGCAGCTGAGCGTCAGGTTCTCGTCGTTGGGAACAGTGAGGAGAATGTACCGCTTCGTGACGCGGAACAACTCATGCAGCGCCGGCTCGAACAGCGCATCGTCCAGATGTTCGAGGGCCTCGCAACAGACTGTGGCGTCGAACGCGCGGTCGGGAAAGGGCAGGCGCGCCAACGTGCCCCGCACGGCCGGGCATGCCAGTCCGTGCAGTGCATCAAAGTCGCTGTCCAGACCCACGACACGGCGGTCTGTCTCTTATACACATCTCCGAGC
>JAOAGV010000032.1:0-262 GCA_026415575.1 Candidatus Sumerlaeia bacterium
ACCTTAGCCCAGCTCAGCACCCTTGTCATTATGCACAAACCGGCGTCCGCTTTGGACTGCGGTAGCCGTGCTGCCGCTTTCTTTTGTGCCATATTCAACCCCGCCAAACGCTGGTTCTTTCCGCATCGTTGCCGACGCTTTGTCCGACAACGGACGATTTCAGCAAAGCGGCAGCATGGCTGCCCGCACTCCAAAGCCCTTGGCGCTGTGCGGCGAGATTCTTCCGGCATTACGCGGCGGTCTTGCTTGCGCTCGCGGGAAT
>JAOAGV010000032.1:272-39635 GCA_026415575.1 Candidatus Sumerlaeia bacterium
ATTTCGGGAGACGCACCCAAGCGGCACATGCAGCCGATTATTCTCTTGCAAGCAAACCCCAGCCGGATTACGAACAGTTTGTGGTTATAACAAAGCCAACGGGCGGAGGGCGGCTGCAACGACGATGCCGGCCGGTGGCGTATGAGCTGTGTATGTTCTTTACATGAACCACTGCCCGGTGGTGCATGGATGCTGCATCTTGCTGCAGGATTTCGATGCGGCGCTTGTCAGTCCATCTGGAACGGAGATTACCACAACTTCTTTTTCTCGTCTCTTCCCTCTAACTTTCAAACAAGGAGGACAGATTTATGGCATCGGCGAAATTTACAATCGGCATTGATTTCGGCACGGAGTCGGCGCGCGCCGTGCTGGTCAACGTGCGCACCGGCGAAGAACTGGCCTCGGCGGTTCATCCCTATGCCGACGGCGTCATTGACGAAAAACTGCCCGGCACGACGCGCCGCCTCGATCCCGACACGGCGTTGCAGAATCCGCTCGATTACATCGAAGCGCTCAAGAAGACCATCCCGGCGGTTCTCAAAAAAGCGCGCGTCAAACCCGATGACGTTATCGGCGTCGGCACCGACTTTACGGCCTGCACGGTCGTGCCCTGCAAGCGGGACGGGACGCCGCTGATGGCTCTCAAGCAATACCGAAAGAATCCTCATGCATGGGTCAAACTCTGGAAACACCACGCGGCGCAGCCGGAAGCCGACCGCCTGAATGAGATTGCCCGCGAGCGCGGCGAGCCATGGCTGCCGTTCTACGGCGGCAAGATTTCCTCCGAATGGCTCTTTCCCAAAATCTGGCAGGTGCTCAACGAAGCGCCGGAAATTTATGAGGCCGCCGACCGTTTCATCGAGGGCGCCGACTGGATTGTCTGGCAGCTGACCGGTGTCGAAAAACGCAACTCCTGCACCGCCGGCTACAAAGCCATTTGGGACAGCGAGACCGGCTACCCGTCCGACGATTTCTTCAAGGCGCTCGATCCGCGCCTCGAGCATGTCGTGGACGAAAAACTCATGCGCGACATCACGCCGCTGGGGCAAAAGGCCGGCGAAGTGACCGAGCGCGCCGCCGCCCTCACTGGCCTGCGGCCCGGCACCGCCGTGGCCATCGGCAACGTGGACGCCCACGTGTCCGTGCCGGCGGTCACAGTAACCGATGTCGGCAAGATGGTCATGATCATGGGCACTTCGATCTGCCACATGGTCTGCGGCCGCGAAAAAGTGGCCTGCGAGGGCATGTGCGGCGTGGTCAAGGACGGCATTCTGCCGGGGCTTTGGGGCTACGAGGCCGGGCAGTCGGGTGTCGGCGATGTGTTTGCGTGGTATGTCAAGAACGCCGTTCCCGCCGCTTACGAGGCCGAGGCGCGGCGCCGCAAAATGGATGTCCACCAACTATTGGAGGAAAAGGCGGCGAAGCTCAAGGTCGGCGAGAACGGGCTTCTCGCGCTCGACTGGTTCAACGGCAACCGCTCGATTTTGGTGAACGCCAACCTGACGGGCTTGCTGATCGGCATGTCGCTGGGCACGCGGCCGGAGCATATCTATCGCGCACTGATCGAAGCGACGGCGTTCGGCACTTACAAGATCATCGAGAACTTCCACCGCAACGGCGTGCCGGTCAACGAGGTCTATTGCTGCGGGGGGCTGCCGGAGAAAAACAAGCTCCTGATGCAGATATACAGCGACGTGACGGGGCGCGAGATGCGAATTGGTCGGTCGGCGCAGGCCGGTGCGCTGGGGTCGGCGATGTTTGCCGCGGTGGCGGCCGGCAGCGCGCGCGGGGGCTACGATTCCATTCAGGAGGCGGCGAAAAAAATGGCCGGCCTCAAACGCGAGGTCTATCGCCCCAACAAGGAGCGCCATGAGCAGTATGCCGCGCTGTACCGCGAGTATGAAATTCTCCATGACTACTTCGGGCGCTATCAGAACCCGCTGATGAAAACACTCAAGGCGCTGCGGGAAAAGGCGCACGGGGGATAATTACGGGCGCAGAATGTGCGTGCAGACTACAAGGTGCACGGGGAATAAAAGCCGACCACCGATAGACGCCGATTTACACGCATTTGAGCAAGCGCGGTTGCCCCGTACCGCGCCGAAAGCGGAGTTACCGACATGAGTCGTCTGTTTATCGCCGGCACGGGTCCCATGATGGACGGTGGGGCGCGGCGCGTAACCGCCCACGCCGTCCGCACGTGGCACTTTGCCGATGCCCTCAGCCGCGCCGGCCATGAAATCCTTCTCTGCACCGTATCGCAGAATCTCTCAAAGGCTGACCCACCGAAACACTTTGTCGAACGCCGTGAAAAAGGCGGTATCCCTTACGAGAACGTGGACATGCGAATCGGCGACATGCTCGCCTATTTCCGCCAGCGCTGCGCCGAGTTCCAACCCGACGGCGTGGTCGGTGTCACGACCGAGCCGGCCGGCTGGGTCTGCCACATGCGCCCGACCGTGCCTGTGTGGTGCGACCTGCACGGCTGGGTCATGGCCGAGGCGCAGTTGAAGGCCGCGCGCGACGGCAACGACGACGTTCTCCCCCACTTCTGGTTTCATGAGCGCGCGGTGCTGCGCCGCGCGGACAAAATCTCCGCCGTAACGAACGCCCATCGCTTCGCTGTCCTCGGCGAACTGGCCACGGTCGGCCGTCTCAACCGCCACAACGTCCACTATGATTTGGTCGTCCGGGTTCCGTGCTCGGTGGACGTGGAGTCGGTCCGGCCGCCGTCCGATCGCGACATCTTGCGGCGGCTGGTCGGTCAGGACAATGCCTTCGTGGTGCTCTGGAGCGGCGCCTTCAACACGTGGACCGATCCCGTCACGCTGTTCGAGGGGTTGGAACGTGCGATGGCCGCCGAGCCGACGGTTCATTTTGTTTCAACCGGCGGAGTGGTCCCCGGCCATGCTGATGCCGTGCTCGAGGAGTTCCAGGCGCACGTGGAACGTTCCGCGCATCGCGCGCGGTTCCACCTGCTCGGCTGGGTGGAAGCCGAACGTTTTGCGGATTACGTTGCGGCCGCCGACCTGGCCGTCTGCGCTGATTTTCCCTGTCTGGAAACCTCGATCGGTGTGCGCACCCGGCTTCTGGAAGCCATGGCCCACGGCGTGCCGATTGTATTGACCCGTGGGACGGAAATGAGCGTCGAGATGGAGCAAGCCGGGGTGGGATGGATTATCGAGCCGCGCAATCCGGCTCTGCTGGCGGCGAGGATTTGCGCTGCCGCGCGCGATCGCGCGATGGCCGCCCGGATGGGCGCCGAGTGCCGCCGCTTTGTGGAAGAGCATTACAGTGTGCGGCGCACCTTTGGTCCTTTGCTGGAGTGGGCCGAACGCCCTGCGTATGCGCCGGACAACGCTCTCAAGCGTCTCGAATCGCCAACCATCATCGAGGCGACGGTCAACCGGATGGAGGCCGATGCGCGCGCTCTCGACTATGCCGAAGATATCCCGGCAATGGCCCGCGCGCAGGCTGAGCTTGCGCGGCTTCGCGCAAAATGGCCTCTGCGGCTCTGGCGTTGGCTGAAGCGCTGGTTCAAATAAACAGGCGGCCCGGACGCCATAGGTGTGAGGTCATGATGATGGGGTGCACCCGGGCCGCCGTAGAATTGTCAATACGTGGACGGAATAGACGGCAGAGACAGAATGTACGATATGGCCGCGGTTGGATGAGGCTTTCCCGCGGGTGGTGCCTTGTGTCCGTGTCGCCATGCCGGCGTGTTGCGGTCACTTCTGCCTCTATTCCGATTTCTTTTCCTCCGTCGGCTCCGAAGTCAGCGTGCCGGTTGTCGGGTTCAGTCTTGCTGGCGGCATATCAAGTTTCACCTTGCTTTCGTATTCCTTCCAGTAGGCGTCAATCTCGGCTTTGGCGCGCTGATATTGGGCCGCCTGCTGCTCGGCCGTTTCGAGCACCTGCGGGATGATGAATGCGTAGATGTTGCTTTCGCGCGTGACCTTGTCGGACTTGCTGAAGAAGAATTCGAGCACAGGGATGTAGCCGAGGACAGGGACGCGGCGAATGGTGTCGTCCTGCCACCGTTCGGTCAGGCCGCCCAGCCAGGCTGTCTGGCCGCTTTCGACGGTGAGTTTGGTTTCATAGGTTTGCAATTCGGTCAAGGCGCGCCCGTTGAGCAGCTCGGGTTTCCGGCGCGAGTTCTCGACGTAGATTTTCAGCACCACGCGGCCCTGTTTATTGATCTGCGGCGTAATCTCCAGCCGCGTGCCAACGTCGCGATACTCGACGTTGGTGCGCAACGAGGTGCCTTCGGCCGACCCTTGGGCGCTGACCTCAAACGGCACGCTTTCGCCGACGAACACCGCGCCCATCTCATTGTTGTTGACGGTGATCTGCGGATGGGCCGCCACACTCGCGTTCCGGTTCTTGATCAGCAGCTGAATCAGCAAGGCGATGTTCACGTCGGCGGAGAACACGCCTTTGCCCGGCGACAGCGTTCCCGAGTAATTTGTCGAGCTGTTATAAAACGTGTCGCGCAACGACCGGCTGTAGTCTATGTTGGCCGGCGCCGGATTGGCCACAGTTCCCGCATTCGCGTTGTTGCTCCCGTACGAGTCAATAAACCCCATGTGGCTGAGCGCAAGAAACGCATTGTCCAGCTCATCGCCGGAGATGGTGCGGGCGTCGGGTGTCCAGCGCCAACCGAGGCGGCGGGAGCCTTCGCTTTCGACACGGATGATGTAGGTTTCCAGCTGGACCTGCGGCTCCGGCTTGTCGAGGTCGGCCACCAGTTGCTGGATGGATTCAAAGTAAATCGAGGGGGCCGCGATAATCAGCTTTTGCGAGCGGATGTCGGGGACAATCCGCACCAGTCCGATGAGATTGTTGATCGGACGCTCTTCCAGACCGGGCCGTCCGGGCGTTCCCTGCCGTGCGCCGGCCGACTGCCACGGGAAGACCACGTCCACCGTCGGCCGGGTATCCTCGACCAACCGCCCGGCCTGCCCCTGTTGCTGTTGGCCTTGCTGCTGGCTGCTGCTCCGTCCCTGCTGCGACGACTGGCTGGCGGCGCGAGAGACCGCTCCTTCGCTCAGCAAGTTGTTCAAGTTGTTGGCCAGCTGCGCCACATCGGCATGTTGCACCTGAATCACCAGCATATTCGTGGCTTCGGGGTTCATCACATCCAGCTCGCGGATCAGGCTCTCGATGACGCCGAAGTTCTGGGGGTTGTTGGTGATGGCCACAATGGAGTTGGTGGCACGATAAACGACGAAGCGGACCTTGCCGTAGAGGGCACCGATTTCGCCGGGCCGGCTGGTGGTCATACGCGGGCGCCAAGTGAACAGCTCTTGCGTTCCGGGCCGCCGTGCCGCCCCGCCCTCGAACAACTCGGTCAGCACCGAGACCATGTCGCTCGCATCGGTGTGCACGATATGATAGACGCGCGGGGCAAGGTTCTCTTCGGGAATCTCGACATCGAGTTCCTTGATCATCCGCTCGATGAATTCATATTCGGTCGGGTCGGCGATGACCATGATGGAGTTGGTGCGCACCGAGGGGACGAAGCGGGCTTCGGAGCGTCCGCGCCCGCCGCCGCGTCCAAAGCCCCCTCCGAAGCCGCCAAAGAAGCCAAACCCGCGAAACTCCTCTTGATACAGCTGGTTGAGCTGGTCGGCCATGTCGTTGGCGTCCATGTATTTGAGTTCATAGGTGCGGCTTTCGCGCTGGACCGATTGGGTGGTGTCCATGGCCTCGATCATCTGTTTGACCATTTCAAACGTGGGGGGCGTGGCAAGGACCATGATCTGGTTGCCGCGCTGATTCGAGCGCATGTCAAAGATTTCCTGCCGTTCGCGCGCCAGCTTGCGCATCATCATGTCGCGGATGTCGAGCGCCAGATCGAAGGCATCGGCATATTTGATGTCCACAATGTGGAGTTTGACGTCGCTGCGGCCGGGATTGTCCATTTCCGTCACGATCTGTTCGACGCGGGCAATCTTGTCGGGCGGGCCGACCACAATGAGCCAGTTGGTGCGCACGTCGGGAATGACGACCATGTCGCCGGCCATGCGTCCTCCGCTGCTGCGTCCGTAGCCGCCGTAGAAGCTGCGGCGGCCGTAGTATTCATCGCCGCCGTAGTATCCCGACCGTTGCGAAACCGGCATCATGCCGGTTTCACCGGCCACGGCCATCATGGCGACCAAATCGGCCAGTTCATCGGCGTAAGCGTATTGCAACTTGAAAATCTTTACGTCCATCTGCCCGATGTCGAGCCGGTCCATACCCTCGATGATCTGTTCAAACCGGATGACATTGGCGACGGTATCGGTAAGGATTACGGTGCGGGTGCGCTCGTCCACGGCGATATTGCCCTGGCGGCTCAGCAGCGGCTGAATGGCCATCTGGACGCTGCGCGGCTGGGCAAGCTTCAGTTTGAAGATTTTCTGGATGAGCTCGTTGCGCAGCGGCAGGGAGGAGGCCGATTCGTCGGGGCCGAGCACGCGCCGAATATCCGTTCGGGCGGGAACATCGAATTCAGCCACGAGTTTCTCGATACGCTCCACCCGGTCGGGCCGTCCAACCAGAATAAGCCAGTTGGTTCGCGAATCGGCGAGGATCATGACATCGTTCACCATGCGAATCTGGCTGGCGGCGGAATACCGGCGCGAATAGTAGTAGGACGAGGAATACTCGTCGCCGCCCCCCCCTCCACCATAGCGCATCGAACCGCCCGGCGGGGTGCTGCCGGCACTGGCGGCCGCCACCGTGCTGATGACATCGGTGATGTCCTCGGCGTTGGCGTTGGTCAGTTTGACAATCTTCAGGATGTTCTCGCCGGCGTCCTCGCGATCCAGCGATTGGATGATTTGTTCGAGCCTTGCGACGTTGGCGGCCGTGTCGGTCAGGATCAGCGAGCGGGTGCGGTCGTCCACGGTGGTGCTGCCCTGTCGGCTGATGAGCGGCTGAATGGACTGTTGAATGCTGCGCGGCTGGGCAATTTTCAGTTTGAATATTTTCTGAATGAGTTCATTGCGCAACGGAATGGTCGAGGCCGATTCATCCGGTCCCAGCACGCGTTGAATTTCGAGGCGGCTGGGCACATCGAATTGCGCCACGAGGTTTTCGATGTGCTGAATCTTCTCCGGCTGGCCGGCAAGGATAAGCCAGTTGGTGCGCACATCGGCGATGATCAGTACATCGTTGACCACGCGAATCTGGCTGGAGCTGCCATAGCGGCGCATGAACGAGGAGTGCTCATCGCCGCCACCTCCGCCGCCGTAGCGCGATGAACTGACCGACGGGGTGCCGCCGACATTGGCCGCCACAATGGTCGTGATGAGATCGGTAATCTCATCGGCGTTGGCGTATTTGAGGCGGACGATTTTCAGAATGCTTTCTCCGGCTTCTTGGCGGTCGAATGACTCGATAAGCCGCTCGAAACGCGCAACGTTGGCGGCCATATCGGTTACCACCAGAGTCTTGCTTCGCTCATCCGAGCTGATGCTGCCCTGTTTGCTCATCAACGGGGTCAGGAGAGTTTGCAGGCGGCTGGGCGAGGCCACCTTGATGTTGAAAATCTTTTGCACCATTTGCATGCGGTTGGTGATGCTGGTGGCGGTTTCATCGTTTTTCAGCGTTTGAACCCGCATGGTCTGGGCCATGTTGGCCGGAACCAGCTGGATGTCCCGCGGTGTTTCGATGACCGCAATGCCTTGCAGTTCCAAAGCATCGTAGATGACCTGCAGGGCCTCGGCGCGCGGCAAGCGCTCGGCCGAATAGACCGTAACGCGTCCCTGCACGGACGGCTCCTTGATGACCGGTTTGCGGGTTTGCTCGCTGATGAAAGTAACAATTTGTGTGATCTCGACGCCTTTGCTGAGATTCATGATCACGCTGTCGCGGGTGGCCGACGGCCCCGAGGACGCACCCGACTCGCTGCTTTCGCCGCCCTCGGACGGAGTCGCGCGTGAATCATTTTGCGAGGATGCGGCCGCTTCGGACGGGGGACCGCTCCGGCTGGAAGAGAATCGGGAACGGCCCGACCCGCCAGGTTGCGCGATACAGATTGTAGCTGCGGCCATCCACAGCACAATCCATCCCACGATCGTTCGGTTCATCATGTCTCGATTCTTCCTCCTGATGTGATGTCGAAAGTCCCCTGTCGGACTTGGCATGGACAAGGTTTCAAATTCTTGGCGGGTTTGAAAAACGCGGTGTTGCATGAGTCTGCCCTCCTGGCCGCCACGGCGATTTACCGAAGACATTGGAAATCTCCCAAGTAAAAAAACAGAAGAAAGACGATAAGGTGCGATTCCTTAATCCAGAATCTGAGATCTACGAGCACCATCCTCAGACCGATCCAGCAAGGGTCTAGTCGCGGCCCCGTTTGCCTTTCCCTTTCGGGCCGCGGCCCGACGTATCGCCGGAGAATCCGCCTTTGGGGCCGCGTTCGGGCGGTTGCATACTGCCGCGGTCAGGCGGCGGTCCGCCAGTGCCGCCGCGCTCGCGCATCTGTCGGATTCGCTCCATGATCTGCTCGCGGCTCATTCCTTGAAAGCTTCCACCCCCGGAAGGCGGCGCCGGCGGCGAATAGGACGCTGCGGGCGGCGGAGATGGAATACTGGCCGAGCGCGGCATTGGCTCTTCGCGCGGCGGCCGATTGTATTCCTCGCGCATCCGCTTTTCCTTCGGCGATACGGGAGGAGGAGCGCTCACCGAGACCGCAGGACGTTCCGAGCGGGTTTCGTGCCGATGCTCCTCGCGCGACCGTCCGCCGCCCTCGCGCAGCTGGCGCCATCGCTCGAGCAATTGCTCGCGCGTCATGCCCGGAAATGGGCCGCCCGGCCCCGTCAGCCGCTCAAACACCGAGTCGGGAATGCGTGGCAAACCGTCCGGCCCCATAAAGGGCGAGGACGGCGAGAGCGAAGCCACCGGGCCGCCCCGGCTTTCACCGCCACCTCCCATCGTGCCAAAACCACGACTGAAACTCGACGGCGGGCCCAAACCGCCCCCACCGCCCTCGTCGCCATAGTGCATGGTGAGCTCCCGCCGGTTTCCTTCGTTGTCCTCGAGAGAAACACGGTCGGTCCCGATTTCGGCCACTTTCCATTCATGGAACCGTTCGCCCACCTTCACCCATTGTCCACTAATCATGGCGCGATCAATGAATACAGCCTCCAGCTGCGGTTGAACCGGTTGCGGCCGAGGCTCGCCAAACAGGGCGCGCTTTTCCAGCTTGTCGAGCATTTCCCGCCGTTTGTCCTCCTCAGAACTGCCCGAACTCTTCCGCGAGTCTGAGCGCCCGCTCCTGCTGCTGCGGTTGTCGGCAGAACCTGATGAGCCTGACGAACGCGGCGGCTCGGAACGTGGTGCCGCGGACGCCACGCTGGCAGTGGTGGTGCTCTTTTTATCCATCAATCCCATTTCCAGAGCCAAAATCATTTCCCAATTGGCGGCCAACTCTTCCATGGACATTGTGCCGGATGACTTTGCGGCGGTGCCGGCGCGATTGTTAGTCGAGGCGGTCGGACTGCTGTCCCCTGCGGCTGCCGGCGCCGAATTGCCCGCCGACGCGGCTGGCATCAAAACCGTGGCGGTGCTGTCTTCGACCGCCAACGCTGCAACGGGCGACGCGACCGCGTCGGTGGCTGCCGTTGTCGGACTAGACGGCATGGCTGCCTGCGTAGGCACGGTCGCAGACGTTGCCGCAAGTGTCGGCGAGGCGGGGGCCAGAGCCGGTTGGGTTTGCGTCGCCGCAGCTGCCGCAGCGACAACCGTTGCAGTGGACGCCTGAGGCTCCGACCCGATGCTGGCGGTCGTCTCGCCGGCCATCGCCATAAGAATCATCAGGTCTTCCACGCTGAAATCGCCCCATCCTTCAAACGTTCCGGCATCCTTGACGGCAACCGGCGAGGTGGGCTGGGTCGCCGCCTTTGTCGGCGACGAGGCGGCACTGGGCGCGGACTGGCGGCGCTCGCTGCGTTCCGGGCGGCCGGACTCCGTGCGGCGTTCCGGTTCTTTTTTCGCCGTCGAGGCAGCCGGCGCGGGCGATGAGTCCGAACCCATACTCTCCACGCTGGCCAGAAGGCTGCGGGTTTGAAAAAGGAAAATCGCTTGAAGAACAAGCAAGTAGATCAACACCAGAAGGATGAGGGCATTGATTCCGAGAAGGATTAATTTGGTGTTGGAGCGCAGCCATACCCATGCATCAGCGGGCCGGCCAGTCGAGCCATTAGCGCCGCCGCTTTTGCCGTTGATCAGGCCGTTGCTTTTTCCATTGCTCATAATTGCGCCTTTTCAGGGAAGAGATACGTGTAAATCTTCAGGGCGGCCTGCAACTGTCGTTTTTGAGGTTCGCCGCCGCCGCGGCCGCCGCGCGACCCGCCGGCGCTCGACCGCCCGCCCATGGCCGTGATACTGATCTGATCCACGACAATCGGGACAGAGGCCTGTTCGAGAGAGTCAATAAAGCGGACGAGGCCGGCATAGCTGGCGGCGGTCAAATCGAGTTTCAGCTCCATGCGTGTAGAGGCCGCGGCACGCGCGGTGGCGGTCCGTGCTTGCGCTTTGAGTTGGGTGATATTGCGGATCTGGACGTTGGAGCGGCCGGCCAGCTGCTCGAACCGTTCGACGAGTTTTTTCATCTGGTCTTCGGGCGGCTCGTTCGGCACTTGGATTTTCAGCGCCTCGGTTTGTTGTTTCAGCTCTTTGCTCACGAGCGCGTACCGTTTGATCCGTCCGCTGGCGTCCACAAACTGGGCGGTCATGTAGTCGCCGCCCCGGCGGCTGCCGGCGATGACTGCGCCGATCTTCTTGGCACCCAACCAAAGGCCAACGGCGGCGACAATGATGGCGCCGATCATGATGGTGCGGCGTTCGCGGGGTGCGAGATTCATTTGGCACCTGCCTTCTTGTATTTCGGGTTCAGCGCAAAGGTCATCTTGAAGGTGACGCCTTCGCGGTCTTTGCGCGACGAAGGGGCATCCGCGCGCACGAAGAAATCCGATGCCGTGACCTTGCGCGTGAATTCCTGCACGTCTGTGTAAGTCTTGCACCGCCCGGTCAGCGACAGCGAACCGTCCGGATTCAGGCTCAGTGTGTCCAACGTTACCCCCTGCGGGGCAATCTCCGCGATCTCAACCAGCAGCCGTGTCATCGGAAATTTATCGGCGGCAAACCGCCGCAGAATCGCCAGCGACTGCTCACTGTGCTGCAGGTCGGCCGAAATCAGTCGCGCGCGCTGGATCACTTTGTCCATAATTGCCTCGCGCTGATGGTTGGCTGCCCGCTGCACGAACACGGTTGCCAGAAGAAGCCCGATCATCAGCAAAATTAGCACAGGGGTTTGAATCTTTGCCAGTGCAGGCAGGAGCGGTTGCGCGCCGCGCCGCGGTGCCTCCATGGCCAAAAAGTTGATCGCCTCGCCGGTGCCTGAGAGCGCTGCGCGGATCAGACCCACGACCCGGTGCCAGCTTTCCGCCCAATCGGGTGGAAGTGCGTCGGCGTTGGCCACCCATTCGGCCGCCCGCTCGAGGCGATTGACCACCGGGATGTCCAACGTGCGGCGAAGGTCGTCGGCCAATTCCTTGGCGGCTTCCCCGCCCAAGCAGACTACCGACTCGACTTGGATGCTCTCGCGCCGGCCGCGCAAATACAGGATCAGCCGACGGATTTCATTGCCGACCGCTTCGACCGGACGGTTGCCCGGCACAAAATGTGCCGACTCGATGATGCCGTCCATGATCACAAACAGCGACGTGCCGTCGGCTGCGCAATCAGCCACAATTTCGCATGCCAGAGGATGCGGCCGCAGCGCAAGGTGTGCGCGAAGCCCCGCCAGCGCCCCGCATTCGACATAGGTGGGACGCTCGCCGTTGGGAAAATGCCGCTCCAGCAGGCTCTGCACATACTCTCTGGAAATGGCGGCGGCCATGACATGGGTTCGTTTGCCTTCGTCGGTCGTTCCGTCTTCGACATAACCCCAGAGAGTCTTGTTTTCGTCCAATTCGCCGAGGGCCTGTTCGAGTTTGAGCGCGGTAATTTTCCGGATGTCCACTTGATCGCCGCGCGGGCCGACAAAGGGTTTGAGCAAGACTTCGCTGCGCGGCACCGTGCACAGAATGGTCTCGCCGCGCCGCCGGTCGGTCTTCTCGCGACAGAACCGGCCGAAGTCGAACTCCGCTGCCGGCTGTGTTTGCCACTCTTCAACCGTGACTTTCTCGTCCTGCACTCGGAATCGGCACAGCCGCACCGGGTCGCTTCCCAGTTCCACAGCCCAGTATCGTCCGTTTCGTTTCTTCATGGATTTCCCCTATCTCAGAGCTCCCGCCAATACAGAATAGTCGGCGGATCGGTTGCGATATCCACTACAGCCTCGACCGTCGCTTTGGTTTCGCCCTCGCGGCCCTCGGCCACAATCCGAAACTGATACGACTGCACGGTAACGTAGTCTATAATACCGGCAAACAGCGACTCGGTCATGCCATTGACGTCGCGCAATTCGCTTCGGGAGATAAACGGTCCCTGGCTCGACGCCCGCCGGGTCAGAATCTCGTTGGCCACGTCCTCGGTCATTCCCGGCAGCGTCATGAGCACTTCGAAGGGGGCTGTATTGATATTAATGCGGTTGCGTTTATTCTCCGTGCCCACGCAAAGCCAGTCCACCATGCGGGCTACTTGATCGTAGTTAAACACCCGCGTTCCCTGCGTTTGTTGCCCCGACGATGAGGTTCCGCTCTTTCGGAGGCTGTCGCGCCCTTGCGTTTGTTTGCCCTGCGAGATGGACAGGCGAGTTCCCTGCGCCGACGACTGCTTGAGCGCCGACGTGCGCAGGGCCGTCGAGCCCTGGCTGCCGGACTGGCCTTGTGTCTGCGCCTCGGTGACATCGAGCAGTTCGGCCAGCGAGGTGAACCGCCGCTGGTTGCGCCACGCCACAATGGCCGCCGCCTGCGTTTGCGACATGCCCTCGATCTGGCGCAGCTGCGATTCAGAAGCGGTGTTAAGATCGAGGCGCATCTGGCCGTCGGGATTGATCTCGCGATCGTAGGAATAAACGGTGAAAAAATCCGCAAGGCCCTTGTCGAGTTCGCCATCTTGATCGTCGTAGGGCGGCGAGTAATCGCCGTCGTCTTCGTTGGGATCGAGCAGGCCGTTGCGGTTGGCATCTTCCCCGAAGACCTCGACCGATGTCCAACCGGCAATCAAGAGCAACTCCATCACGGTGTGCAGACCGCTGTTTTTACAATAATACGGGTCTTGCAGCATCTGGTAAAAGTCGTCCTCGGCGCCGTCGGGACGCTGTTCCGAATCACTGTCCCGCCAATCGAGGAAGGCGTTGATCATTTCGGGCGTCAGTTCCGGAAATGTGTAAAGCGCGTCCTCGCTGACCGTGTTGAGGTTCACCCGGCTGGCTTCATCTGTGATTCCGTAGATTATGCGTCCCGATTCATCGCGCTTGCCTGTGGTAAGCGTGAACACGCCGTCGCCGACGGGTTGTTCGAAGAAGCGGATTTCATCGTTGTAGAACCCGCTGGTCTCTCCGTAGTAACCGTCCTGCAGTTGGAGCAATTCCACAATGGTGCGCTCGATTCCGGCCTTGGCGTAATAACGCGCCTTCACCTTGTTAGTGCGGTTGGTCACGATGTTCAGACTGGTTCGCACCGAGGTGGAATAGCTTAGCGCAATCAGCGACAAAATAAGCACCAGCCAAAGCACGAGCACGAGGATGGCGCCGCGCTGCCGTGTGCGGATGTTGTCGTTTTTGCGCATCATTTCGGATTTCCTCTGCGGCTACCGTCCTCTCGATGAACCGCCGCGTCCGAATGACGAGCCGCCGCTGCCGCCGGAATAGGAGGAACCGCCGCTTGTCCCTTCGCTGCCCGTTCCGCTCTCGGCGCTGCCATAGCCGCTTTGGCCGCCAAAGGACTGGCCGCTGCCGGTTGTATCCAAATACCCGCCGGTCAAGTCGCCATACAGATTTTGTGAACCCTGATTGATTGCCCGCGCGGTTGGAATTCGTACCAACCGCGTGAGGGTGATGGGGTTTTCCCGCCCTTCGGGGTCGGTGCAGGTCAGGGAGAATTCGACGGCTTGCGGCACCTGGCTGTCGTTGAGCCAGTCCTCCAGCCATTCATAACCGTCGTAGAAGCGCAGGTTGAACGACGTGATCTGGATGCCGAGGTCCACCAGATAGCCGCCGTTTTCGAGGTCGTCATCGGGCGTCGGGTCAATCCGCATCCACAGGCCGCCGGTCTGCGTAGCTTGCGTTTCAGTTTCTCCTGTTGCCGACGGCGGCATTTCTCCCATCATATTCATCAAGGGATCATACATAGTCCCCATACCCATATCCGCTGTTTGGCTCATGCCACCGGTTAGGCCTTCTTCGACTGGCACATCAATATAAAACTCGACTTCACACAGGTCGGATAGAGCCAGTTCGGGCGGAAACCGCGGATTGGCCGAGGTGACAAACGCCATCGAGTCGAAGTCGGCGGTCTCGTCCCCGTCATTGTATGCAAGAAACGCGGGCGACAGCGGATAGAACGGGGGCTGGATGGCCCTCAGCTGCCGCGTGATCAGGTCGGCCACCCCATCCAGAAGCCGGATCATTTCCGCACGCCGCTTGGCCTTTTCCCATGAGGTCGTCGCCACCCAGAATGTGGAAAAGGCCGTGCCGATCAGCATCACCGAAACCATCATACCCGTCAGGATTTCGAGCAGGGTCATGGCGCGACGGGAATGAGGGATGGGGAATGAGGGATAACGGAGGCGCGACAGAGCACGACGCCGCATCCTATTCCCCACGGTCCAATTTCCATTTTCTGCCGCCCATTTCATAGCACGAGAACCCTGCGTTCGTTCATCTAATAGCTTATGGGCAATTCGGTTTGGAGACCGGAGCTGGTGGCATTGTCGCCCGGACGCATATAAGTTGTCAGCGAAATGTCGCGCTGGGCTTGGCCTTCCGTCCACGAAACCGTCACCCGGACCTCGAACAAGCCGTCGAGGTCGGTGCTTTGAATATCACTACTCCAAGAGAATCGCGGGTCTTCGGGAAATTCGCCGCTGTCGCTCCCCACGCGCAGGTCGCCGACGTATTCAATTTCCTCGATAATGTTTTGCGCCAGCATCAGGCCGCGGCTTTGGCTTTCCATCCAGGCCTGATTCCGCGTGTTGCCGGCAATGGCCTCAATCAGGGCCACCACGGCGATGCTGAAAATCGCCACGGCAACGAGGGTTTCCAAGAGTGAGAACGCCGAGGTAACCGGCGCTGAACGGCTAAAGCGACGCGGTCGGCGCGCGCAGCGCCTCATGCCGCTGTCTTTCTGTCGCTTCGGTCTCATACTGCTGCCTCTGTTCCATAAACAGCCGGCGCGGGCTCGTTGGGCACGCTTTCCGGCGGGGTCTGGCCCGATTCGCCTTCGGCGGTCGCCGGTTGGCCCTCGGTGATCATTACACGGCCTGTCAATCCATTGAGATTGATTTCCATGGTGTCGCGGCGCTGCGAAATCAGACGGATGCGGCAGAAATCCGCTGTTCCGTCCCGCCGAAACTGGATGTAGTAGCTGCCCTGTTCGCCCGGATTGAGCGCCTCGGCCATGTCCGTCGTGTCAAAAAACACCGTTTCGGGCAGCACATAAATGTTCATTCCCGGTGCCGGAAACAACTGATATTGCAATTCGCCTGTTTCCAATTCCACCTCATAGGTGATGTAAGCTCGTTTGGCTTCCGGCTCGATGTTCAACCGGAAGTCCTTTTGCTGCGCAATGGCTCCACTGAAACAAAACGCGATCATGTCGCCCAACTGTCCGGCCGCCGCCGAAATCTGCATGCGCGTAAAGCTGCCCGCAAACTCCGGCAAGACCGCTCCCACCAAAATCGAAATGACAATCAGAACGACCATCAATTCGAGGAGGGTGAAAGCGCGCTGGCGCGGCAAATCAGGGCGCAGGAGCCGTCGGCGCCATTCCTGTGTCGGTGGCTTCATAATGTTCCCAACTGGTGATGTCGCGGGCGTAGCCTTCGCCGCCTTCCTGTCCGTCCGCGCCCAAGCTCGACAGGTCATAACTGTCGGGATTGAATACGCCCGGGCAGACATACACATAGGGATTGCCCCATGGGTCGGGCGGGACCGACTTCTTCAGGTACGGACCCTTCCACCGCACGGCATCATCGCTTTGCGGTGGTTCCCGCAACACCGTCAAGCCTTCCTCACTGGTGGGAAACCGCCCCATGTCCAGTTTGAACATGTCAATGGCGGCTTCGAGAGCGGCCACGTCCGACCGGGCGCGCGCCACCCGCGCGTCGTCGGTCTTCCCTGTGAGGTTGGGAATCACGGCGGCCGCCAAAATCGTCAGGACGATGATGACGACCATGATCTCCACCAGCGTGAATCCCCGTCTTCGGTTTTTCGGTCTCATTGTACGAGCCCCCTTATTGTGATTCTTAAGGATGAGGGATGAAGGATGAGGGATGAGGGACAAAAAAACAAATACACCCCGCAATGCTTAACCCTAAAGAAGTGCACTTGAATTCTATTTGATTCATGCCTCATCCTTCATCCCTCATCCCTTGGCATTACCGCATCAATTGGTTCATCTTGAAAATGGGCAGCAACAGCGCCAGCGCAATAAACGCCACCATGGTGGCGATGCAAATAATCAGCATCGGCGCCAGCATGGAGATCAGCACCCGGATGAGCGTCCGCGTCTGTCGCTCGTATGTTTCGGCAATGCGCATCAACATGTTGTCGAGTTTGCCCGTCTTCTCTCCGACGCCAACCATGTGGGTGACCATCGCCGGAAACAGGTCGTTGCCGCGCAGACTGTCGGCAAACGACCGCCCGTCCTTGATCGAGGCCATGGCCTGATCAATCAGACGCGACATGACCCGGTTGTTGAGAAGTGCACTGACCGATTCGAGGCCTTCGAGCAGAGGCACGCCGCCGTGAACCAGCGCGCCCAGACACCGGCTGAACCGGGCAATCGCCGCTTTGCGTACCAGCGGCCCGATCAGCGGCAGGCGCAGCCTCACTTTGTCCCATACCAGCCGGCCACGCTCGGTTCGCAGCAATTGAGCAACCACTACCACAATCAGTACAATCCCCAAGCCTATGTGCCACCAATGTTCCCGCATAAACGCGCCTGACTGCATCAGGATTTGCGTCGGCAGGGGCAGAGCCGCCTCAACTCCCTCGAAGATTTTCAAAATGCGCGGCATGACAAACGTGAAAATCAGCACTACGGTGGCCACGCCCAAAAGCAACACGATCAAAGGATAGGCAAGCGCTGCGCGCACTTCGCCCTTGACCTCCTGCTCCGCCTCCAAAAGGTCGGCCATTTGGTTGAGCACGTCGCCCAGCATTCCGCCGGTCTCCCCTACTTTGACCATGCTCGTATAGAGCGGCGAAAAGGTTCCCGGCTGGGCTTCCATGGCCGTCGAGAGGTTTTCGCCCCCCTTGACCGCATCGCGCAACTTGCCCACGACTTGTTTGACAGCTTCCGACTCCGCCTGTTCGTAAATGACCGACAGGGCGTCTATCAGGGTAACGTCGGAGTTGATCATGGTGGCCAGCTGGCGCGTCATTTCGGTGACCTCGGTGCCTTTGACGCGCGGGGCCTTGTCGCGCCCCAAAGCGAGAAGCCGTTCGAGGAGCGACCCGCCGGCACGGGCCTGATCCACTTCGCTCAGGTCGGTCGCCGTCAATCCTTTCGAGGCCAGACTTTGCAGCGCCATACGGCGGTGGGGCGCCACCAAGGTTCCCGTTACTTCTTCGCCTTCGGCTGTGATTGCTTTGTAGTAGAACTCGGCCATCGTTTTTTTGCCTGCTCAGTTCAATCTGCTTTGCGCGCCCGCCGCACTACTCTTTTCCGGCGACTTGTTGCAGCGTTCTGCGTCAAGCATGCTTTGGAACGTAACACAAGCGGCCGAAGCCATCAACGGCGCCAAACGCATCCGTCTTATTCATCCTCGATCGTGTCCCTTGCTTTTTCAGCAACCGTCAACTCTTCGCTGTCGGTAATCATCTCCTGCGCTGTGGCTTGGAGGACTTCCTCGATGGAGGTGATGCCCTCGCGGATTTTTCGCAAGCCGTCCTGCCGCATGGTGGTCATGGTCTTGACCGCCTCGCGCCGGATGTCGGCCGTGCTGGCGCGTTCCAGCACCAGCGTGTGGATTCGATCGTTCATTAAGAGCAGCTCGAACACGCCCGTCCGCCCGAGGAACCCGCGGTTGCGGCAGTCTTCGCATCCGACGGGCCGGAAGACCTGTTCCGGAATCTCCTCGTTTTCCATGTTGAAGTCGCGGAACATAATTGGTTCCGGACGGAACGGCTGTTTGCAGTGGTTGCACAGCTTGCGCACGAGGCGCTGGGCGAGAATGCCTTGCGTGGACGAGGCCACGAGGAACGGTTCGACGCCCATGTCCACAAGGCGTGTGACAGCGCCCGGCGCGTCGTTGGTATGCACCGTGCTGAATACAAGGTGGCCGGTCAGTGCGGCGCGAATGGCGATTTCGGCGGTTTCCACGTCGCGGATTTCGCCGACCATGATAATGTCCGGGTCTTGACGGACAATGTGGCGCAAGCCGGTGGCGAAGCTCAGCCCGCGCTTCGGCCGCACGGGAATCTGGTTCACGCCTTCCAGTTCATACTCCACAGGGTCTTCAATAGTGATAATCTTTTTTTCCGACGTATAAATGCGGGTCAATGCGGCATACAGGGTTGTGGTCTTGCCGCTGCCGGTGGGCCCGCAAACGAGGATGATTCCATAAGGGCGATGGATGAGCTGAAGGAAGCGCTCCTTGGTCTTGTCGCCAAGGCCCAAATCATCGAGCGTGATCAAGAGCGCACTCTTGTTGAGCAAGCGCATGACGACGCTTTCGCCGTGAATGGTCGGGACGGTCGAAACACGGATGTCCACGCGCGCGTCAGGCAGGTTGATTCGGATGTGGCCGTCTTGGGGGACATAGCGCTCAGCGATGTCCATGCCGGCCATGATTTTGATGCGCGAGACAATGGCACCCTGAAAGCGTTTGGGCGGCGGTGGCATTTCATGCAGCACGCCGTCAATGCGATACTTAATTTTGAGCGTGCGCTCAAACGGTTCGACATGGATGTCGCTGGCGCGGTCGGCAATGGCTTGCGAGATGATGAGGTTGACGAGGTTGATGAGGGTGGGCTCGCGCGCCAGTTCGCTGACATCGTCAATGCGGTAGCCGTCCTCGTCCTCGTCGGCGCCAGACCCGCCGCCCATTTCCTCGATCATGCTCTGGACGGTAACGCCAAAGTGTTTTTCGATGGTCTCCTGAATGTCGCGCTCGGTGGCCAGCTGCAGTTCGACGTCGCACCGTGTGGCGTAGCGGATGGCCTCGATGGCACTGAAGTCCATCGGATCGCAGGTGGCACAAACCAGAGTCGAGTTGTTGCGAGAAAGCGGAATAATGCGGTGCTCGCGGACAAAGTCCGACGGCAGGATGGAGAGCATCTCCTTGGGCAGCTCGTATCTGTCGAGCGCGATGCGCGGCATTGCGAATACTTCGGCCAGCACGTCATAGAGGTCATCCTCGCGCAGGTGCCCCATGGCGCACAGCACTTTGCCCAGCGGCTCGCCCGATTCTTTTTGCAGCCGCAGCGCTGCATCCACTTGGTCTGCGCGAACCAGACCTTTTTTCACCAGAATGTCGCCCAGTTCTTTACCCGTCATGGTTCAACCTGCCATCGAAACATGTCAATTCTTCATGGCTGTGTTCCTGCAACTTTTTTTCAGTCGCTCAAAATGTCAGGATTGCGCGAAGAATTAAAAGCGAACAGTTTGCTCCCCATCATACACTTGTATGACCTTTGGTCATAGGAAAAGGTTTATTCGCTTCCTTGCCCCTTGTGCTTTTTATGGGCTTTGTTTGGTTATTTATTTGGTTGCAGAAAAACCATTTGAGTTATTATAACTGCAACCATAACAAAACCCCGTTTTTTCATGTGCAAGATTCTGACCATTCAGCAGTCTGCTTGGAGTGAAGTGAGGTGTTGGACAGGTATGGGGTTATTCCAAAGCCTTTTCGGGTTTATGAGCGTTCGTTAGGGAAAAAACGACAAGCTCGCCCCGTATAGGGGTTTCGATAAAAAGGATTGATACCAGCAAAAAGGCCATTAGGGAACGATTTTTGTTTGGTTTTCGGACGAGGATACGTCTTATCGGCTTACCATAATAAAATAACAGACACGGCTCTTACACCGCTCGTTTTGTCACTTGCGGTTTGTTTGGATGGGAAACATAAGGATTGCCTGCCATATAGAACCGCAACGGCCAGTCCACAGCCTTGCTGATGCCGATTCGCGGCGAAACGCCGAGGGCAAATTGGATTTTCTCCGCTTCAGCAATAACCAAATCGCCCGCTGTCATATCGGCCTTGTTCAGTTTCGCGGTGATAGCAAAGGCCTGACAGAGTTTGCCGGGTCCGCTGCACAGTTCGTAGTCGGTGCGGGCGCGCGGCCTGTGCAGTCGCATTGTTTCGAGGCCTGTGAGCGGCTCGACGGCGCGAAGTAGGACGCAGCCGCCCCGCCCTTCGGGCTCGACAACCACGTTGAGGCAGTAATACATGCCCATGCAAAGGTAGACATAGGCAAATCCGGGCGGCCCCCAGATGTGTTGCGCAGCGGCGCTCCTGCGGCGGATGGAATGGCTGGCGGGGTCTTCGGGGCCAAGGTAGGCCTCGGTCTCCACGATCCGTCCCATCAAGACGACTCCGTTGTCCAGACGCCGAACGAGCAACTTGCCCAGAAGCGCCGGGGCAACCAGATCAGCGCGGCGAGCGAAGAAGTGGCGCGAAAGGGGAGTAAGTTTTGGAAAGCGATTCATAGGATTTTGGGGGTTAGATTTTGGTTTTGGATTGGGAAATCGGGCGACATTTTTGTTCTCGTAATTGGTTCAGCCGAAAGGTTTTAAGTCCTTTTGGGCGAAAGTTTGAAACTTCCGGCACCTCTTTCGATCGGCAAAAATAACCTAATGGTGAAATAGCAAAGCCGTCAACTGTTCCATGAAGGTGGGTTGTCATTGGGTCGGATGACAAAAAGCAGCCATTTTTTTCGCGCGGAACCGGTATTTTCCTCTTTACATGGCCAGATGGCTACTATATCAGCTAATTTTTGTTTGAACAAAACGGCGAGGTGCTGTTTTGTTCGGTCTTTTGCATCCCTGCTCCGCGGGACTCTCCCCGAGCCGCCGTGGGGCCATTCTGTCCAAAGGGAGGTTCAACGTTCCTCTATGCCCAGCTATGAGTGTGCAGTTATCCTTGCGCCAACGCTGTCGGATGAGCAGGTCAATCAGCATACTGAGCAGGTCAAAGGCTGGCTGACAGCGCTTGGGGCCCAAGTGTCCGACATTGACTTGTGGGGCCGAAGGCGCATGGCGTATCCGATTGCCAAGCACCAAGATGGGATTTACATCATCTTTTATTTCACTTTTTCGGGCGGCCAAGCGCGTCTGGGCGAGCTGGACAAGCGCATGAACACCACCGAGACAATCCTTCGCCACATGGTAATCCGGCATCCGGCGCTCAAGGAACTGCCGCGTCTGCCCGGCAAGGAAACAGTCGGCGAAGAGGGTGCCGAGGTGGAGGCGGCGCAGCCGGAAAGTGCCGTCGTCGCAGCGGCTCCGGCAAGCGAAGGTGCAGCCGCTCCGTTGGAAGGCGAACCACGCGTTGGTGCGGGTGAGTCTTTGGAATCGGCCCCCGATGCAGAAAACTCGCCGGTCTAGAAGGAGTGTTTCATGCTAAACCGAATTTTTCTGATCGGCAATCTTACGCGCGATCCCGAAGTCCGCTATCTGCCTTCTGGAATGGCTGTAACGTCGTTCGATCTTGCGGTCAACGAGCGCTACCGCGACCGGAATCAGGAGATGCGCGAGGAAACGCTGTTTATTCGCGTGGATACCTTTCAGCGCCTTGCCGAGATGTGTGGCCAGTATTTGAAGAAGGGAAAGCGCGTCTTTGTCGAGGGCAAGCTCCGCTCGGAAGAATGGGAAGGCAAGGATGGCATGAAGCGCACGCGTATGTCCGTCCGGGCCAGCAACGTTCGTTTCCTTGATCCAAAGGGTCTCGAAACGCGCACGGCAGCCCTCGAAGCGGGGCCGGCCGCGGCGCCACCGCAAGCGGCGGTGCGTCCGAGCGAAACACCAAGTCGGGCGATGGCGCAGGCCCCGGCAACCTTGGCCGAAGCCGATGTTCCTTATGATGAAGGTCTTCCGGAACAGGACGTTAACGCAGATCCCTTTGAGGCGAGGCCGGAAGGGCCGGAAACAACCGACGATCTTCCTTTTTGAAAGGATAAAGTAGGAAAATGAGCGAAGACACCCGGGAAACGCAAGAAATGGCCGGCCATGCACCGGCGGCCGAACATACCGACGAAGGACATGACAAAGGCCAGCGCCGGCGAATGCAGCGGCGTTTCCATCGCCGCAAAGTCTGCCGGTTTTGCCTGGCCAAGGATGTGTATATTGACTACAAGGATGTCCGGCGCATTGGGCGGTTTATCAGCGATCGCGGCAAAATGCTTCCCCGCCGCGTCACCGGCTGTTGTGCCCGGCACCAACGGATGCTTGCCGTGGCGATCAAGCGCGCGCGGTTTATGGCCCTTCTGCCATTTAAGGCTGAGTAAGACAGGCAGTGCCCGATTGCGGCGCGCCGTGGGGGCAGATGACGGAATGCGCCCTGAATGCAGGCCGCGGGCAAGAGAATGACTTTCGACATTTTGCTGCAGGGAGTCGCGGCGCTCTTGCGGTTTTTGGTTTTGCAAGTTCTGTTTTGCGCGTGGTGCGGGACTGCCATTCACAACCCATCTTCCAAAGGAGCGGCTGGCCTATGAAGGTTGTTTTGTCCAAATCCGTCGCCGGTGTAGGCGAAGCGGGCGCCTTGGTGGAGGTGTCGCCGGGCTATTACCGCAACTATCTGGCGCCGCGAGGTCTGGCGGTCGAAGCCACGGAGAAAAATCTGCAAGCTGTTGCCCAAGCCAAACAGCAGGAGGCCCGCTCAGCCGCCCGCGAGCAGCGCGAAGCGGAAGAACTGGCCGAACGGTTGGCCAAAACTCCCATTCGCGTGGCACTGAAGGCCGGCGAGAACGACCGCCTTTTCGGCTCGGTGACCGCGGCGGACATCGCCGACAAGCTGCGCGAGGCCGGCCACGACTTTGACAAGCGCAAGATCATCCTCGAAGAACCGATCAAACGGCTGGGGATGTACACCGTTCACGTGCGACTCCACCCGAAGGTAGAAGCTAAAGTCAAAGTTCTAGTGGAAAAAGCATAAACCGAGAACGCCCCAATTTTGTACGACTTGTCTAATCCAACAAACACAGGGTGGTTTCCATCAGACCGCAGGGTACGTCGGGTTCCAGCCCAACCCAATTTCAACTTGGATGCCTTGGAAGGCGTCCCTCAAAGATTATAATTAGGACGCTGCGGAAGGCGTGCTTTCAGTGGTAAGCCGTCCTTGCCCATCCGATGAATCGCCTGCTCCGCTATTTGTGATTTTCCCTCTGTGTGCCGTGATCTTTTTTTCTTCTGGCATTGCCAAAAGCCCGTGTGGTAAGAAATCCCGCGTAGGGTGGGACGGGGATAAGCAAGACTATTTGTGCCTTGAAGGAGGAATCCTGCGGTGCGCAAAAACGACCCGCGTGCGCGGTCCATGGCTCTGTTTGGGAACCGTCTCGAAACTAGCTATTTGGCATTGGGCGGTTTCTACGGCAATGTGATTTCGGCGGAAGATCTTCGCGAGGAAGAACCGGACAATCCGGAGATTAGAAAACTTCTGGCCGGCCATGGCAAGAAACCTTGGATCGAATGGGACGAGGCCAGCGAAGACATCTGGCGAATCTGGTTTGAGCACTTGCAACGCCGGGGGGTAACCGCGTTGCGGGTATTTCCGCGCCGCAATACCGAAGGCGATGTGTTGGACCTCTGCGGCAAGGTGAACGAACCGCTGCTCGATCTCATGAAGCGCTTTTTCGCGGCCGCCAAACCCTACGGCATCCGTTTCCTGCTGATTCTCATGCCGGAACCCCATCAAACAGGTTATCTCAGCAAGGACATTCTCCGGCGATGGGTTGTGCCGCGCTATACCAAGTCGGAGTTGGCAAAACTGCCCGCCGCACAAAAACGGTTTGTGGTCGAAAAACGAACCGTCTCCCTTTCCCAGTTTTTCAGCGACCCGGATGTTTGGGCCTGCCAGCGGCAGTATTTGGATACCCTTTTGGCGTGGGTAAAACAAGAGCCGCAGATTTTTGCCCTCGAAATCGTCAATGAACAGGGCTGGTGGAACGAGCAGTTTCACTGGGACCTCGAGGAGGCAAGCGTGGCTTGGGGCAGCCGTATCGTTGAATACGTTCGCGCCCGCGTCCCCCAAATCCCCATCGGCCTGAGCCATGCCGGATTCGGTATTTTGGGGCACGAACCGCTGCGCTGGAGCCGCGAGGTTCCCGTGGACTTCTACAGTCCGCATCTTTACGCCAGTCTGGGCGGAGAACGCCCCGGCTTGGATTTCGGCATGGTCAGCGATTTGGTCATGAACTACGCGTCGGCGGTCAAGCCCGCTTTCATGGGCGAATTCGGTTTGGTGTCCAACAAAATCAATCGCGGATTGAGCAAGCTGGCGCTGCGCGATGCCCTCTGGTTTTCCATCCTCAACGGCAGTCCCGGTCTGTTTCATTGGCCCAATGCCAGCCACTACGGCTTTGAATACAAAAAGGTGCGCGAGATCCTCGAACCGCTGCGGCTCGACCAACGAGAGCGACAGCAGCCCATGCTGGGCGTGGATATTAACCATGCAGCTGCCGCATTGGCCGCCAACGAACTCTATGGCAACAAAAGCGACCCTTGGAAGCATGCCCGCAGCAAGGCAAACGGCGAGGCCTATACGGAACTGCTTCGCTGCACGCACGACGCGCTTAATCGCGGGATTGCCTTCGATTTTACGGTCGAACCTGACGCCTACACGGTGGCCTTGCCGCCAGGCAAGGTTCATGAATTTGACGCTGCGCAATCCGAATGCCCCTTCTTCTTTTCGCCGGGCTATCAGTGCAAATATGCCTCCTTCGGCGAATGGGAAGTGATTGTGGCGTATTTCCGAAACTTTGCGCCGGTCGTGGCCGAAGGTCTTCACATGCGCGCGCAGCAACCCCGCCCGCTGCAGGTGGCTTGGCAGCTGCCCAAACGCCCGCGTGGCGCGAAAAGCGGTCCGTGGCACTATCGCCTGACGGTGTATAATTTGAACACCGATGAAGTGCAGCAATGCCGGGTGGCGCGCGAGTCTTCGGTGGATTTTGGCAACGCCGCCACCGCCGATTATGTATTTGTGTTCCAACGCTAAAGGCGGGCCTTACTAGGCAGGGCTCCCTTGTTTTCAGGATCGGGGTGGAACCCGAGCCTCCATGGAGCGATGCCTTCCACGGTATCCAAGTCCGAAACCAAGTGGGGTTACGAGAATTTAGGACGGGTGGAACTCGACTGTTTGACGGGCGAGAGGGACACCGCCGGAAAGACTGGTCTTTACATCACACCGACGAGAGACATGTGATTATCCTTAGCCCAAGCCCCCACGGGCGTTGCCAATGGTGCTAAAGGCATACGACAGGAGAGACAAAGCCATGAAACGCATCATCGTTGCAGTGTTGCTGACCGCAGCGGCCACCGGCTGCGCCGTAATCAATGTTCCGTTACCGGGGATGCGACAAGAGCGGTTGCGCGAGTTTGTGGTGCAGCCGGCGCGCTATTTTTACACGACCGACAAGATCCTGATGCTGAATTTGTCCGGCCTCATCAGCGCCGAGGCGTCGTCGGGGTTGTTCACGGAACAGGCGAGCACGTTGGCCGACGTGCGCGATGCACTCGACCGCGCCGAACGCGATTCGGACATCAAGGCGCTAATCCTGCGCATTGACAGTCCGGGCGGCGAGGTTACGGCCAGCGATGCGGTCTATGAGCAGATACGTCGGTTCCGCAAAAAGTGCGGGGAGAAGAAACGCCCGATGCCCGTGCAGGCCTCGATTCTGGGGACCGGCACATCGGGGGCCTACTATGTGGCGTTGGCGGCCGACAAGATTTTTGCCCACCCAACGGCGGTAACCGGTTCGATCGGGGTCGTGGCCACGTTTCCAAAATTGCAGGGGCTGACGCAGAAGATCGGCGTGGAATTTCAGGTGATCAAATCGGGCGAAAAAAAAGACCTCGGCTCGCTGTGGCGTACGATGACGCCCGAAGAGCAGGAGATTATGCAGAAAATGATCGGCGAGATGTTCGACCGCTTTGTCGAGCTGATCGCCGAAAACCGCCGCGGTCTGGACCGCGAGCGCGTGCGGAACCTGTCGGACGGGCGAATCTACACGGCCCGGCAGGCGCTCGATCTCGGCCTCATTGACGGCATTGCCTATCTGGACGATGTGATCGAGAGCACCAAGAAAGCGGCGGGGATCAAAGACGCTGCAGTGGTGACCTACCGGCGGGCCAGCGAGTTCACGGGAGGCATTTACTCGAAGGGACATTTCGATGCACCGGAAGTTCTGTCGCAGATCAATCTCCTGCAGATCAACGCGCAAGGGCTTTTGGGCCCGTGGCGCCAGCCGGGGTTTTACTATCTGTGGATGCCGTGAACGCGGCGGCCGAGAAAATGCTTTGACATCGGCGGGCGGCGATGAAACGGTCACCCGGAAGGGATTATGATTCGGTTGAGGAAGTGAAAATTCCGTGAATGTACCTGAGGAGACGTAGATGAAGCATCGGTTTGCCGCCGCCGCCATCGCGCTGCTTGCCGCGTGCGCGGTCTTGTCCTGCGCACAGAAGACCCCGGAAGAGAAATTGCAGGACGCTGCCGAGGCGCTGAAGAAGCGCGATCCGCTGGGGGCCATTGTTCTGGCGCGCGAGGTCTTGCGCGACCATACCACGGGCACGATTGCGCTGCAGGCGCGCTGGCTCCTCTATCAGTGCTATGCGGTGGACCGCAACCCGCGCGAGTGCAATCGAATTCTGGATGAAATCATCGCCCAGACGGGCTTTGGAAGTCCGCACGGCCAGCAGGCGGCGCTCCAGCGCGTGCAGACATTCGCCGCCATGCGGCAGACGACCGCCGCGCTCGAACAAGCCAACGCCTTTCTCGAAGTCAAAGACATTCAGCCCGGCTCGCCCTTCTGGCTGAATTTGATGTTTATGCGCGCCGAACTGCTTTTACAACTCGATCAGGTGACAACGGCCCAGAAGGCGCTGGCCTCGATCTTGCGCACATGGGATGCGCCGGAAAATGCCCGCAAGGACGCCCTCGACCAATTGGAAAACACCTACGCCACCACCCAGTCGGCGGCGACGGGTATTGAGTTCTTCCAAACCCATCTGGCCGACGAGCCCAGCACCACAATCCGGCCTGAAGTGTATCGCGTCATGGGCCGGCTAGCCGCACTCCTCAAGGACAAGGAGCGCGAGGAGGCCTTCTACGGCAAGTGCTTTGAGCACTACGAACGGATGTATCAGGAGGCCGCGGGCGCCGAGGCCAAGATCGCCGTGCTGCGGCACTACGCCGGTGCGCGCCACATGAAGGGCGACATTGAGGGGTCGGCGGCGTTGCTGAAAAAAGGCTTGGCGGAATTTCCCACGGCCTCCAGCCGGATAGACTTATACTATCAGCTGGCCAGCCTGTACGGCTTCAACGGCCGATTTGACGAGGCAATCGAGGTCTGCCGGACTATTCCGCAAGAGTTTCCGAACGATCCGCGACGCGTGCGCGCTTATTTCATGATCGCCGAATGCCACTTGCAGCAGAAGAAATATGACGCCGCGATCGGCGACTGCCGCGAAATCATCGCCCTATTTCCCGGCCAAGCTCCGGCACAAGAAGCCACGCGCGCCATCCGGATGATCGAGGCGCTGCGGCGCCAAGAGGCTGAAACCAGCGCCACACTGGCGGCCAGCCAGTCCACGACCGGCGTCTTGCAGGTCGGTGGACGGACAATGCTGACAACCGCGCCGGCCCAAGCAGCCCCTGTGCCGTCCGGCCAGCCGGCGGCGCCTTCGACCGGCCCTGCGGCATTGCCGGCGACCGGGCCCGTGCCTACGCCTTCGGCCACGCCTGCACCGGCCGCAACGCCGGCGAGCGCACCGAAGACCGGTGCTTCGGCTCCCGGCGCACCGCCGGCTCCGTAAGCGCCAGCCTGCATTTCTCACACCCATCTCATTTTCAAGGGCCTGTCAGCGGACCTGAATCCGTGAGAGCGGAAATTTAAACCTTCTGATTACAGAAGATGAACGATCTTCCTTCCCAAAACAGATCTGTGGACGCGGCTCAGCCTGTTCCTTTGGAGTGCGGCAGCCGTGCTGCCGCTTTGCTTTTATCGCACCCCCCAACCAAACGTAGCCCACCCCTCTCTCCCCCTTCGCAGTAAGGTTGGTGAAAAGCAAAAGCGGCAGCACGGCTGCCGCACTCCATAGAGGCAGCATGGCTGCCCGCAGTCCAAAGAGAGAGGGCAGAACCGCAAAAGTCCGCCGGCTTTTTTGCTACAGACCGAAAAACTCTGCGGCACCGTTCCACCTTCACTTTTGGTTCGACAACGGCAAAATGGATTGGTAGAAGATCGAACGGTTTGAAGACGGCCGGTTGTGGTCGCGTTTTTTCTCAACAAATCTCAGTAGTTTTTAGTCGGCTTATCTGCGCGGTTGCGCGCAAGGAGGATCGGCAACCATGAACGAGGCAAGAACCCCCGCGGTCGCCCCGACAGTCCGGCGCCTGATTGCCATGGCGCTGTTTCTGGTGTTCTGTTCGCTGTATTTGCTCGGCCAAACGAAAGACCGCGCGGAGAAAAGCGGAAAACAGATCGAGGTCAGCGATGAGTTTTATCAACTCGCCCCCATTCTCTGCGAGGCTTTTATGGCCATCCGCGACAAATATGTCGAGCCCGTGAGCGCGAAAGAACTGATCGAGGGCGCCATCAACGGCATGTTTGCCAAGCTCGACCCCCACAGCCAATGGATGCCCGCCGACGACTTTCAGCAACTGGAAAAGGAAACCGAGGGCGAGTTCTCCGGCATCGGCATTCACATCATCCTCGACAGCAACCGCGTGCTGACCTGCGCGTCGCCGATTCCGGGCAGCCCTGCCGCCAAGGCCGGCCTGCTGCCGTGGGACCGCATCATCGAGATCGAGGGCAAGTCCACCGAAAACATCACGCTCATGGAAGCGGTCAAGAAATTGACCGGTCCGGCCGGCACCAAGGTCTCCATCACAGTCTATCGCGAGGGGGTGCCCGACCGGTTGCATTTCACCATCGAGCGGGCACAGATCAAAATTGCCAGTGTCTATTCCACCGAATACAAGGACGATGCCATTGGTTATGCGCGCATTGCCAAGTTCAGCAAGGAAACCAGTGAAGACCTCCGACGCGCGCTGGAAGAGTTCAACCGCCACGGCATGAAGGGGGTCATCATTGACGTGCGGTTCAACACCGGCGGTTTGCTCAAAGAGGCCCTTGATGTCAGCAGCCTGTTTCTGCCGAAGGGCAAGGTCATCGTTCGGACGCGCCAGCGCGGCGGGCAAGAGACGGCCTATCGGTCGGAGCGCGACCCGGTGTGCAACCAGCCGCTGGTGGTGTTGATCAACCGCGTCAGCGCCAGTGCGTCGGAGATTTTTGCCGGCGCCATCAAGGACCATCGGCGCGGCTATTTGATTGCGCCGAAGGGCGAGCGCACGTTCGGCAAAGGGTCGGTTCAGACGATTGAAGAGCTGGCGCACTCGCTTGACCGCGACGAAAACGGCAATCCGCGCCGCAGCGCCATGCGCATTACCACGGCCAAGTTCTACACGCCCAACGGTTCGCGCATCGAGGGCTCGAAGGACGACCCCAAGCAGCCGGGCGGCATTGCGCCCGATCTGGAAGTGCCGCTGCCTAAAGGTTACGAGCGCGAGATGTTCACACACTTGCTGGGCGAGGTGGACATTACGACCGAGCCCGTCAAGCCATCGGTACCCAAGAGCGGGGATGCCAAAACCACCGGCGGGGCAACATCGGAGTTCTATCTCAAGAAGCCCTCCGAGCCGGAGAAACAGTATGTGGACCTGCAACTGGAGGATGCGAAGAAGTATCTCCGGCTTTTGATCATGGAACACAGCCGCGAGAAAAAATAGGCGCAGGCCCTTTCCTTGGAGGGTCGGGTTCCCCCGCGACCGCATTTCAATTTGGATCGCTTGGAGGGTCGGGTTCCACCCCGACCGTATTGGATTTAGATATCGTGGAGGGTCGGCATCCACGCCGACCTTTCAATTTTGGGTTTTGGGATATTTTTTGCTTTTCAATTCGGACGCCGTGGAAGGCATCCCGCCACTGCGAACTACTGCCTCGGAAACGTTATGCTTGACGCAATGGCACGCGGCCAATTGAGTCTGGCTTTCGAGCATGTTCGCATGGGAAACATGTGGGAAAACAAAAAGCCGGATAAAGGTGCGGAGGTTTAGCATGCCGATTTGCATCGAGTTTGATTACAACAACGCCATGGCCGAGGTCGTGGGGCCGCGTCACGGCTTGACGCGGCAGTTGCTGGAGGATTTGAAAGAGCGGGCCGCAAAGTCCCACAAGGCGTTTCTGGAGCGTCGCGCCACGGACGTGGGCTTTTTCAAGTTGGCCAACACCGCCGGCCGCGCGAAGGAGCTTCAGGAACTCGCAGCGCTCGGCGATTCGATTGCCGCCGCGTGCGAGAACTTTGTCATCCTCGGCATCGGCGGCTCCGCTTTGGGGCCGGCGTGTGTCCAGCGGGCACTGGGCCATCTCTACTACAACCTGCTCGACAAGGCAGGCCGAAACAACCGCCCGCGCATCTTTGTGCTCGACAACATAGACCCGGAGTTTGCGGCCGAACTCTCCGACGTCGCCCCTCCGGAAAACACCTGCTATAATGTTATTACCAAATCGGGCACCACACCCGAAACCTTGTCCCAGTTTATGGCGTTTTATGACTGCGTGGCCGCCAAGGTGGGCCCCCAGAAGGCAAAAGAGCATTTCGTCATCACGACCAATGAAGTAAAAAGCCCGCTGCTCCCCCTTGCAAGGGACTTTGGGTTTCGGTTTTGCACGATGCCCGACAGTGTGGGCGGGCGGTTTTCGGAATTGACCGCTGTGGGGTTGCTGCCGGCGGCTGTGGCCGGCTTTAACATTGTCGAAATGGTTCGGGGCGCAGAGGCCGCAGCGGCGGTGTGCGACTCGCCCGACCTGTTTGCCAATCCAGCCTATCTGAACGGCGCGATTCATTATCTTGCGGATACGGTGCTTCACAAGAACATCTCCGTGATGATGCCCTATAGCGAGGCGTTGCGGGACGTGGCCGACTGGTATCGGCAGTTGTGGGCCGAGAGTCTGGGCAAGCGGCGCGGGGAAAAGCCCCACGAGGTGTGCGTCGGCCAGACGCCGGTGCGGGCGCTGGGAACCACGGATCAGCATTCGCAGGTGCAGCTGTATGTGGACGGCCCCAACGACAAAATCTTTACGTTTTTATGCGTGAAAAAGTTCCGGCGGGAGTTTCCGGTAACCGGCGGCCTCAATGCCATGCTGCAAGGCTATGAGTATCTCAGCGGGCGCGACATCCAAGACCTGTTTGAAGCGGAATTCATCGGAACCGAGTATGCGCTCAAGCTGGCCGAGCGTCCGAGCGTGCGCATCACCCTCGAGCGAGTGGACGAGGCACATATCGGCGGATTGCTCTTTTTCCTGATGGTGCAAACGGCGTTTGCGGGAATGCTCTACGGGATCAATCCGTTCGACCAGCCGGGAGTGGAAACGGGCAAAAACGTTGCACGCGCATTGATGAAGGGCGAAGGCAGCCCGGATGCCCAATGGCTGGCCGACATCCGCACCTATCAGCGGGAGCGACTGCGCTATCCGGCGGTGGCAATTCGCACGGGCGCTTGATAGCCCGACGCGGTGGAATAGCGCGGGTCGTCTTTTTGCAGCTTCAGTGCACGGCGCAGTTCGCCGTATCGTTGAGAGACAGTTCGGGTCCCGACGCCGCAGGTTTTTGCAACGTCGGACTGACGGCCCCATGCGGCGCGCTCGATACGGCCGATGGCATAAACAATGGAGGCGACCCAAGGTCGCACGCTGCGTTCTGCAATGCGCCGGGTGACTTGAAGCCTTTTCTCCCCGTCAAGGGTTTCGACAAAGTCGGACCACAGGTGAAGTGCGGCGAGGATTTGCCGGGGACGGCATCCCAGTTCACCCATCTGTTTGAGCAAGAGGGCGCGAACCGGGTCGGCGCGCGTCGGATCGTCGTGCGGGTGGGTGTCGCGGCCCGGCGCCTCATGCAGCGCGCTTCCTGCAATGTCCTCGACTCGCGCTTCCCCACTTCGTCCGGCTGCATGGCGCCGCAAGGCCAGTGCGGCTTTTACTTCCTCAATGCTGTCGCGGATGTCACGCAGAAGCGACCGGTCGCCATCGGAGACCTGTTCGATGGCCTGCTTGTAGGCGCTCAGCGCGGATTCGAGATCGCCGAGCAGGAGATAGGTGCCGGCGATGTCGTTGAGAATATACGGGTCGGCGGGGTTCAGTTCGCGGGCGCGGCGCAGATGATGGAGCGCGGCCTCCGGATTGCGCAGATGAAGAAGGGCCGTGCCGGCGGCGGCATGGTATTCGGCACACTGGGGATACAGGCGTGTGAGATCGAGGAAGATGTTTCCGGCCT
The DNA here is from genome assembly GCA_026415575.1 of Candidatus Sumerlaeia bacterium. Taxonomy (GTDB): domain Bacteria; phylum Sumerlaeota; class Sumerlaeia; order JADFCW01; family JADFCW01; genus JADFCW01. The sequence continues at coordinate 32,921 of JAOAGV010000032.1, forward strand.
GAGCATACCGGCCCATTTTCAGCAACACGCGCGCGATGCTGCTGCGGACGGCGGGAGATTGGCAATCGAGGGCGCGGCACTGCTCGAGGCCTTCGAGAGCCTGCGCCCATTCGCCGCGCTGCTCGCGGGCCAGCGCCATACATTGAAGGGCGAGAAGGCGGGCTTCGGGATCGTCGTTGAGCAGCGGAAGCAATCGGGTGGCAATTTCAAGGACGGCGCCGGTATTGCCGTCGCGCAAATACCGCTGCATCTGTTCCACGGCCCATCGGCTTTGCGGGTCCATAGGCATATCCTTCCAAACGTCACGTTTCCTCATCCTTCATTGTACGGTTGTGGAATCCCAAAGCGGCAGCGTGGCTGCCGCAGTCCAAAGGTCTGGTCCGACTCGTGTGGCCGCTGTACCTTGTGCAAGAGGTTGCTTCGTCCGTACATGGTCAGATGACTTCTTCGACAAAGTGCCTGCCCCACTTTTGGGCGCGTTCGAGGTCTTCGAACTCCCGCTCGCGCTGCCGAAAGGCGCGGCTGTGAAACAGCCGCCGGCCCGACGGGGAGGCGGCAACCGGCACGGTGGCATGCAGCATTTCGTGGAATACAATGTATCGGACAAAATAGTCGGGCACGGTGCGGTTGTCGAGCGCCGGATGGATGCGGATCAGCCGCCGCGTCTTGTCGTAGGTGCCGAACGTGATGTGGCGTTGCCCTCGCGCCGATTTCGAGCCGTTGCCCCATGTGATCTGCGCCCGGCACAGGTTGTCAAAGTAGCGGCGGTTGAGCTGGTCGAAAATCGCCTGCAGATCATAAACCTCGCCGCGTGTGCGGATGCGCACCTTGCGCGGGGGACGGTCGCTGTGCTTGTCCCAGACCACGCTCTGATCTTTGGCGAACAGGCGGACCACGCGCCGGGCCTCCGCATCATCGCGCTGGATCAATGTGGCCACGGCACGCACCACATGAGCGGGCGCGTCGAGGAACGACACATGCAGGTTGACGCGAATAGGCCGGCGGCCGCGTTCGCGCGCGCACGAGAAATATGTCCATCGGTTGCGATGGAAACGCACGCGGAGCACGCGCCCCGTCTCCCGCTCGAGGCGTTCGATAAAACGCCGGAAGCGCCGTTCCAGCGACTGCCGGGTAAAAACCTGTTGGCTTGAGCAGCCATTGGGAATGGGTGATTTCATCGAAATGGCCCCCCCACACACAAGTGGCTTGGGGCAATGCAGCCCGCCAGTGCGTTTTGAAGAAAGAGCGGTCGGAGCAGGAAAGATCTTCCGCAAAGGGCAATGAAGTTTCCGAAGTCATAGCCCCTCTTGCATTTACCGTTTCTCCGCCCGGAACATGCTGTGTGGAAACAGCGCTATTTGTTGGGTCGCCGAACAATGTCCACAAACGCCTCAAGGCGGGTCATCAACCCCACTTCGTTGTCGTGGCCGTCGAGCGTTAGCGCCAGATACGGAACGTTTGTCTGGCGGCGGGCGGCCGACTTCACGACATCCAGAAGTAGACCATCTACGCCACATTTAAAGCAAGATAAATAGATTATGCCGTCAATTCCGCCTCTTTTGAGGAAAAAAAGGGCCGAACCCAACGCTTCCCGCCCCGAAATCCAATAAACATTTTTATCTAGTTTTCTAACTGCCGAATCAGCGCGTTTGGAGGGAACGCTTTCCGTCGGAACCACCCACACGCTCAGAGAGCGAAGCTTGGCAATGATGCCCAGATTGAATTCCCAGTCGAACGTAATGTAAGGGTGGCCCAACAGGGCAATGCGAAAATCGGGTGTCGAGGGAGGAGTTTCCGGCAGAGGTATTTGCGGATTGAATGCGTCCGCTGGGGAAAGCAAATTAATCCGTTGTTCCAATTCGGCATCGAAACGTTGTTGGACGGCAGCCGCGTGCCGGCAGGCAATGCGCGCGGTGCGCTGGTCGGCGCCGAGGGCTTCGGCAACGGTCAGATAGGCATTTCGGACGGCGCGCCGGCCTTCGCGGGCATCCACAATAGGCGATAGCAGCGTCGGGCTAGTTCGGCCGGTGTGCCGCGTCCATCCGACGGCCGTCAGCCCTTGCCCCATGGTTGGGCGAGGGGCTGTCGTCCCCTCCAGCGCAATCCGCACAATATCCGGCACACCGGCGAATCGCGGACAGAGGATACCGTTGGCCCGAACGCTGATCAAGCGAGGCAGGAAGACAGCATCGGCCGCGTTCGCCAAGGCCAAAGTTCGATCCAGAAGCAATTGCATGGGGTAGCAGGACTCTTCGACGATAGTGCAAATGCGATCGCGGCGGCGGGGCGTGGGACGCGTCGGATCGTTGGTGACAACGCGGCAGCCAAGGCCTTCCAAGAAGGTTTTCCAAAACGGCCATTCCCGAAACCACCACAGAACGCGGGGGATGGCGATGGCGTTGCTGCTGGTCGAAGGAATGGAGAGAACGGTATCAGTCATGTTTAATGCGTGGGTTTTCGATCCCGCAGGCGGGCTGAAAACACGCCCTGTCTATTCAAATTTTCTCGAACTGACTCAAGACATAGTCGCGGGCGCGGGGCACGTCGTCGGCGGTTAGGTGTTCTAGGGCCAGAAACAGTTCGCGGTTTAATTGTGCCAGAAGGCGCAGGTAAAGCGGGTAATCGAGAACGCCCTTGCCGGCGGCCGGCGTGTCGGTGCCCGTCGGCGATTCCTTGACGTCTTTGGCGTGCGCCAACACGGCATGGCGGCCGACGCGCCGGAAGATGTCTTCGAGCATGGGCTTCATCTGCGGCAGGTCTTCCTTGCGAAAGTAATTACAGGGGTCCATGACCAGTTTGAGCGCGGGCGAGTTGACGTCGAGGAACAGGCGCTCGGCGCGTTCGGCCGAGGCGATGACGTTTCGCCAATACGCCTCGACGGCCACAATGGCACCGGTTTTCTCCGCAATCCTTGCCAGATTCTCGAATGCCGCGCGGCACTTCTGATAGCCCTCCTCGGTTTCGTTCTCCGGCGATTCGAGCCATTGCGACTTCGGATTGAACGTGCCGGTTTCGGTGGCTACCACGGGGCTGCCCAGACGTTTCCAGTTTTCCAGCAACACCATCATGCGGGCCTCACCGGCGGCGCGCTGGGCGGGGTCCGGGTGAATGACGTTGTAATAGCCGTACAAACCGCAGATTTCGAGTCCCTGCGATTCGAGCGTCTTGCGAATGCGATCGGCGGCTGTCCAGTCGGGTTTCGTCGGATCGAACCGCACGTCGGCGAATTGATATTCGCAGACCACGCCAACGAAGCCGTCGTTCTTGATTTGGCGCGCGGCTTTCTCGACCGGCAGTTTGGCGTAAACGCCGGTAAAGATGGCCAGCTTGAGATTCTTGCGGGCTTTGGCGCGAAGGTCTTCCTGCGCCGCACCGCCGGCCGCAAGCGCGCCGACAGCCGCGGCACCAACTCGGCTCAGCCATTTTCTTCGGTTGGGCATAGGCATTCTCCTTGGAGTGAGATGGCGGCTGTTGAGTCCCAAAATGGACGGAGTGGACGGGCGAACGATTCCTGCATCCAATTTCGACGCGCTCCCTATTGCGTCCGACGCAGCCGGACTTGCCGAAGGCCTTGACCTTCAGTTCAATTTCCCATGGGTCAGTGTCCAATCCTTTTTCCGACTTTCCAGCCGCAATGCGTGAAAGAATAATTCCTTGACGACCGTCGGGGCGCAACCTTTTTTCTTATCCGGACAGTCGTGCCGTATCCGTCCTATTTCACATCCGGAAGGGAGTGCTTCAAATGCGAAACCGTGCCTATTTCATTGCGGCGTTTCTCGCCCTTGTGCTGATTGCCGCAGGGTCCTTCGCTGCCGACAATGAATTGACACCCGAAGAGAAAGCCGCCGGCTGGCGGCTCCTGTTCAACGGTAAAGACTATGCCGACTGGCAGACCAACACCGGCAAGCCGCCGGCGGCGCCCATCGAGGACGGCTGCATGGTGCCCTACAAAGGGGGTGGCTATCTGCTCGTGCACAAAGACCAGTTCGGCGACTTCGTTCTCAAGTGCGACGTCAAAATGCCGCCGGCCTGCAACTCCGGTATTTTCTTCCGCATTGGCGACCTGAAAAACCCGGTGCAGACCGGTTTTGAAGTCCAGATCGCCACCGGCAAGGGCACGAGCAGCCATGATTTTGGCGCTGTCTATGATATGGCCAAGATTACCAAGAATGCCGCCAAACCCGCCGGCGAGTGGAACGCAGTGACGATCAGCGCCAAAGGGCCGAACATCGAGGTCGAGGTCAATGGCGAGAAGGTCTGTTCGATGAACTGCGACGATTACACGGTGGCCGGACGCAATCCCGACGGCAGCAAAAACAAGTTCAAAAAAGCGGTCAAGGATTTCCCCCGCAAAGGCTACATCGGCTTTCAGGACCACGGGACAAAGGTGTGGTATAAAAACATCCGCATCCTTGAACTGACGGATGGAGGCAAGAAGGAATAGCAGCCACGGACTGCCCGGATTGTGAAAGCCATATTGCAGAAGGAAGGTCAAGGGTCATGAGATGGCAGTCGGTTTGGACATGCGTTGCACTCATTGTGGGAATTAGGCCGCTGGGCGTGCCGACAGTCTTTGCTCTGTCGGCGGTTGTCGAAGTCGAGGAGACGATCACCACATGCGCTGCACCCAACAACGGCGCAGGGCCGTTCTGGTGCTATGGCGCGCCGCTGATGGTCCGCTTCGGGGGCCGTGTCTTTGCCAGTATCATGGAAACGGGCACGGAAGTTCCGCCGCTGTGCAACACGCGCTGGCGGGTTTTTGAACGTCCCGACAGCGGCCGCTGGCGGTGTGTTCAGAGGGCCGATGCGTATCGCGAGCGCGAGCCCTGTCCACTCGCCGTGCTGCGCAGCGGCAGTTTGTTTCTGTCGGTCAACCCGCTGGTGAAGCCGTCGGAGACAAACTCCGGCCTTTGTGATCCGCATCTGCTTCGTTTCGATCTAGCCCGCACGGGCGACGCTGCGGGCGAGATCGTTCGGCCTGTATTTGCCGCCGGCGCACGATTCACCGAGCACTCCTACCGTGGCTTCGGGGTGGATGGCCGCCGGGGCGAACTCCTGCCGATGAACATTGATTCCGCAACGGGCCGCTATTACTGGAGCCTTTGCAACCACGCAGGTCAATGGTCCGCACGCGGCACGATTGCTTTTCCGATTCGCGCCTGCTATCCGCAAGTGGCGTTGCGCGATCGTGCGGCCCACGTATTGGCCATCGGCGACATTGTCGAGCCGGTCAAGGAGTGGCGCGAGTACAAGTTCGCAAAGACGCAGCGCACGTGGGACTATGTGTTTCGCCGACTGTTCTACACGTGGACACCCGAAATCGGAGCGGCCGAGTTTGCAGCGCCCGTCGAACTCGATACGGTGGACGCCACGGCGGGGCATATCACGAATCTCGATTTGTGGCTTGGCCCCGAAGGCGCGGCGCATGTGCTTTATCTCAAAACCAATATCGCCTCGGCGTTGTTGCGCGACCGTTTTTTTCCGGGGCAGCCGATTGTGACCTCGCTCGAATACGCGGTCTTGCGTCAGGGACAGGTCGCTGAGCGGCGAACGCTTCTGCGCGGTGGCGAAGGGCTCGACTCGCCCGTGCCGGCCTATGGACGATTTCATGCGACCCGCGGCGACCGGCTTTACATCGTCTATGCGTGCCGGTCAGATGGAAGGCAGGGTGGCCGCAGCGCGGAAATGCGCATTATGCCTGTGGAGGCTGATAGTCCCGACCCGCCGTCCATTGCCATTGATTTCAAGGAGCCGTTTCAGCCATTCTTCACGGCAACCGAGCGCGGCGGAAGCACGCCTTCGCCCATTCTGGACATTCTCGGCGGCGGAAGAAACGGAAGTATTCGCTACGGGCGCGTTCGCATTCAAGAGTAGGCAGGTCTATCCGAACTGCAGAGGAGGTTCAACATGACCCGGCTCGAAAAACTCCAACGCCTTGTGCTCCCTGTTACGGTGCTGTTGTGCACGGTTTTGTGGCTCGGCGCCGCGGAGTCAAAAAAGAAATCTGGCCAGCGGAAACAAGGCCCGCCGCGCGAGGAATGGCAGCAGGCCGAACGCGTGATGCACGACCTCAACCTGAAGCCGGGTCAGGCGGTTGCCGACATCGGCTGCGGCTCCGGCTATTTCACATTTCGACTGGCCGAGGCGGTCGGCCCGACAGGCAAGGTTTTTGCCGCGGACATTGACCGCAAGTCGGTCAAGACCGTGCAGGACCGCGCGACGCGCGAAGGGCTGACCCAAGTCCGCGCCTATGTGTCGTCGCCCACGCGTACACTTCTCGACCCTGCCTGCCTCGACGCCGCCCTCATGTGCGACGTACTGCATCACGTGCCCGAAGACCAGCGCGTGCCGCTCCTGACCAGTATTGCGGAGTCCCTCAAGCCGGGGGGATTTTTCTTTCTGCTGGATTGGAAAAAAGAACCTGATATTCCGTTCGATCCCTACGACCGGAAGATTGCGCGCGACGACCTTATTCGCTACGCAAAGGAAGCCGGCATGGTGCTGGATGCCGAGTTTCTGTATCTCAAATACCAGGTATTTCTTCGGTTTCAAAAACCTGCACCGTAAGCAACACCCGCAATCTGGGCCTTCCGTTTTGAACCCCAAAGACACAAAGGTCCAAAGACTTTCCTTTTGCGTCGTGTGTTAGATCCTTCCGTGTAGAAATACAGCCTTCTTGCGTAGATCATTGCCACAGATGCTCTAACCCCGGTGC
>JAOAGV010000033.1 GCA_026415575.1 Candidatus Sumerlaeia bacterium
CCCGTGTTGCGCCAAACCGCCGCTCTGACGCCGCGCGAGCTGTTCTGGCATTATCCCCACCACCAGCACTATCAGCTCGGCGGCACAATGCCCTACGGAGCGATTCGTTCGGGCGATTTCAAACTCATCGAGTTCTTCAACGAGATGCGCGTTGAGCTGTACAACATTCGGGAGGACATTGGCGAAACGCGTGATTTGGCCGCAGCGGCGCCCGACCGGGTGAAAGCCCTTCGTGCCCGGCTCCATGCCTGGCGCGCGGAGGTCGGCGCCCAAATGCCGACGCCCAATCCCAAGCACGACCCTTCGCGTCCGGAATACAATCCCGCTCCGCCCAAGACAAAACCGAAGGTCGCTGCGAAACGCGCGGACTAGTCGTTTTTCAAGTCAAATTTGATGGAATGACAATGCCCACAGCATTGCGTTCAAACCGCAGTTTGCCGGTCGTGGTTCGCACTTTTGCTCGCCTAATATTCTCCTCGTTTTATCCGGGGAGTTTTTGGCTTCGCGCGCCAGCGAAAAGCCCCCACTAAAGCGGAGAAGAATACAACAAACTGAGGTTTGAGCTGCGAGCGGTTTGTGGGACGGTTCGAGGTTTTGGCGTGGATTGGGTTGACCAAATTGCCAGCGTACGGGTTTTCAGCGGCCAGCGGCTTTCGGTATGGCTGTGGGCGGCGGCGGGTGTACTCGCGATGATGGTCGTGCTGCACTGGTATGGTGCTACTCGGCTGGTGGTGTCGGACCGCTGGCGCCAGATTTTAACCGGGCTGCGGATTGCCGCGCTGGTCTTTCTCCTCGGCTATCTGGTCAATCCTGTTCTCAGCTATCGCCAGCGAAAGACGGTCAAGGGCGCGGTCGCTGTGGCGCTCGATACGTCGCAAAGCATGTCCATCGCCGATTCGGTCGGCGGGCTCAAGCGGCTGGATGCTGCGCGCCAGCTGCTCCTGCGGCCGCCGCAGGAGATCGTGAAGCGGCTTCAGGACAAGGGCGAGGTGGTTTTTTACGGCTTCGCGCAAACAGCCCGGCCGGCAACGCTCGATGAGTTTCTCCAGATGGACCGCGCCACGGGCGAGGCAACCGACCTCGCGGCCATCTTGGAGTTGATTGGGCGCGACGCCGCGCAACACCGCTTCGTGGCCGCCGTTCTCCTGACCGACGGACGCTCGAACGCCCGCAGCGACCCGCTGGCTGCGCTGTCCGGGCTGCGCTTTCCCGTCCACATTGTCGGTCTCGGCCAGATCGAGGATACGCGGGCGCGCCGCGCCGACATTGCCCTGCTGCGCGCCGACGCCAATCCGGTGGCCACCAAAGACATTGCGACGCTTGTCCGCGTGCGCTTTCAGCAAACCGGCTTCAGCGGCGGGTTGTTCCCGATTTGCCTGACCGAGGGTGAGGATGCAGTCGCTTCCAAGACCGTTGCAGCCGGCGATATCACGCGTCAGGAGGTCGAGCTGCGCTTCACGCCGCGGGCGGTCGGTGTTCACACCTATGAGGTTGCCGTCCCCGTGCAGCCCAACGAGGCAGTTGCCGGAAACAACCGCTTGCGCTTCAGTGTGCTGGTCAACGAAACGACGTTCCGCGTGCTTTACATCGAGGGCGGGCTTCGATGGGAATATAAATTTCTCAAGCGGCTGCTCGAGCAGGACCCGACGCTGGAGTCGCGGTGCATGGTGCGGACGGGCGCCGAGCATTTCCTGACAACCGGCCGCGGCGCAGTAACGCTGCAAGAGGGTTTTCCGGCCGATCTGGATGAGCTGGCCAAATTCCGCGTCGTCATTCTCGGCGATCTGCCGCGAAAGTTTTGGAGCGACGCGCAGTTGACGATGCTTGAGCGCTTCGTCAGCGAGCGCGAGTGCGGCCTGCTTTTGCTCGGTGGGTTCGAGACGTTTTGCTCGGGCGCTTATGCCAATACCCCGCTGGCGAAACTGTCGCCTGCGGAGTTGATCAAATCGGCCGCGGAGCCGCCGGCGTTGGGGAAAAAAATCGCTCTAACCGCGCAAGGCCGCCGCAGCGAAATTCTCACCGGCCTTGAACGCGCCGTCGTGCAAATGGACCTCGGCCGCCACTATCCTCTTGGCAAGGTCAAGGCGGGCGCCGAGGTGTTGCTCGAAACGCCCGACCGCCGGCCGCTTCTTGTCGCCCACCGCTATGGAAAGGGACGCGTGGCGGCGCTGGCCACCGACGGTTTGTGGCAAGGGGCATTCGGCCCGCGCCGTCCGGGCGAAAGCACACCGGCCGAGCAACTGTGGCGGCAACTGATTCAATGGCTCGGCGGGATCAAGCCCGGCGAACAGGATGAAAAGGGAAAGATTCTTGTGGCCAACACCGATCGCACCTATTATGAGCCGGGGCGGGCGATGATCGTGACGGCACGGGTCAACCGAAAGGCACTGCCGGGCGGCAAGGTGTCGGTCGAGGCGCGGTTCCTGCTCGACGGTCGGGAGGTTGGCCGCGTGCCGCTGCAAAGCGACGCGCGAGAGATCGAGCACACCGGCTCGTTTGAGCCGCCGCGCGAGGGACAGTATGAGATTGTGGTTTCGCTCCGTTCGGGCAACAAGGACGTCGAGCAGGTCACCCTGTGCGCAACGGCCGGCCACCCCTATCGCGAACTGGAAGAGACGACGCTGAACGAGCCGCTTCTTCGGGCGATCGCCGCGCAGACCAACGGCCGGTATTTCAGCGTGGCCGACGCCGGCGGGTTGGTCGAACAGATCGAACGCGAGAAAACGGTGCGCGAAAGCCGCATCGAGCGCGAGTGGGCGGCCTCGCCCGCAGTCTTTACTTTGTTTGTTCTTCTGCTTTCAACCGAGTGGTATCTTCGGCGGAGAAAAAGCCTGATTTGAGTTTGTCCACCTCGTTCACCTTGTTCACCGGCGTTCTCATCGCAACCAACAGCGCAATTAATCCCGCCGCCGCAGTCAGCGTCAAATAAAGCCCCAATCGAAAAGAAAACGGATGATATGTCAGGAGGATTTGTGCTGTCCGCGGAGAAAGCATGACCGCGCGAAGTGCATGATTCACCGGAAATGTCCGAAGCGTCTCTGCCGGGTGAGTGATATCCGCCGCCACAAGAGCCACCCAGCCGGGCGCATACAGGTCGGCCAGCACAAGAAGCCCGCCGCTGGTCAATGCACTGGTGTCGAGAAGGATTCGGTCGGGGCGATAATCAAGCACGCGTGCGGTTGCTGTCGTCGAGGCCGCTGGATTTCGCCATCGCGGACCGGTCGCCGGTTGCGACGCAAACATCTCCGGCCCGCCGCCGGCCTGCTCCAAGTCTCGAAGCGCAATCACTGCGCAGCTGAAAGGATCAAAGTCGGGTTGCGCCATGACATCCAGTGCGGTGCGGCTGTTTTCAACCAGTGCAACCTCCCGTGGACACCGCGCATAGGGCGGCAGCGGCTCGCGCAGCCACAAGACTTGCGGTCCTTCGGTGTCTGCCTTCCGATAGTCCGGCCCCGGGTCGGTGCCTTCGGGCGCGAGGACAAACTGTTCGCCAACCAGACGGCCCAGTTGTGCATGGTTCTGCGAATAGAGATTCAGCAAATCCACATAACGCTGCAAATGCACGGGGTGGTAGCCGTGAAGGCTTCCAATGCCGCGCGTCATCATGCGGTTCGAGAACTCATTGCCGGTCTCGATGCCACGGACGGGTGGCGGCAGGGCCTGAAGAACGGGGTCCGCCCAATGCGTGAGAAGAGCGCGATAGAACGGCCGCGCTTCCAGTGCGAAGATATAGCGGCTTGCGTGAAGCCGGCTGTCGAGAAATGAAACGGCAAACACGGTGCCCAAGGCGGCGATGAGCAGCGGATGGCGCTCACGCCGGAATGAGCATGTTGCCGCAATTAGCGCCAACGCCGCGCAGGCTGTCAGCCCGAACAAAGTCGAACGTTGCAGGCTGTTGTAAATCGAAATGGTGTTCGACTGCGTCGTCGGTTGCGGGATGAATGGCAGGCGGCCGGCCAGTCCGGCGGCCAGCACCGCCAGAGCCACCATCGCCGTCAGGAGCAGGATCAGGTATCGGCGCCGCGCTGCTGCGTCCTCTTTTGCGCGGCGGACAAAAGTTTCCAAGCCCTGCGCCGCAAGCAGCGCTATCGGCCATGCAATAAACACCAGGATTGTGGCGGGAGAGCGAAACCGGTTCAGGCCGGGCAGCCATTGCCATGCGAAGCGAAAGACCGGCGTAAAACTTCCGGCGGCCAGCACGCCGGAAACCGCAATGACCAGCAACCAGAACCAGCGGTCGCGGCGGCGTCCGGCGGCCCACGCATAGACGGCCAGTATGACCGGCAGCAGCCCCATATAGTCGCTGACAATCCGTTCGGTGCCCCAGCGTCCCCAGTAGGGAACGGGTGCGGGCTGGGGGCCGCGCGCGTTGTCGCCGAGAAAAGAGGGAAGGATGAATTCGGCAAACTCGAGCGGCGGATAGGACGTTTCGGCGGCTTCCTCGAACGCGACGCCGCCGCCGCGATTGGTTGCCGGTGTGATTTCGAGGGCCGGCAGAATCTGCGCCGCCGAAAGCCCTGCCGCAGCCAAGAGTGCAAGGCCAAATCCTAATCCAAACCTCAGCCATGTGGGGAACGCGCCATGGTGGCGTGGATTGACGGCCAGCGAACGCAGATCATCTCCTGCGCGATGTCCCGCCCTTTCTTTGTCCGGTCCAACCGCCACCGTCCACAGCGTCCACAGAGCAAGAAACCCGACCGTGTAGTAGGCAATCTGCACATGCGAGGCGAGCAATTGCATGGCAATCCCAACGCCGCAAACGAGCCAGTGCCGCCAGCGCCCGGTGTGCACGGCCGCCGTTGCACCGGCAAACGCCAGCGGCATCCAAGCGATCGCGCCAACCTTTTGAAGATGGCCAGCGTGGGCCAGCGTGACGAGATGGCCGCTGACCAAAAACACTGTGCCGGCAAAGCAGGCGGCCCATCGCGTCAGCCCCATCCATCGGGCCGCCCAATAGGTCCATAGCCCCGCCAGCCAGACATTCAGAATATACTGGTAATTGAACGCAACCGTGAAGGGAAGCGCAGCAAAAAGCCATCCGATGGGATAGAAAGGACAAAACGCAAACGTCGCGAGTGCCGGCAGGCCGCAGAACAGATAAGGGTTCCACAGCCCGACGCTTCCACGCTCGGTCACCTGCGACCAGCTGTAGAGCAACATGCCGAAGTCGTGGGCAACTGTGTCGGTGCCAAAGAGGAAACAGCCCGGACGAAGCGCAGGATAGAAAACAACATGGGCAAGCGCAAGACCGCCCGCCGCAATGAGCCAGTCGGTGGAATTCCAGCGCGGTGTTGGTGAGGAGCCAGCCATTCAAGAAGACCTTGTTGACGCCGAAGGGAAACTTGATTGTCTGCAGCAAAGGCGATGTTCGTCTATCGGGGGCATTGATCACAACCAAAAAAATGTGCAAAGGGGCGCATGGTCGTTTCTGATTGGGGAACCTTTTGAAAAAGTTGGAGTAGGGCCGGCTGCCAACCATTACAAACGTCGAAAAGCGGGCCGCGAGTCCGTCTGTCCGGATATTTCACCCATAACGCAAACTCCACCGGTCCTGCTTGTGCTCGCAGCAACCTCCTGCCGATTTCGAGGGTCAAATCTGCCGGGCTGGCAACTGCATTTTTTTCTTGTAAAGCCCAAGAGCTTCTGATATCTTTCCTCAAGAGAAGTCAGAAGTTCATTCGTCCTCCAGACGAGGCAATGTTAGATTCGTGTGAGGCACGGAGGTAACACAGGAACTGGCAGACAGTTCCCGTGATTGATTTTTTCATCTTTTCGACAGGAGGTCGAAACCATGCGCAGGACCCTCATCATGACCATGGCTCTATGCAGTATGGGTACGGTCGCTGTGTGGTCGGCCAGCGTTACGGTATCCAAACCGGGAAACGGCGGGACGTACACGACTGTCCAAGCTGGCGTGGTTGCAGCCGGCGCCGGCGGCACGGTCACAATCCTCGACAGCGCGGTGTACACGGAGGATGTGACAATCCAGATGGCGCAAGCGGGCCTGACCATTCAGGCGGCGGCCGGACAAACCCCGACCATCGAGGCGGCCAATGCCGTCAACCGCTACGGCGCAATCGGCGTTACCAGCCCTGCCGACCGTTTTGGCATTGCAGTGATGGCCCCATGCACATTTGCGGGGTTGAAAATCCGCAACACCTCTCCGCAGGTCAACCAGCTGGGCGCCAATCCCCTGGTGGCCTCGGCCGTCTTTGTCAACTCGCCGAATGTGGCCTTCCAAAATTGCGAGATCAGCGGTCCGGGCACGGCGTCGGTTCCGGGTGGCGACTGGGTGGCCGTGCTGGTGGTCGCCTTGTCGGCCACGCCCTCGTCTGCATCACTAGTCAACTGCGAAGTGCACCATGCCGAATATGGCGTCGTTCCCTCGACGTTTCAAGCGAATGTGCCGGGATTGCCCGACTCGCTGGTTCGAATGACGGGCTGCTACATCCATGATTGTCTGGAAAGCGGCTATCAGGCCGATGCCGGCAATACGACATTGCTCAACTGCCGCATCACCAGCAACACCGGCTCCGGCGTCGAAATCGGCGGTGGCTCGGCCTATCTGCAAGGATGCGACATCACCAACAACCGGCAAGACGGACTGGCGTTGGATTGGGATTCGGGGTTCAATGCAGGCCGGACCAACTATCCCGTCGCATTCGTCAAAGACTGCTTGCTGTTTAAGAATGGTACCGGCGAGCGGAATGTGAACCACGACGACGGGTTGTTGACGTTGGATCATTGCATCATCAGCCAGGGGAACAACGGGGGAATTCTGCTGCGGAATGCCTCGCCGGCGGATGCCAACTTGAACATCAACTTCTGCGACATCTACGCGCCGGGAAAAACCTGCATCACGTTCGAGGGGGCGGGCGCCAACCTTGCGCGGGCGTCCATCCGCAACAGCATCCTCGTGGGCGACAACGGGGTCAATTGTCAGGCCGCGCATCGCGCCAACGTGTGCTTCAGCGACGTTGTCGTGCCCTCGACCGGAACGGCGTTTCAGAACACGCTGACGTCCAACACGGTCGAGATGGACCCGCTGTATGATGATCCGACGGCCGCGGTCCGTAGCGGGTTCCTGTATCACAACGACTATCTGAACGTGGGCGAAGGGGGCGCGCTGATCGGGTCGCAGGGCCGTTGGAAAGCGGCCGCCGACCGGCGTCGCTGGCAGATCTATCGTTGAAGCGGAACCTTGTTTTGCGCTTGACAGTTGAGCCGGCGGCCTTCACGCTCCCGCTCCGTTGTGTGGCTGAAGATTCACGGCAAGAGGATGGTGTGAGCATCTCCAAAGCAACGACAGTCCTTCGGCAGGTCTGGCAAGCTCTTATGGGCGGGCGGTTCCGTGTCCGAACAAGGAGTCTGCGCGCGGGTTCTCGCTCCTCCGCGGAATCTCAAATCCTGCCACAGAAAGAGGTGTGTTGGGGTTCATGACTGGAACGGTCAAGTGGTTCAACAATGCCAAAGGCTACGGATTCATCGTCCGCGACGACGGCGGCGATGTATTCGTCCACTACTCGGGCATCAAAGGCGAGGGGTTTCGCAGCCTGACCGAGGGCCAGAAGGTGCAGTTTGACATTACGCAAGGCCCGAAAGGACCGCAGGCCGAAAATGTCGTGCCGGTCTCGGGGTAAGATTTAACAATCGGACCAACTGAGTGTTTGCCGGTCATGATGATATGACCGGCTTTTTCTTTGTTGTCGGCTCGGCTTGACCGCTTGGCTGCCATGACAGCGGTGCGGCGGAGCGAGCGGGCATGGATTCAACTGCACGGGGCGTTGTGTTGCTGCGTTTATAGACCTCAAACAATACGTAGCGTTCGCCGTTCATCCCCTCGCGCCAGCCTTTGATCCGCTGCACCATTTCGTAATCTTTTGCCTGCTCGACGCGGGCAAGAAACTGCCGGTCGAATTGCGTCTTGGGCAGGGTCTTCTCCAACTCCGGCCAGACAAACCGCATGACGAGGACATAGTCGGGTTGGCAGCCTAGAACGTAGTCGAGATCGGTTTTCAGATAATGAATCCCCTCGACGGCGGCAATGTGGCGGTCGGTCAGTCCCAACACATCGAGGAAGCGAAGTTGAGGATTGTGGAACGAGATAATTCCGATGTCGGACAAGGCGACAAGCGCACCGGCGGGGGCGTTGGCCTTCAACCAGTTGGCCGCCGGCATGTAGTGCTTGGGATGCCAGCGCCAGCGGTCGAATTCGTGGCTGCGAGCCATCCGAAAAAGCCCGACCGCCTCGGCGCTCAGTAGAACAGCGAATAGTCCGACGGCGATGAGAAGGCGGCGATTGGCGGCCGGCGCGCTCAGAACTGCCTGCCAGTCTATTTGGGGATTTGTGTCGAGGGCCGAAGCCGTCCCAGCCGGCGGGGCGGAAAGTTCCTTCAACCCCGCGGCAACAAGCAGCAAACCGAGCGGCACCGCCGGCAGGAAGAATCGAAACGCCGGCATCCAGTCGCCGCCCACATACACCGCCACGCCAACGAGTGCGGCCATTTGCAGCGCGATCGGCCACAGCCGCCTCCATTGCCGCACGGCAAAAACCCACGCGATGCCGCACACGAGCCACACAGGCAAGTGATCCATCCAGCCTGTCGGATAAAACCAGGCTTCGCTCGAAGACATGCCGACGGCGAACTTGCGCAGGTAGTTGAGTCCGCCTTGCAACGCGAGACCAAGTGGCAGGCGCTTTGCATAGTAGGTGTTCGGCCACGGCAGCCCGTAATAGGCGAGGCGAAACGCAATCTGTCCTGCCACAGCGGCGGCCAGAAGGACCAGCGCCGCAAGATGCGACCGGCGACGCCCTCGATCTGCAGCGATTAGCGCGAGAAGCACAGCGGCGGGGGCGACCATGCCTTCGGGGCGCGTCAGCGCAATCGCGGCGGCGACCAGTCCGACAATCAGGCCGCTTTTCCAGTGCTTCAATTCATCCTCGCGAAATTGAAAAACCAATAGCGCAAAGAGAAGATGAAGAAAGGTGTAGAAGTTAACTTCCATTCCCTTGCCCGCCCAAAATACCAGCAAGGGATTGACCGCCAGCAAAACCGCCGCGCCATATCGCCACCAGCCCAGCTGCTTTCCCAGTCGAAAGGCAAACATTGCCGGCAGAATCACACAGCCCAACGCACACACATAATCTGCGACAAGCGCGCATGGAACCAAAACCGTGTTCATGGCGTCGGCGGGCACAAACTGCATCGCCGCTGCGGCCGGAACGGCAAGGAACACAATCCAAAGAAAATTCGAATAGCCCTCGACCCGTTCGCCGGGGTTGAAGACCCAACCCATGCCGGTCAGCCAGTTGTGTAAATAGCGCAAGGAAATAAACGCATCGTCTATGGGAAGGCTTGTTTGGGAGAGAAGCAGTCCCAACGAAAAGAGGACAATCGCGCACAGCATGAGCATGCGGCGGCTGCGGATATTTCTGCACGCCATATTCTCATCATTTGCAGACTGGATTTGCATGCAAGGTTCGCAGGTTAATCTTCGTGCTGGTAGTGCGGCCTTTGGGTTGCACTACGGGCTGACGGCGCTAGACGCGCGCGATGGTCTTGCGCATTTCGGCGATGGCTTTTTCGCCGTCGAGAACACCGATTTCCAAGTGCGTTGTGATCGTTTCGCCCGGGCGCAAAGAGACCAGCGTTTTGTTTTTGCGCTCGGCGTCGCGGCCGTCCACCCAACAGTTGGCCGGTTCAAGGCCCAGCACATAGGCTCCCTCGCCGCACATTTTCCACTGCACGAACTTCGGAAGCGTTGGTTGCGCATAGCGCAAGTATGCGCCAAGACCGCGTCGGCCGTCGGCCGCCTCATTGGCCACAATTACGGTCACGACGCCGCGGCGGTCGGCCTGCATCTCGTGGTAGAAAACCTTCTCGCCGATTTTGGCCGTGGGTTTGTCGAAGCGCGACCATATTTCCGCCGCCACAGGTTCGTGCGTTCCACGCGCCAAAGTCCTCTTGGATGGCGCATAGATGCGGGCGTTCTCATCCACCAGCGGAAAGCCGAAATTGCAGTGATAGAGAATCATCAGGGGCTGCGGCGTCCAGCCTTCGTTTTCGATTTCATCCTCGACCACCACACGCGATTCGCCGAGAACGGCCACAATGGTGCGGCGCAGCACGAGGTTCGGGCCGAACAGAAACCCTTCGCGCATGGTGCCCTCGGCGCAGAGAAAGTAACTGTCCTTTTCCCAAAAGCCGCCGAACGACACCTCGCGCGCCGGCAGCGAGGTGTAGCGGCCGTGCAGGCCGAGCGCCTCGCCCTGATCCGTGGTGGGTGCGCCGAGATAGGTCAGACCACAGGTGGCAATCAGCCCTCCCGGAAAGGTGCGCAGCCATTCCAGCCCTTCGGGCTGATAGAAGGCCGGAGCGACATCGCCTGCGGGCGAGCGCCAGCACAGCGACCGGCCGCAGTAGCTGGCCGCGCTGATGTCCATGCCGCGGTCGGCCAGCACGGTGAAGGCAAACCCCGTACCGGTCGAAAACTCCAGTGCGGAGACGCCCTTTGTGTTTCCGTCGTCGAGAATGACTTTGCGGATACCGCCGATCTGGTCGAGATGGCCGACGCGGCGCATCAGATCGGAGCGTTTCCATTTCTTGCCGAACAGGGTAGTCATGGTTTCACCTCGATGGAATTGATTTGGGGGAAGTGGGTATGGACAGGGTGGACAATATGGACGGAATGAGCAGAGTGCCTTCTGGATTTTGTCTTTTCCATTCTACCTGTCCCTTTTCCCTTTGCTCTTTTTTCCGTTCTACTTTTGTTTTTTCGATGCGCGCGGCAGCCATTGCACAGCGTCGGCAATGACATGGCCGTCGGTGCCGGTGGTGCGAATTTCCACATAGCCGGAAGAGCCGGCCTTGAAACGAAAAACGCCGATTGGCGCAAAGGGCGGGGTTTTCGGCGGTTTCTTTTGATTCACCACGACGGTTGTCGGTCCGTCGGCGGTATTCACGATCACCGGCACGTTCGAGGCGCGATTGCTGCCGGGGACGCACGAGACTCGGACTTCGTATTCACCGTCGGACGGCAGGAAGGGCACGAACCGCACGGCCTTTGTACCCTTGTCGGTGTTGCCGTCGTGCTGATAGTCGCCGCCGACAAACGGGCGAATGGCGGTGGAAAACTCCCATGTGCCGGTGAATTGGGCCTGCGCGTTGTCCACGACCACGCCGTCGAACCCCAAAGCCGCAGCGCGGTTGCGCTCGCTTCCGGGCACATCGAGAATCTGCTTTTGCAGCCGTAGTTTCTTGCCCAGCAAGGTGTAATTGACTTCCCCCACGCGGGCATTGCATTGAGCGGCCCACGCGGCGGCAACACCGGCACTGTGGCCCAACACCATCGCAACCGCCGGCGGGCGAAGCGCCGGCAGCACCGTCTCGTCTGCGGAAACACATTCAACCGTCAGCAAGTTGTCGCAGTCCGACCGCTTTGGGATGAGCGCGCGATAGGGGATTTGAAAGGGCAGGGTCGTTCCCTGCGCTGCATCTGCAAGATGGACCGCAAGTCCGATGGAATCCGGTTGGGCGCGGTCGGGCGTCAGGTCGGCGGGGCTGATTACATACTCGCCGAACAAGACTTGTTGCACTCGCGGGGCTTTGGCGGTTTTGGCGGAAATACCGGCGAGGGGCAGAAGTGCACCGCCGGATGAGGCGTCCACAAAAACACGGGCGGAGAAGAAGTCGCCCTTGGAAGTGGTCAGACCAGCGATTCGGACACCCGCCTTTTTAATCCGCAGCGCGCGCTGGCCGCCAAACGCCGCCACACCCGCCTCTTGCAGCCGGCGGCTGAGCACCGCTTCGAGGCTGCTCGCTTTCGACTGTTCGAGAATCTCCTTCGCCAGTCCGCCGGTCGTCCCGGAATGCGCCAACACGGTCTTATCCGATTCAATCAGCGCGACCGGCTCCAGAGATGCCTCAGGCATCAGAAGCGCAACCGAGCAGCCCTCATTGGCCGCAGCAATGGCGGCAACAGCTCCGCCGGCCGTTCCGCCATAGACGATAATGTCGAATTGATGTTGCGCCGCCAAGACCGGAGCCAGCCAAACCGGCAGCATGAGGATTGCGGGCAGAATCGTGTGGTGGGCACATGGAGTCGGCATCCGCATGGCAGTGGGTCTCCCGTGTAAAAGTTCTTGCTCAAAGACGCAATTTGTTGTGCGCTCGACCGGCAATGAAGCGCAAGTGCAAAACGGAGGATGAATCATGAGACACGCCATGTCACGTTTCAGGTTTCCTCATGTTGCCTGGCTTTTCGTTTGTCTTTTAAGTCATGGCCGGGTATGGCCCGCCGCTCCGTCTATCGCGGTCGAAGCCGGTGCCGAACGGGTCGGTCTTCACGAGAAGATCGAGTTTTCCCTCGCCGCACCGATACCCGAAGGCAACCCCTTCGATCCCGACCACACTGCGCTGGATTTGGAGATCACCGCACCGAGCGGAAAGAGAATTCGCCTGCCCGCGTTTTATTATCAGCCCTTCGAGCGAAAAACCATGGGCGAAGGCCGCCGCCAGCAAGACTGGCTCTATCCGGTCGGTCTACCGGTATGGAAGGCGCGGTTTGCCCCGATGGAAATCGGCCGGCATTCGGCGGTCGCAGTCCTGCACGGTGCTGCCGGTGAAGCACGCTCCAAGCCCGTCGTATTTGAGTGCACGCCTTCTGCCAACAAGGGACATGTGCGCGTGGCACGGGCCAACCCGCGATACTTCTGCCTCGACGACGGCTCGCCGTTTTTCGCCATCGGGCAAAACGTCGCCTTCATCAAATCGCTGAGCGAGTCGGAAGGCATTTTCCGCAAGATGGCGGCGCAGGGCGCCAACTATGTGCGGGTCTGGGCCTCGTGCGAAGATTGGGGGATGTGTTTCGAGGGCCGCAAGAACGGCTGGACCCGCACGTGGAACTGGAAGCCGCCTGTGGCCGACGACCCGCAGCCACCGTCCGGCGCGCCGGCCGCCAAGTGCGTCCGTATCGCCGGCGACAAGAACGCCTCGGCGGAATTTGTCCCGACCGCTCCCATGGCCCTCCGCGCGGGAACGCGCTATCGTCTGACCGGCCGCTATCTCACGGCTGACGGCGCGGGGATCACGGTGGACATGGGCGGGCGCGATCCCCTGAATCTTCCGGCCGCTCCCCAATGGGCAGACTTTCGCCATGAGTTCGTCACGGCCCCCAACCAGTGGTGGCTTCAACGCACCGCGGTTCGCTTGACCGGCAAGGGTGCAGCTTATCTGCGCGACCTGTCGCTGCGCGAGGCGGACGGCGGACCTGAGATACTTTGGGAGGCCGACGTCAACCGTCCCGTCATTGGTTTTTATCATCCGGCCGACTGCTTTGTCTTCGATCAGCTGCTCGAATGCGCCGAGAAGGAAGGCATCCGCATTCAGCTGTGTCTGCTCACGCGCGATCTTTACATGGACCGGCTCAAGGACGAAACCAGCGCCGTCTATGGCCGCGCCATCGCCGACGCCAAGCGCCTGTTCCGCTACGCCATTGCGCGCTGGGGCTACTCGACCTCGATTGCCGCGTGGGAGTATTGGAACGAGATGGATCCGGGCCGCCCGACCGACCGCTTTTACCGCGAGATGGGCGAGTATCTCGAACAGAACGACCCCTACCGGCACTTGCGCGGAACCAGCAACTGGGGGCCGGCGCCGCGCGCCTACCGCCATCCGAAACTCGACACGGCCGACTTGCACTACTACATGCGGCCGACCACCGGCGACCTGTTCAAGGACGCCGTTGAGTCGGTGCGGCAGCAGGCCGCTTGGCTCCTGAAGAACTCGCCGCCCAAACCGGCCCTGCTGGGCGAGTTCGGTCTGGCCGACGACAAGTTCATGCGCTCAAACTATGGAAATGACGACGCAGAGTACGTCCACTTGCATCAGGCGCTCTGGGCCTCGGCAATGTCGGGTCTGGCCGGAACAGCGCTTCCGTGGTGGTGGGAGGAGATCGAGCGGCGGAACCAGTATCACCACTATCGCCCGCTGGCTGGTTTTGTGGCTGGAATTCCGTTTGGCGATGCAGATCTGCAGGCGGCAAAGGCAACGGTGACGAATCCGCAGGCGGGCGTAATGGGGCTTCAGGCAAAATCGGCCGCATGGCTGTGGTTCTACAACACTGAGGCGACGTGGTGGAAACTGGTTGTAGAGCGGGCCGCCCCGAAACCGGTCGGCAGTGCAACCCTGACCGTTTCAGATTTGGCCGACGGTCCGTATCGCGTGCAATGGTGGGATTGCTGGAAAGGCGAAATCGCGGACGAGAGCCAAGCAACGGCCACAGGAGGACGGCTGTCGTTGAAAGTTCCCGATTTTGCGCGGGACTTGGCCTGTCGGATTATAAAGTGAGGGCAGGCAGACGCGTTCGGCGGCTTGGAGTTTCGGGCAAAGCAACGCTTTAGTCAAAGCTTCGGTTGATGAATTGAGAAATGATGTTTTCTTGGAGAACGACAGTTTCTGACGGGCTTTCGTCGGAGGGAGCGGCGGAAGACTCGGCAACCGTGGCATCCATGGCCAAGCGCCCGCGAAGCATGGCCAGTTCCTCGACGCTCAGCAAATGGGCGAATTCAACAGCCACAAGGAAGCAACGGGACGGAGATTTGTCCGGCTCGGCCGCGTTGATTTCCAATAGATTTTCGCAACGCTTGACGGTTCCCAGCAGTTGGATGCACCGCACGGGATTGGACTGAAGAATCACCATTTCGACATGTGCGCCCTCGGCGACCTTGCGGCTGGTTTTGAAGGCCGCGCCGGATATCGAGATATTGACGACTGTTCCCTCCCAAAGATCAGGTGGCGTCTGGTGGGCCGACTCACGCACCCCGTAACGCATGTCCGCCGAAACGGCGATGCGGGCGTGGCGTCGGCGGTTGCGGTTTTCTGCATGCGGTGCCATGGAGCGTCTCCCGTCTTGCATTTCCTATGGTGATCTGTCGCCTGCAAATGCTCTTGGCGAAACCGCCCGAACCGCAAGGTTGTGGGGATGTTTTCCTACAATTTTGGAACAGCGGCTATAGAAATTAGAAAAACGCTAATTGTTCCTCCTGCCGACGGTTTCGAAAAACATCCTTGTCGGGCTTTCTATTTTCATTGGTATGCATAGCGTCTAGATAAATGCAAGCACTTTTTTCACTTTTTTTTCGAGCGCTTTGACCCTTCCGGATTCGGTGGCCGGCAGATAGAAGGCCGCATTTGCCGGTCCGCCAGACGGCCGCTAACTTTAGGCCGCAGCATTTGAATAGCTCACCGTTGAG
Organism: Candidatus Sumerlaeia bacterium; assembly: GCA_026415575.1. Lineage (GTDB taxonomy): Bacteria > Sumerlaeota > Sumerlaeia > JADFCW01 > JADFCW01 > JADFCW01. The sequence goes on from JAOAGV010000033.1 coordinate 15,254, forward strand.
CAGAAAAGAATGAACCGTTTTGGGTTTGGCGCCTTTGCGTGGGGCGATTCCTTGAAGAGTCAGGGAAACGATTTGGCACGGTTCTTTAATCCAAGTGTAAAAACCCAAAACTCCCATTAAGAATCTTCAATCGGACAAGGCAAGAAGCCAATAGCCTGTTCCCGGTTTTTCGGGATGCATCCTTCAGCCGCGTCATTCAAATTTTCTTGTTGAATGCGCGAAATAGCGTGCTTGAAGTGTCGTTTTCTTTTTTGCATGGGCGAACTTCTGCCGCCTATGTTTCCACGTGTGTTAGTTTTTCCACCTTATGAACCGGTATTCGGTTGCGGAGGGATGACATGGACTATCAGGCGATTGAGAATCAATACACATCGGGCCTGTTTGCCAAACGGGCGCTGACACTGGTACGCGGCGAAGGGCTGCGCGTGTGGGACGACAAGGGCGTGGAGTATTACGATTACAGCGCGGCATACGCCGTTGCCAGCGTCGGCCATGCCAACCCCGCCGTGGCGGCAGCCATTGCCGAGCAGGCCCGCACGCTGATCTCCTGCACGGAGATTTTTTACAACGACAAACGTGCGCTCCTGCAGCAGAAGATTGCTTCACTTCTGCCCGACGGCCTCCATCGCTTTTTCTTCTGCAATTCCGGAACCGAAGCGCTCGAAGGGGCGATCAAGTTCGCGCGAATGAACACGGGCAAAACCGATTTTATCGCCATGTATCACGGCTTTCACGGCCGCACGCTTGGCGCCCTCAGCGCCACCCATAAAAAAGACTACCGCGAGCCTTTCGAGCCGCTGGTACCGGGATTTGTCCATGTTCCCTACAACGACATCGAGGCGGCGACAGCCGCGGTAACCGACAAGACGGCGGCGGTTATCGTCGAGCCCGTGCAGGGCGAGGGCGGCGTCAAACCGGCCTCCCCGGAGTATTTGCCGGCGCTGCGTAAATTGTGCGACGAGCGCGGTCTGCTGCTCATCCTCGATGAAGTCCAGACGGGCTTTGGACGCACAGGCGCATGGTTCGGCTTTCAGCGCTACAACATCGTGCCGGACATCTTGTGTTTGGGCAAGGCGATCGCGGGCGGTGTGCCGATGGGCGCGATTGCATTCGGCCCGAAACTGCAAACGATGACGAAAGGTTCGCACGGCTCCACGTTCGGCGGCAACCCCCTCGCCTGTGCGGCGGCACTGGCGACGATCGCTTTCATGGAGTCGCACAACCTGCCGGAAAATGCACGGGTGCGCGGCGAGGAATTTATTGCCAAGCTGCGCGCCATCCAGTCGCCGCTCATTCGTGAAGTCCGGGGGCTGGGATTGATGCTGGGAATCGAGCTAAAAGAAAAAGCCCAGAAGTATTTGCAGGCCTTGCAGGATGAGCATCGCATTCTGGGTCTTCTGGCCGGTCCAACCGTTATGCGGTTCCTGCCGCCGCTGACCATTACCAGCGAGGATGTGGACCGCTGTGTCGAGGCCGTGCGGGCGGTGCTGACGCCAAAACCGGCGTAAGGCACGATGGAGAAACGGTGCAGGAATCCGCAGCCGGTTGTCCGTTGCCATTCGGCACAGCCGTGCCCAAACGGTTTTCCGCCCGATCGAGTTTGAAGATTTATTTCAGAACCGCCAGACCGCCCGGGCCGGGATCGAACACGCCGGCGTGCGGCGAGCGTTGTTCACTCTGCGCACCGCGTTGACGCGCTCCACTTTCTGCCTGCCGTCCGTGGCCATCCGCCGCAGCGACGGGACTTTTGTGTCTCAGTACCCGGCCGGCCAATTCGCCGGTCACCTTGCCATTCGCGATCGCCGCCTTGCCGTTGACGAACAGAAAGCGAACGCCCGTTGCATATTGGTGGGGGTTGGTGAACGTCGCCGTGTCGCGAAACGTTTTTGGATCAAACACCACGACGTCGGCAAAGTATCCGGGCCGGAGATAGCCGCGTTCGGGAATCTGGAAAATGTCGGCCGGCAGACCACTGGCGCTTCGGATCGCTGCTTCGAGCGAAAGCGTCTTGCTGGTTAGCGCGTAGCGTCCGATCTTGCGGGGAAAACAGCCGTAGCTGCGCGGGTGGGGAATCGAGTTGTCGGGCAGCATTACCGCGCCGTCGCTGGCCGTGGCCACATAGGGCAGGCGCATAAACCGCCGGACTTCGTCTTCGTTCATGGCAAAGTTAACGATGCGCGCATTGCCGTTCTGGACAATCTCGATGACAAGATCCACGGGCGTCAGGCCTTTCTGTGCGGCGATCGCGGCAAGGCTTTTGCCCTGCCACGCCGGATTCTTGGCATACTTTGCGATCACCAGAGCGTCGGCGCCGTTGCGCGCCTCAATCCCTTCGGCGATGCGTTTTCTGACCTCGTCGGCACGGGTCTTGTCGGCCAAAGATTCCGCCAGTTTTTTGGCGCTGCGATACTCGCTTGGGATTACCATCGAGCCCAGATCGGTGCTGCTTGCGATATAGGGATACTGGTCGGCGGTAACCTTCTGGCCGCGCCGATGCGCTTCCTCGATCAGTTGAATGACTTTCTCCGAAAGTCCCCACGCTTGGCGGCTGATCACTTTGATGTGCGAAATGTGAACGGGCAGTTTGGCCGACTGCCCGATGGCGATGACTTCTGCGACGGACTCGACCACGCGGATGCCTTCATTTCGGATGTGTGAAACAAAGAGGCCGCCGTGCCGACCCGCCACGCGCGCCAGTTCCACCAACTCGTCGGCGTCGGCAAAACAACCGGGAACATAGGGCAGGCCGGTGGATATTCCCCACGCGCCGGCTCTCATGCCCTCGTCCACCAACGCTTTCATTTTCGCCAGCTCGTCGGGGCTGGGTTTGCGCTGCTGGTCCGTCCCAAGGACTGTGCTGCGAATCCGGCTATGCGGGATGAGATGCGCGACATTGGTGCCTGCGCCGTTTTGCGCGATCTCGTCGAGGTATTTGGCGATATCCATGCGGCCGCTGCCGCAATTGCCCGTAACCACCGTTGCAACGCCCTGCATCAGGTAGTTCTTGTTCAAACGCAGAGCAGGTTTTGCAATGTCTTCGCTGTGGGTATGCAGATCAATGAAGCCGGGCGCGGCGACCAGACCCGTTGCCTCGATTTGGCGTGGGCTGCCGCGCGTTGAAAATTTTCCGACGGCCACGATGCGGTCGCCGCGAATGGCGATGTCGCCGACGGCGGCGGTCTGGGTGGTGCCGTCGCAAAGCAGAGCGTTTCGGATTACGAGGTCGGCCTCAACCCCGCCCCCTCTTGCAAGAAGAAGCGTAATAATGAGATGGATGCAATGAGTCATCGGCAATGCTCCTGTGAATCGGGTGCGATTGTATGGCGGGTTGCTGCTCGCTTCTTGTCAAGCGGAACATTCGCCATTGACATACGCCTATTTCAATTCAGAATTGGGCAGAACGAATTTGACAACACCTGCGATCGTGAAAATGACTTTTCAGAGCGGGGGCAACAGGACGATGGCATCGGGACGAAAACCGCAGCGCTGGTGCGTTGTCGCAGCCGGCGCGGTGGCGTGCTTGCTCTCTTGCTCCAATCCCGGTCGCAAAGCGCCTCCGGCCAAGTCGCCGGCGCCCGTGGCGGTTCGAGTGGAACGGGCGGCGGCGACCACCGTCCCGCTGATGATTCAAACGTTCGGATACGTGGAAGCCTATTCGACCGTTCAAGTTCGCGCGCAGATCGAAGGGGTTCTTGAGCAGGTTCATTTTCGCGAGGGTCAGGATGTCAAGAAAGGCGATCTTTTGTTCACCATAGACCCGCGCCCGTATCAGGCGGCCCTCGCGCAAGCGCAAGCCAACCTCACACGCGACCGCGTGCAGGCGGACAACGCCCGGAAAAACGCCGAGCGCGCCGAGGCGCTTTTCAAGCGCGGCATAGCCAGCGAAGAAGAGCGCGATCAGGCGCGCTCGCAGGCCGAGGCGCTCGAAGCGGCCGTCCGCGCCGATGAAGCCGCCGTCGAGAACGCCCAAGTTCGCCTCAGCTACTGCACCATCCGTTCGCCGCTGGACGGCCGCACGGGCAATCTGCGCGTGCATGCCGGCAATCTGGTGCGCAACAACGACGTGCTCGTAGTCATCGTTCAGATGAGCCCCATTTATGTGGGATTTGCGATTCCCGAACAGGATTTGCCGTTGGTGCGGAAGTATATGGCCGAGTCGCCCTTGAAAGTGCACGCCACGGCAATCGGAGGGCTGTCCCGCCCGGTCGCGGGCGTGCTGACCTTTGTGGACAATACGGTGGACGCCACGCTGGGAACCGTGACGCTCAAGGCGACCTTCGACAATGCCGACCGCGCGCTCTGGCCCGGCCAGTTTGTCGAGGTCAGTCTTTTGCTGACCGAAGAACGCGACCGCATTGTAGTGCCCGCACACGCCGTGCAGACGGGGCAGATCGGTCAATATGTATTTGTCGTAGGCGAGGACTCGCGCGTCTCGTCCCGCACGGTTACAGTCAGCCGCGTTTTTGAAAACCAAGCCATCATTGAAAACGGGCTGGCGGCCGGCGAAACGGTCGTGACCGACGGGCACCTTCGGCTGACGCAGGGTTCGAGGGTGCGCGTTCGCAACGAAGCGACATCGCCGCCACTGACGCGGGCACAATAGCGGGACGTGGCCGGGGCACGAAATGGACGGAATAGACGCGGGGAACAACGCGGACGCAGTGGACAGGTTATGAATATCGCCGAGCCATTCATTCATCGCCCGGTCATGACCACACTGGTTATGGCAGCGATTTTTATTTTTGGGGCAATGGCTTACATGGTCTTGCCGGTCAACGATTTGCCGACCGTGGATTTCCCGACTGTTCAGGTCAGTGCCAGTCTGCCGGGGGCCAGTCCCGAAACGATGGCCTCGTCGGTGGCCACGCCCCTCGAGCGCGAGTTTTCGAGCATTCCCGGACTGAACTCGATGAATTCGATCAGCGCGCTGGGTTCGACGCAAATCACGATGGAGTTTGCGCTCGAACGCGACATAGACGCCGCGGCGCAGGACGTTCAGTCGGCCATCGCCAAAGCCGCCCGCCGGTTGCCGCCCGACATGCCCACGCCGCCGTCGCTGCGCAAGGAAAACCCGGCGGACCAGCCTATTCTCTATCTGGCGCTCTCGTCGCCTCTTGTCCCGCTTTCCCTGCTTGACGAATACGGCCAGACGGTCATGTCGCAGCGCATCTCGATGGTCAGCGGCGTTGCGCAGGTCAGTGTCTTCGGCTCGCAAAAATACGCCGTACGCATCCAACTAAACCCCAAACTTCTGGCCAAGCGGCGGATTGGCATAGACGAAGTGGCAAGGGCGGTGCGCAACGCCAACGTCAATTTGCCGACCGGCATTCTGCACGGCCCGTTTCGCGCTTATACCGTCCGGTCAAGCGGTCAGCTGCTCAATGCGGATGCCTACAAACCGGTGATTGTAGCCTACCGTGAGGGCAATCCGCTGCGGCTGGGCGATTTGGGGCGCGTGTTCGACAGTGTAGAAAACGACAAGGCGGCCGCGTGGTATAACGACCAGCGCGCCGTGGTGCTGGCCGTGCAGCGACAGCCCGGCACCAACACGGTCGAGGTTGTAGATGCCATCAAAAAGCTTTTGCCGCAGTTTCGGGCGCAAATTCCTGCAGCAGTGAACATAGATGTCCTTTATGATCGCTCGGAGTCCATCCGCGAGTCGGTCAATGATGTGAAAATGACGCTGTGGTTCACGCTGGGGCTGGTGGTTGCCGTAATCTTTTTGTTTCTGCGCAATGTACGCGCCACGGCGATTCCAAGCCTCGCGCTGCCGTTCTCGATTGTCGGTACGTTTGCCGTGATGTATGTGCTCGACTACAGTCTCGACAATATCTCGCTGATGGCCCTGACCCTCGCGGTCGGATTTGTGGTGGATGATGCGATCGTGATGCTGGAGAACAATATCCGCCACGTCGAGATGGGCAAGGAGCCGTATCAGGCGTCGCTGGAAGGCTCGCGCGAAGTGGGCTTCACCATCCTGTCCATGACGTTCTCTCTGGTGGCGGTTTTCATTCCGGTGCTGTTCATGCCGGGGATTGTGGGCCGCCTGTTCCGGGAGTTTGCGGTCACGATTGCGGCGGCCATATTGATCTCCGGGTTCGTTTCCCTGTCGCTGACACCGATGCTGTGCAGCCGCTTTCTCAAACCTCAGCACCTTGTTCATCGCGGCGTGATTTACAATGCGTCGGAATGGGTGTTTCAGGTGGTGCTGAAAACCTACGCGGCGACGCTGCGGTTTGTACTGCGGCATCGGTTCAGCACCCTCCTCGTCCTGATTGCCGTTACCGTGGCCACCGTGGACCTGTTTCGCCGGATTCCCAAGGGGTTCATCCCCGGTCAGGATACGGGCCGGATTGTGCTGTCCACCGAGGCCACGCAGGGCATCTCGTTCGAGGATATGGCGCGGCATCAGCAGGAAGTGGCCGCCGTCCTGCGGTCGCATCCCGCCGTGGAATCGCTGATGTCCAGCTGCGGCCCGCGCGGGACATCGGCGTCCGGTGGCAACACGGGATTTGGAATGATCAAGTTGAAAGACCGGAAAGAGCGGAAGCTGCTTGCAGACCAGATTATCGAGCAGCTGCGTCCACGTCTTGCAGAAATCCCGGGCATTCAGACCTTTCTGCAAAGTCCGCAATTGATCTCGCTGGGCGGACGCATGAGCCGCGGCCTCTATCAGTTCACACTGCAAAGTCCGGACACCGACGAGCTCTATGCCTGCGCCCAGCAGTTTGAAACAAGGCTGCGCAACTTGCCCGGCATTCAGGATGTCTCCAGCGACCTGCAGATCAAGAACCCGGAAGCCCGCGTGGAGATTGACCGCGACAAGGCCTCCGCCCTTGGGGTCACCGTTCAGCAGATCGAAGACACGCTTTACTATGCCTACGGCTCGCGGCAGATTTCGACGATCTACACGCCGAACAACCAATACTATGTCATCATGGAACTGGAGCGGGAGTATCAGCGCGACCCGAACGCCCTCTCCATGCTGTATGTGCGCTCGACAAGCGGCGACCTTGTGCCGCTGAGCACACTGGCCAAAGTCACGCGCGGCGTCGGACCGCTGACCATCAATCACACGGGACAGATTCCCGCTGTGACGTTTTCCTTCAACCTTGCTCCGGGAACCTTTCTCAGCGATGCGGTGAAGGCGATCGAGGATTTGGCGGCCGCCACACTGCCCGCTTCGATCAGCACGCGGTTTCAAGGCACGGCGCAGGCCTTTCAGGCCTCGCTCAAAGGCATGGGCTTGCTGCTCATTCTGGCCATACTGGTGATCTATCTGGTGCTCGGAATTCTCTACGAAAGTTTCATCCATCCGGTTACGATTTTGACCAGTCTGCCGCCGGCCGGTTTCGGCGCGCTGCTGACGCTCATGCTGTTTGGCATGGACCTGAACCTTTACGCCTTTGTTGGCGTGATCATGCTGGTCGGACTCGTCAAGAAGAACGGCATCATGATGATAGATTTTGCCATCGAGGCGCAGAAGAAGGAAGGCAAGAGCGCCGACCAAGCCATTTATGACGCCTGCCTCATTCGTTTTCGTCCGATTATGATGACCACCATGGCGGCGCTGGTGGGCACGTCGCTGATTGCCATCGGCATCGGCGCGGGGGCCGAGGCGCGGCGGCCGCTGGGTCTGGCTGTGGTCGGCGGCCTTCTCTTTTCGCAGACCCTGACGCTCTACGTCACCCCTATATTTTATCTATATATGGACCGCCTGCAGCAATGGCTGGCGCGGCCGCGCCGCGCCAAGGCGGCGCAGATTTCCCCTCTGCGCGAGCACGTGTGAAAAGGAAGATTTTTTGTCCATGTCGTCCATTGTTTCCGCCCACGGCCCTGCTTCTTTTCCTCCCGCTTCCTCCGAGGGCACTCCCATTCTTCAATGCGAAAAAATAAACAAAAGTTTCTTCGGCATCCCCGTGCTGCGTGATGTGAGTTTTTCGGTGCGGCGCGGGAGCGCCTTGGGCGTGGTCGGAGAAAATGGCGCGGGAAAATCCACGCTGATGAACATCCTCGGCGGCGTCGTCCGGCCCGATTCGGGCACGCTCCATCTGGACGGGCAGCCGTATCAGCCGCGCAATCCGGCGGATGCCTCGCGCCACGGCATCGCCTTTATTCATCAAGAGTTGAATCTCTTCGCCAATCTGAGCATCGCGGAGAACTTGTTTCTCGATTCGTTTCCGCGCCGGACGCTTGGGCGCCTGCCCACACCGTTCATCTGCCGTCGGACGCTGCGCAACCACGCCCAACGCCTGCTGGCCGATGTGGACCTGCGTCTGCCGCCCGACTTGCTCATCGAGGACCTTTCGCCCGGCGAACGTCAGCTGGTGGAAATCGCCAAGGCTTTGGCGCTCAACGCCCGGGTCATTATTTTCGACGAGCCAACGACGTCGCTGACCGCCCATGAAGCAGAAAGGCTGTTTGCCTTGATTGAGCGGCTCCGCGCGCAAGGGGCCTCGATCCTATATATCTCACACATACTGGGGGATGTGCGGCGGTTGTGCGATGCGCTGCTGGTGCTGCGGGACGGCGAGGTTGTGGGTTTCGGGCCGGTGGCGGATTTTCCGATCCCCCGAATGATTTCCCTCATGGTCGGACGCGACGTCGAGCGCCTCTATCCGGCGCGTCCGCCTGTTGCGCGCGGTCCGGCCGTTCTCGAGGCCCGCGGCTTGTCGCAGCCGGGCGTGATTCACAATGTTCACTTCACCCTGCACGCCGGAGAGATACTCGGCGTGGCCGGCCTGATGGGTTCGGGCCGCACCGAGTTGGCGCGCATTTTGTTCGGCCTCGACCCGTGCGAGACGGGCGACCTTCTGTTGCGCGGCGAGCCGATCCGGAATTGTTCGCCGCGCGAGCGCATTCGACGCGGCATGGCGTTTCTGACCGAAAACCGCCGCGAGGAAGGTCTTCTCATGGATGCTTCCGTCGCGGAGAATATCGCACTGGCCTCGCTGTCGGCGTTTGCACGGTCTCCCTTGAGGCTGCTGGATTTTTCCGCCATGAATGAGGCCACGGCGCGCGAGGCCGATCGCGTCCGGTTGCGCTGTGCTTCCATCCGCCGCCAAGCCGCAAAAACCCTCAGCGGGGGCAATCAGCAAAAGGCCGTGCTGGCCAAATGGCTTTTGGCCAGTCCGGCGGTGGTTGTGCTCGACGAGCCGACGCGCGGCATTGACATCGGCGCCAAGCACGAGGTGTATGGGCTTATCGCCGAACTGGCCGCCGGAGGCGCCGCTGTTCTGTTCATTTCCTCCGAGATTGAGGAATTGATCGGAATGTGCGACCGGATTCTGGTGATGCGGCAGGGCGAAATTCGCGCGGCATTGGAACGCCGGGAATTTGATCAGGAGCGAATTTTGCGCGCCGCGCTGGGGGAAGGAGACGAGCCGTGAACCTGGGTCGCCGCGCCGCGCTTTTCGTGTTGAATCATGCCTCGCTGCTTCTGTTTGCAGCGGTCGCTTGCCTCTTTGCCGTTCAATCGGCGGCGTTTCTGCGCTGGGACAATTTTGTCAATATCCTGATTCAGGCTTCGTCGGCGGCGATTGTGGCTACGGGGATGACGTTTGTTCTTTTGACCGGCGGCATTGACCTGTCCGTGGGTTCGATTATGTTCCTGTCGGCGGCGATTGCAGGAAAGATTCTTTTGGGCAACGGCTCGGTTGCACTGGCTTTTGCAGCCATTGTGGGGATCGGACTGATTTGCGGCGCGCTCAATGCGTTGTGTGTCGCGCGGCTGCGCATCCTTCCGTTCATGGCCACGCTGGCGATGTTGTTTGTGGCGCGCGGCTTGAGTTTGTGGATCACCAAAACCCGCGCGATGAACCTGCCCGACCTTGTCCAGATCGGGGCCATGAGGATCGGCGGCATACCTTTTCCCGTCTTCGTGATGGCCATCGTGGTTCTTGCAGCCCACATTACGCTCCGCCACACGCCGTTCGGACGGCATATCTACGCGGTAGGGCACGATCCGGAAGCGGCGCGGAAGGCGGGGATTCCAACGGGACGGGTGCTGGCGTGGGTGTATGTAATCAGCGGGGCATGCGCAGCGGTGGGGGGGCTGGTTTTGCTCTCGCAGTTGGGCGCGGTCTCGCCGACCTTCGGCGCCCAGCGTGAATTCGCCGCAATTGCCGCGGCCGTGCTGGGCGGAACCAGCCTGTTCGGCGGACGCGGGAATGTCCTGCCCGGAACGCTCCTCGGCGCCGTGCTCATGCAGACCGTCGAGAGCGGCCTGAACATCATCAACGCCAACCCGTATGTTTATCCGCTGATTACCAGTTCAATCATCTTTCTGGCGGTGCTGCTCGACTGCGCGCGCCATGCGCAACTGCAGCAGATGAAGCGGCGCAAAATCCGGATGGAATCAGGCGCGGCGGCGTGAGGACAGCTCCTTTCCGGTCATTGCGAGGCGATGCACTTTGTCGCCGAAGCCATCTTCTTGTTCATCTCCATCGCTGCAAATCCCCTCGACGTGATGCATCGTGCCATCCGATGACAGCGGGGAAAAGGCTGTGAAGAAATCTGCCGGTTGCGCTTTTTTCGAGTCGGTCGCGTTCACAATTGTGTTACATTTTCCAGATCAAAACCGGCGAAAAAGAGGAATCAGGGTGGGATAGATTTGGCGATAGAGGGCAAACTTTTCTTTATAGGCAGATTGTTCGGCGGCGCGAGGCGCCATCGTGCGGTCGAGGTGGACGGTTTGAACAACCGCTGACTTGACATCAGGCCAAATACCGGCGGCAACACCGGCCAGCAGCGCGGCGCCAAGGCACGCCGCTTCGGTCACGGCGGGAACGCGGATGGGCAGGCCGCAGATGTCGGCCTTCAGTTGCAGCCACAGCGGGCTTCGCGCGCCGCCGCCGACGGCGTGAAGCTCGCGGATGGCAATGCCGCCCTCGCGAAGCAGCTCCAGATTGATCCGCAATTCAAAGGTGAGACCTTCGAGAATCGCTTTGGCGATTCCTGCGCGCGTATCGGCAAACGTAAGGCCGAGGATCGCCCCGCGCGACGCCGTGTCCAGCCATGGCGTGCCGCTTCCGGCAAAATGCGGCAACACATAGAGACCCGTTGGGCCGTCGGGTGCATCGCGCAAGATCAGGTCGTAGGCGTCCTCGCCGGTTGCGCACGCGCGGGCCTTCTCGCCCTCACAGCATACATCGCGGAACCACCGCAGCAATAATCCGCCGCTATGATTTAGCGTCATGGCCAGATACAGTCCGGGAACCACGTGGCGATAGACCGAGATGTTGCCGTTGCGCAACACATCGGTCAGCGCGGGCGAGGCCATGGCCACCTCGACCACCTCGGCGGTGCCCGTTGAGACCATCGCCGTCCCTTCGGCGATGACACCGCTGCCGAGCGCCGCACATGCCTGATCGTGTCCGCCGCTTGCCACAAGGACATCGCCGTGGACGCCCAATTCTTCCGCCAGATCGCGCCGCAGCGTTCCCACCACACCGCCGGTCGGCGGGGCAAGCGGGGCAAGGCGGTTGGCAGGAATGCCGCACGCGTCGAGAATGTCGCCCGCCCAGACTGCTCCGGCCAGATCATACATTTGTGTGCGCGAGGCAAGGCAGTGGCTGATGGCCGCGCAGCCGGTCAGACGGCGGACAAAGAAGTCTTCATACAGATAAAACCGTTCGGCGGATTTCCACACGTCGCCTTCATGCCGCCGCAGCCAGAGCAGCTTGGGCAGCGTGTTGATCGTGTGAAGCGGCATGCCGGTGCGTTGGAAAAGCACCTCGGGACCGAACCGTTCGGCCAGCCAACGGTTCTCCTCTCCCGTTCGCGTGTCCATTCCCAGAATGGCAGGCCGCAGCGCGCGGCCGTCGCGGTCCACAGGAATAACCGCTTCGCCTTGAACCGAAAGCGCCATCGCACTCGGCGGATCGGAGCGGGTTCCGTCAGCCGCTTCGCGCAAACATTCCCACGCCTTCCGCCAGACTTCTTCCGCGTCCTGCTCGGCCCAGTGGGGTTGCGGCGTAAGGATGGAGTATTCGCGCGCGGCGCGGGCAAGAATGCCGCCGTCCTCGCGAAAGGCAATCGCCTTGCAGCCGGTGGTGCCGATGTCGAGACCGATAATGGACATGGTGGACAATGTGGACACTATGGACTCGTGAGGGGCTAAGCCGAAGTCGGACCGCCTGCGGTCCGCTTGTGCTCTTGGTGCTCGACTTGCAGTGTCACACGGCCCAAAAGCGGGTTTCTACCCCACGACGCACGTCAAAAACACCGGCGAGCCGCCGGCGGTCCGACTTTGTCGCGCCCCTCACACGTCTTTCTTAACCAACATTACCTCCGATGATAATACACATCCCACCCCAGATAGTTCCCGAACGCCTCGGCCAGCGCATCCGCGCATTGCGAAGCGCTCATGGCGACGTGGTGCTCGAAACCCCATTCGCAAACGTGCTGCATGAGAGTTTGCAAGCCGGGCACTTCGACCACCGCCTTTGCGCCGAACGTCTCCAGCGGGTCGTCGGTGAACCGACCCTCGCCGACATACGAGCGGATGCAGCCGAAGCCGTCATCGGTCGTGATTCGCGCGAAGGTCATCGGGCCCGCGGGGGTTCGGCCGGCCACAGCGCCGTAAGTGCATTGCGGCCCGAGAATGGTGCCGAGAATCTCGGCCGTTTTGACCTTGGCATCGGGAAGGAAGCACTTGGGCCAGTTGCCACAATGGAACAGCACGCACTTGTCGGGTTCCTCGGCGTAGTTGTTGTTCCAGTCCACGAGCGCGCTGGGCGTGCCCGAAGCCAGTTGCAGCGCATACATCGAAAGGACGCCGGTCACGTCCACCTCGCAGGCGCTAGGCAGCAGTTGTTCGCTCATCATGCTCATCAGCGTGCACGCGTTGATGCCATAGTTCTGCTGGAGAGACGTCCAGCATTGGATTGCCGTGGCGTTCAAATCGTTGGCCGCCATCCAGTCCGATATGGCCACGCCCAGTTTGGCCATCAGAAGCAGCGCGGCATCGGGCACGTCGGTCGTGCTCGCATAGGCGCGAATAGCCTTGATGCGGGTCTTCACTTTGGGATCGGTGTCGGTAAGCGTGCGGGCCGCCCCGATGATTTCGGACAGATCAATGGTTGAGACGCTGATGCCGTTTTCCTGCAGGATTTTTTCGCTGTAGCGCACGGTTTTGAACGCATCGGGCCTCGCGCCGATTGCCCCAATCCGCGCGCGGCGGATGCCTTTGACCACACGACAGACGGCGAGAAATTTCTTCAAGTCGGCTTGGAAACTGTCGCTTTGCGGATGCACCGTGTGCAGGGTGGTCAGCGAATAGGGGAAGCCGTATTGCCGCAGGTTGCTGCATACCGAGATTTTGCCGCAGAAGGCATCGCGCCGCCACTCGACCGACATCTTTTTCATGTCATCGGGCCATGCGTGCACGAGAATCGGCACATCGAGTCCCGACAGCTTGACGGTATCGGCCACACCCTTTTCGTCGCCGAAGTTGGGCAGCGTAACGAGGATGCCGTCAATCGTCTCGCGGTGTGCGCGGAACAGCTCGGCGCAGCGTTTGGCGTCCTCCCATGTTTCGACGGCGCCGAGCTTGGTTTCCTCCTTGTTGGGAATGACCACGCTGACGCCCAGTTCCTTCAGGACGGCGAGAATCTCCTTTCGCCCCTCGGCGATCAAACGGTCGGGAAAGAAATTGCGATTGCCTACGATGACGGCCAGTGTAATTTTCGACATGGTTGTGCCTCCTGAAAAGGTTGGGATTCGACCCGCCCGCCGCGCCCGTGTGGACGCCATGGACGGAGTGGGCGACATGGACTGTTTAGTCCAAGGCCAGCGATTCAATGCTGTTCAGCAACTCGTTTTCTCCAATCCTGCCTTCCACCCATTGGTCCTGCAAGCGGCGCAGCGAAAGAACCGTGGACGGTTCCTGCAGCTGCACGTCGTCGTATGCAATCGGCGCATCCATTTTGACCGGACGGATTATGCGCGCGCCTTTGGCCAGACCAATCGGCAGCAGCCGCTCGCCGCGCGCCGCTTCGTAGCGGTCTATCATTCCGTAGTAGGTGCTTCCGCCGATTCCCTCCAAAACGTCGCCCGCCTGCAGGTCACGCTTGGCCACAGCGAACACTTCCGAGACCAGCCTGTCAAGCGGGACCATGTTGGATTTCCGCCGGATCGCCAGCAGTGCACATGTGAGCGGCACCTCGATGCTGCACAAATGATAAGGCCGGAACAGTTGGTAATAGGGCCCATGGCCCATGTCGCGCAGCACCAGCGCCTCGCGCAGACGCGGATGGTCGGTCTTGACAATCACAAAAACTCCGGGATGGACGCGGCCGATGCCGTAGTCCACCACGCCGACGCGGCTCAGAATGCCGCCGTGCTCGCGCAGCGCAAATACCTTGTGGAGTTCCTCGCGGCTGGTGGTCGGCCCGTGCATGCCGCGGCAGTCGGGCACGAGGCCCGTGGCGTTCGAGACTGCCGCCATCTCGACCATGGTCTTGCTGCCGTCCACAAACTCCACCAGCATGGTGGGCGAGACGCCGCGTCGCGCCGCCTCGGCCGCCCACTTTTCATCGGTCGGTTTGGCATGGCGGTCGAGCGGATTGTTCTTGCCCTTGCCGGCGGCGACAATGGTAAAGCCGAGCGCGTCGGCAAAGTCATAGAGTTCCTTGCAGGCCGCCGGTTCGTCGCCCGCCGCCAGCGCATAGAGGATCCCCTTCTTGCGTGCATACCAATGCAGAATCGGGCCGACAGTGATGTCGGTCTCAACGTTCATCATGGCGAGGTCGTGGCCGTTGCGCGCCGCCCGCAAGGCGGCCCGCGCGCCAATTTCCGGCACGCCCGTCGCCTCCAGCAGAACGTCTATGTTCTCCATATCAGTTACAACGCGATAATCGTCCGTGACCACCCGTTTCCCTGACGCGACGGCTTCATCGGCCTCCGCCGCAGTTTTCGCTTCGACCACTTCGCCCGCCAGCATCCCGATCCGATAGGAATCGCGCGCCCGTTTGAGGTCTATGTCGGCGACAATCACGACTGTGATGCCTTGCATCATCCGAACCTGCGCCACCACGTCCGTGCCCATGTTGCCCGCCCCGACCAAGCCGATTCGCACCGGCCGGCCTTCCCGTTGGCGTTCCTTCAGTTCTTCATTCAACCCGATCATAAACATCCCTCGTGTTCTTGATTGCGTGTGGACGACATCATGACAAGGATTTTCAACGCCCCGCCCGAAGCAGCGGTCTCAAACGCTTCTGCGATCCGGTCCAGAGGATACCTGTCGGAGATCAACAACGAAGCGGGGATTTCTTTTATTGCAAGGAGTTCCAGCGCCGTGTGATGTACCTTCGGCGTATACGAAAACGCCCCCACAACCTCAATTTCGCCGTAATGAATGCGGTTGGCATCGAGTGTCGTCATCGGATTGGATTTGGGAAGCCCGCCGAACAGCACCACGCGCCCGCCTTTACGCACCATTTCGACCGCCTGCGCTTGCGCGGCTGCCACCGGATTGGCGCAAATGACGATGTCGGCGCCGACGCCGCCCGTCCATTCGCGGACGCGCGCTACGGCATCTTCGCCCGAAGGGTCCACCACGGCGTCCGCCCCGAATCGCACCGCCAGCGCCCGCCGCCGCATATCCGGCTCCGACACAATNGCCCGCGCCCCATGCAAACGCGCCACAATGATATGCAGGCAGCCGATCGGGCCGGCTCCCAGAATCGCCACCGTGTCGTTCGGGCTCGTTTGCGCCTTGGCGTGGGCCGCCAACACGGAGCTGCACGGCTCGGCCAGCGCCCCCTCGGCGAAGGTCATGCCCGCGGGCATCCGATGAACGATGCCGCGCTTCAGGATTTCGCCCGTCAACACCATGCGTTCGGCAAAGCCACCCGGATAGCCCGGCGTGATACCGATAAGGCGTAGATTGTCGCAAAGGTTGAACAATTCGCGACGGCAATAATAGCAGCGGTCGCAATGAATATCCGGTGCGATGGCCAGCCGATCGCCGACGGAATACCCCGACACATTCCTGCCAACTGCGCTCACCACACCCGCCGCCTCGTGGCCGGGGATCACCCCGTCGCTTCCGGGCTGCGGTCCTTCGTTCCAGCGCCGCAAGTCCGAGCCGCAGATGCCGCAGGCTTTGACCTCGAGCACAAGGCCGTCGTCGGGCGCAACAGGGTCGGGCAGTTCGCGGATTTCAAACCGGCGCGGACCGGTCAGCACTGCCGCTTTCATCGCTTGCCGCCTTCCGCCGCCAGTTTCCTGCCCACCGCCCCGCCGGGGTGGGTGCGACCGAATTGTTCTTTTGTATAGCCGCGCAGTTCGAGCAGCAACACGCACAAGGCGTCGCACGCCGCTCCATTGACCAGCGAACTGCCCGTGGCAATCATGCCGTAGGGGTCGGCGTCGTCGGTCGCTTTGATGCAAAACACCAAGTCGCTCATTTTCGCCAGAGGCGATTCGGGCGCCTCGGTGTGGGCGACGATCTTGGCGCCACGCTCGCGCGCCATCTGCACCGTGCGATTGATCTCGTCGGTCGTGCCGCCCTTGGAGATCGCATAAACGACATCCCGCGGCGTGATGGCTCCAGCCCCGCCGTGCAGACAATCGGTTGCGCTGACATACAGCGCCGGCGTTCCGCAACACGACAACAAGTGGGCCATTCGCAAGGCGATGGCGTGCGAGGTGCCCGAACCGATGACCAGCACATGGCCTTTACAGCCGAGCAGCATCCGCGCCGCCTTTACGAGGGAATCGTTGAACTGTTCGGCCAATGCCGCAACCGCTCTTGCCTCGCAGGCTACAACTTCGCGTGCCTTTTGCAACAATCTGTTCTTTTGCATGGTAGCGTCCACACCTGAAGTTATGCAAAAACGTAAGCACCTTTGGCCGTTGCAAGGCGGTAGTCAAGGGCTTTGCTAGTCGCGATCCAACTGCGGTTGGCGAAGAAGCCGACCCTCTGGGGAAAGACGCCTTCCACGACGTTCAAACCCCAAAACGCAAGCATAAATATTTTTCTCTGTTGTCTTGGCGCCTTTGCGTGAGGCAGGGTCGTGAAAGATCGCGGCGTGTTTTCCAACACTTTGGAAGTTGTTGACACGGGGACAGACTTGCCGGTAGCGTTTTTTTCGATTCACCGGGCGGCAGGTGCCTTGCCCGGTTATTCGTTCTTTGGGTGGGATGCCATGGAAGCCCTCCCAACAGAACGGAGGTAGAAGACGGATTCCGTCCGGAGCAATACTGGTAAATCGTCCCGCGATGCGGCTGGGGAGCAAGGGGTCGTGACGGTCCTGAAAACGGAAAACCTGGTCAAACAATATGGCGGCCGGCGCGTTGTGGACCAGGTCAACTTGGAACTGCACAAGGGCGAGATTGTCGGCTTGCTCGGCCCCAACGGCGCAGGGAAGACGACAACGTTCAACATGGTCGTTGGCATTGTCCGCCCCAACAGCGGGCGGATTCTTCTGGACGGCCACGACATCACGCGGTTGCCGATGCACGAGCGCGCCCGGCGCGGTCTTGGATACCTCGCGCAGGAAAAATCTGTCTTTCGCAAGCTGACCGTCGAGGAAAACATCCGCGCCATTGCCGAAATCCAGCCCATCTCGGCCGCCGAACGAAAGCGCCGTATCGAAGCTGTTTTGGAAGAACTGGGCATTACCCACCTCGCCCGGCAACCCGCCTACACGCTGTCGGGCGGCGAACGTCGCCGCGTCGAAATCGCCCGCGCCCTGGTTTGTGAACCCACCTTTATGCTTCTCGATGAGCCGTTCTCGGGCGTGGACCCCAAGGCCGTCGAGGAACTCCAGAACGTCATTTATCAGATGCAGCGGCGCGGGTTGGGCATTCTCATCACCGACCACAGTGTGCGCGAAACGCTGACCGTGACCGATCGCGCCTATCTGATCTTCGAGGGTCGTGTGCTTATTTCCGGCACCGCCGCCGACTTGGTCAACGATCCCAAAGCCCGCGAGTATTATCTGGGCGAACGGTTTTACATGGACATTCAGCCGGACACGCGCAAACCCGGCTTTTTCGGCAGCCTGTTTGGGCGGCGCGAGAAAACCCATGCGGCGGCGCCATCCGCACACCATCCGGAAAGCCGCCCTCATCCCGCACTGCCGGAAAAGCCGTTGCCGACGTCGCCGAAAAGCGCTTCGCCGCCGCCCCCCGCGCCGCCGACAGCGCCCCCACCCCAAGCCTCAGGCGATGCCCCTCCGGCACGTTCCGCACCGCCCGCCGAAGGGTCCGAGCGTTCGGCCCCGCGTCCGCCCGTTGCTTCCGCACCGCCCAAATCCACACCCGGCCCGCGGCCTTCGGACCGCAGGGACTTCTTTGAAGGAGAGTGATTTTCCATGCCGCTTCAGGTTACCGCCCGCAATTGCGAAATCGCGCCCGAAATGCGCGCGCATATTGAAGCCAAAGTGGACCGCTTTCGCAAACTCGTGGACCAGATTTCCGTTCTCGACGTAATCACCACCTTTCAGCGCGGCTTTTACACCGTCGAGGTAGTGGTCAAATCCCATATCTTCCATGCCACAGGCACCGAAACCGACGCCGATTTGCGCACGGCCATTGACCGCGTCATGAGCAAGGTCGAGCGCCAGCTTCACAAGCAAATTGACAAACGCCGACAGGCCAAGCGCCATCCGAGACCCGAACGCCATCTCGCCCTAACCATTCCGTTGCCCGGCGGTGGCGAACTGGCGGCGGAATCCGAGGAAGACAGCCGCATTGTGCGCTCCCGCCGCATTGCCTCCAAGCCCATGTCCGTTCAGGAAGCCGCCGATCAACTCGAAACCGACACCGGCGCTTTTTTGGTTTTTTATAATGCCGACACTTACAAGGTGAACATCATCTATCGCCGAGAGGACGGCCGTTTCGGCCTCATTGAGCCTACCTAATTTTCCAGTTCTTTGAAACTATTTTGGTTTCGGACACTGGAGGGTCGGGTTCCACCCCGACCGCATTTCGTTTCGACGCCGTAGAGGGTCGGGTTCCACCCCGACCGTGCGATTTTCGATTTTCGTTTTCAGGTCCTGGCGTAGTTCCCTTTATTTCGGTTTCGGATGCCGTGGAAGGCATCTCTCCAATTTCCAATCGTGGAGGGTCGGGTTCCACCCCGACCGCATTTCATTTGGGCTCTTTCGTCCAAACCCCAAAATCCCAACACACATCCTTTGCCATTTTGCATTGGACACTGTCGCCCCGACAGGCTACGCACTCCGTCGGGATATTCGGCGACGGAGGCCTATTACATCATGCCGAACGACATATCATTTGTGCTTCGTTTCCGAAACCGCCTTGGAGCAGCTCTCTTGCTGGCCATTTGCATCATCCCTTCCCCCGCGGCTCCCTCTCCCGCCCCCGCGCAAAATGACTGGTTCGACCGCATGGCCGTGCCGATGGCCTCGGGCTCGGATTTTGTCTCCGTGCGCGATGCTTCGCTGAAAGCGCTTGGACTCTATTCCAAAGACGAACTCTTGCTGGGCCCTTGGTATGTGACTGCGCCGTGGCCGCGCGACGGCGCGCCGGTTGTGCCGCTGCAAAGCGTGGATGTTACCACACAAATTCAAACCGCCGCCGGCCGCCTTGTATGGCAGCCCGTCAAGGACTGGACCGTCACGACCCAACCTCTCGATCTTGCGCCTTACTCGCCCGTCGCGGAAAACGTCTCGGCTTATCTGTATCGCAGTATTTCGGCCCCCGGCCCCGTCTCGGTTGAATTGCGCGTCAGCGCCGACGATGATTATACTGTCTGGCTCAACGGCCGCGAGGTTATGTCGCGCACGGAAGACGGTCTGGGCGCCGCTTACGCCAAACACCGCTGCCGCCTCGTGCTTCGCCGCGGCGAAAACGAACTGGTCATCCGTGTCGGCCAGAACACCGGCCCTTGGCGCCTGTTCTTTGATCTCGAACCGCAGATTGACCCGCGTATTCACGCCCGCGTTCTCTATGAAGCGCTGCGGCTTTTTCCCCATTCGGCCGAAGCCCACGAAGCCCGTCTCGAACTGGCCGCCCTTTTCCTCCAGCTGGCCGACCGCGACCGGGCGCTCGAACAGGCCGCCACTCTGCTTGATCAACCCACCGTCGCCCCGGAGGTCCGCGCCCGCGCCGAAACGTTTATCCACCAGTTTCTCCACTTGTCGCTCTCGACGTCACAGCCTTGGAATTTGTTCACTCCCGATGAATTGTCGAGCGGCACGATTCCGATTGCCTTGTCTTTGACCAATCATACGACCGGTCCGCTCAGCGGTGAAATTGCTCTTACCCTTCTGGACGTCGCCAGCCGGCCCGTTCTTCGGCTCTCCCCCATTGCCTACACGCTTGGCCCAAACGAGCGCCTCTCCCGAACGATTGCCTTTCAGCCGCCTTCGTTCGGCGCCTACTCCATCGCAGCCGAAACGCATTTGGGCAAGACGCCGATTCGGCGCGAGTTGACCGCCGGCCTGATTCCCCCGCCGCGCCCGGGGATGCGGCCGCACAGCTTTTTCGCTGCAACAACATCAGGCGAGGAACATATCGCAGCCATCGCAAAAACCGGCGTCAAGGTGGTGCGCGATTTCTTCTGCAACTATCAATGGGTTCTCAAGAATATCCCCGTGTCCTCGACTGCCCCGCTCGAACTGGATTTTGCCCGGCTGGACAAGGCCATTGCCGACCGCAAGGCCGCCGGCCTGTCCGTCCTGCCGATTGTCGGCGACGCGCGGCCTCTGGAGTCGGCGCTGGCTAAAAAACTTAAAGCATCCGGCCCCCCCGACAATCTCGCACGCTTCACCAGCGTCACCGTCCAGATCGTCCAACGCTATCCGGAAATCTCTTACTGGGATTTTTGGGGCGAGCCCGAAATCTACGGCCCAACTTGGGCGGGCACAGCAGCCAATTTCCGCTATTCGCTGAAAACGTGGGCACAGGAAGCCAAGCGCGTGCGTCCCAACATCAAGGTGCTGGCCGGCGGACGGCCCAGCTTTTTCATGGACATCATTCTGACCGATCCGAACGTCGCGAAGGTTCTCGATGGCCTGACCAATGCGATCCCCTTCGATTTGCGCGCCCCCGCATGGCGTTCCGGCGCTGTTGTTCGCGCCATGGATTTCGCCACGTCCATCGCCCGCAGTCAGGGCATGGCGCTGAGCTTCGTAACCGGCGGCGGATCGGCCCGCAGTCTCGGGCAAACAGGCATGACACCGGACAAGCACACTGACGCCGCCAAGATCGTCAAGTTCCATGTCCTCGCCGCCCTCGCCGGATGTTTCCAATGCGCTGTGACGCAGAACCAAGGCTGGGGTCCGGACTTCCCCGTCGGCAACGTCGCTCATGCCGTCCTATGCGACCTGCTGGAAGACCGTCCCATTGTCGCCGACATCTGGCCGGAGCATCCGCTGATCTGGGGCGCAGTGTTCGCTCATCCGCGGTGGATCACCGACGCAGTTCGAGAACTGCCTCGCGCCCGCGAGATCTCGACTCGATGGAACGCGCCCATTCCCCCCGACCGCGCGAACGACTCGCTGAAAGTCGCCGTGGTCTGGAGCGAAACCGGCCCTGCGCCCGACCGTCTTGATTCGAGCGGAACGCTCGCAATTCAACCGGCCGACGATCTTCGCTGCCTCGATATGTTCGGCCGCAGCATCGGCCAAAAAGCCGGCAACATGCTGACCGTTCCGTTCACCGCCGAGCCGGTGTATTTGCTTTCCGAAACCCTGTCTGTTGCCGACCTCCGTGCGCGTATCGCAAGCGCCCGCATCGCCGGCCTCACCCCCGCCAACGCTTATTTATTCCCACTCCAAAGCCCGTTGGGCGCCTCACCGACCACGCTGACAGCACGCATTCAAAACCAGCTCAACCGTCCTCTCAAAGCGACCGTGGCGCTCGAAGGGCCGGCTGAGTGGACCCTTACACCGGCCACACAATCAGTTGAACTTGCGCCGGCAGCCCTTGGAGAAGTCGCTTTTAAAGTGACCGCCACGTCCAGCACCGCCTTCAATCAATATCTCGTCCGCGTGCGAATCGAAAGCGATGCCGGCCGGTTCGACCGCCGTCAGGTTGTCGGCGTGGCCTGTATCCGTCCCCTCACGGTCAAAGTGGACGGCCGCCTCGATGAATGGACCACCGCCACGTTCACACGCGTGGACAGCGAGATGCAGCGCGACCTCGACAACTACCTGCAATGGCTCAGCGACATTCGCCAGCCGTTCCGCGGCCTGCCGCCCGGTGTGGCCTACGTCGGCACGAAACTGGCCGTCGCCTACGACGCCGCAAACCTTTACATCGGCGCCGTGGTGCGCGAGCCCGGCCTCGGCAACGCCACCGCGCCGCAGCCGGCCAGCTATGGCCAGAACCCCCTGACCAATGGCGATTGCTGGGAGTTCGCCTTCGGTTTCGGCGAACGCGCCACCGACGATTTGCGCAAACCCGACGCCCCGTGGTTCTGGAAGGGAATGTTCCGCGATACCGACTACGTTCTGCTGCTGTCGCGCGACCGCGCAGACAACCCGTTCTTGCTGACTCTCCAAGTGCCGGGTCTGACGTGGCGGACGGATTTTCAGACCGAGCGCGTCAACACATGGCCGGTGGCCGGCGGACAGGCGCGCTTTGTCCGCGACGAAGCCCAGCGAACGACCACGTGGGAAATTGCCATTCCGCGCCGCTATCTCAACCGCTTCGATCCGGCGCGACCTTGGGTTCGCTTCGGCTACGTGTATTTCAACGACGAGAAACTGCCGCCGCTCGAATGGGCGCGCGCCTGCGGGGTCTTTGACTATTGGACCAATCTTGGCAGCTTCCTGCCTGCTTGGAATGCCCTTTTGGCCTGTCAGACGCGCTGGGGAATCGGAAAATAGGCCGGCCCGGGCATTTTTTTGCCAAAAAGAGCTTGCGTTTGTACATAAGTCGGCCCAATTTTTATCCTGATGAGAGGTCGAAAGGCTCGGGGCCCGTGACCGGCTCTTTGTCATCCGACAGGTATGACCGTCCACATTCCCGCAGGAGGAGATTGTGCCCATGAATCAGACACCTTGCGAGCTGCCGCAGAAGCTGTTTTACCGCATCCAGGAGGTCAGTCGGATTACCGGCGTAAAACCGTATGTGTTGCGCTACTGGGAAGCGGAATTCCCGTCGTTGCGGCCGGAGAAAGGCCCCAACGACCAGCGTCGCTATCGCGCGAGCGACATCGCGCTGATCCAAGAAATCAAGCGTTTGCTGTATGAGGAGAAATTCACGATCGCAGGCGCGCGGCGCCACCTCGACAGCAAGGGCGCAGGGGTGCCGTCCGAGCCGCCTTCGGTGCGGCATTCACAAACGCCGCGCAAAGCCGCCTCGGACGCACCGGCAGCGATTCAGGACATTCTCAACCGCCTTCGGACTGTTCGCAAAGAATTGATCGAACTGGATGCCTTTCTGGCCGGCTGAACCGGACGGCGAAGAAGGCGCTTGACAAGACCTTTGCGCACACGTGAAGGTCGTTTCAGTTTTGTTGGATCGGGGCGTGGCGCAGCTGGGTAGCGTGCTTGCTTGGGGTGCAAGAGGTCGCCGGTTCAAGTCCGGCCGCCCCGACCACTGAGATAAAACAAGCCGTTCCGGAAAAACAGGGAACGGCTTTTTGATTTTTTCGCTTCAGCGGGCGATTAGAGCGAAAATACAAGCACGAAAGCAGGAACTGCCTACATCGCACGCCATATTAGTATTCCGACGGACTCTTGGCCGCAACATTTATCCCGAATGACGACTGCCGCAATGTCCGAGTCTGCCGATTCTGTTTCATCTTTCCGTCCGGTATGGCGCCAAACGGTCCTGCCGGCCCTTGTGTTGTCGGCAGTGGTCTGGGCCGTGTTCGGCGCGTCACTGGCCAACCATCTGGTCTTCGATGATCTGGACACAATCAAGAACAACACTGCAATTACAAGCCTTCAAAACCTTCCCCTTCTCTTCTCCCGGAACTACTTCGAGAGCACGGGCGAATACAGCTATCGTCCCGTGGTGACGCTGAGTTACTTCCTTGATCACGCCC
>JAOAGV010000034.1 GCA_026415575.1 Candidatus Sumerlaeia bacterium
CCACAGCCTCCACCGCCCATTGCGGGGTGGAATGTCTGGCACCCGTCTCTGGCGTATCTTCTGGCCGCTGCTCTTGTGCTGGGGTTAACGCTTTGGCGCAACGTGCACGTCGCCGGTCAATGGGTACTGACAACGGCCAACGGGCCGGTGCTGCTGTATCAGGGCAATTGTCACGATTCGCGCGGGCTGCTGTTCTATTCGGAATCGTATCAGAGATTGCTGCAACAATACGGCTCACAATCGGCGGTGCCGTGGGGACGTGAGTTGTTACGCGACATTACGGCCCACCCCTTTGCGTTTGCCGCGCTTTTGCTGAAAAAGACCTGGATGTTTTGGAACAGCTACGATGCCGCCGACAATGTGTGCATCTACGTATATCGGCCTTATCTTTGGCTGGTACGGTGGAACCCGGTCACGTGGGTTGTATTGGTCCCGCTGGGCGCGGTGGGGCTGTGGCAGATGCGCGGGCAGTGGCGGCGGCAGATTGCGTTGTACTTGTATACAACAGTCTTCGCCGTTTCGATCATCGCCGTGTTCATCGTCGGGCGCTATCGGCTGCAGATTTTGCTGCCGATGCTGATTTGGGCGGGGCCGGCGGCGGTTGCGCTTGCGCAGGCGGCGTGGGCGGGCGACCGACAACGGCTTGGGCGTCCGCTGGCGGTTGTGGCGTCGGGCGTTTTCCTGCTGTGGCCCCAATGGTCGCCGGCGGTTCGCCACAACACGCAGGAAGGGCTCAAGGGCTACCGGCTCAGCCGGCCCAACGACTACAACCGCATGTGGGTTGCCTTTGCGACCCTCGGACGTGACGCGGAAGGGCGGGCGCTGCTCGAGCGGGCAATCAAGGAGTATCCTTTTGCAGAAGGGATTGCCCTGCCGTTGGCGGCATCGTATTTGGAAGCCCGCCGCCCTCACGATGCGTTGCCCGTGCTTCAGGCGTATATCCGCGCGCAAGGCGGAGGCGAGCGAAAGGCGATGTTGATGCTGGCCGAGGCGTTGTCGCAGGCGGGACGCAAGGCCGACGCACTTGAGGCGGTGCGGCTGGTGTTGCAGCATAACCCCGACGACGCCGAGGCCGCGGCGCTCTTGCTGGCCATCCAACGGCGGAGGTAGGCAGCCGATCAGAAATCGTTGAATCGAAAAAGAACAGCCGCACGCATGGGCAGGTGGGTTCACATCGCTGACCTATGCGTGCGGCCGGATTAACTGTGCATTGAACGCAATGTTTTACGCCGGCAAAGTCCACGGCGCGCGACCCGGGCGGCCGAACAGCTTCATCGCTTCGGGATTGTCCTTGATTGTCTTGGTCGCGTCATCCCAGACCACCTTCGTACCCGTGCGGAAGGCGATGTTGCCCAACATGCACATGGCGGTGGTCATGAAGCCTTCCTCGATGGGCATGATCGGGTCTTTGCGCGACTTACAGCATTCGAGGAAGTTGGCGATGTGTTCTTGATCGTGCTTTTCCTCGGCGGTGCGCTCCTTGCCCACTTCGCCCGGACGGCCGGCCTTCTCGCCGCCTTCTTCGGGGAAAACTTCCCAGCCCGTGCGGTCAATCAACAGCGTGCCTTTTTCGCCGAAGAATTCGATGCCGTGATAGCGGCCCGGTTCGGGCTGCCGCCGCGTCCACTGGCGGTGCTCCCACACGACGCTTACGCCGGGGTACTCATACAAGACATTCAGCGTGTCAGGACATTCGCGGCAGTCGGTGAAAACAAATTTGCCGCCGTTGGCCTGCGCCGAGACCGGCATGCCGACTTTCAATCCCCAGCGCACCACGTCGAGCATGTGCGGCCCCCAGTCGCACAGCTGCCCGCCGGCATAATCCCAGAACCAGCGCCACGAGCCGTAGAGGCCGCCTTCCGCGGGGAGGTCCAGCCGATAGCGAGCAGGATTGTAGGGACGCATGGGGGCGGGGCCGAGCCACATATCCCAGTCCAGCGTGGGGGGTGGGGTGCCGTCGGGCGGATTGCCCAGAGGAGCGCGTTTTTGCACATACCACGCGCGAACAAACGCCACCTTGCCGAGTTTGCCCGATTGCACATAAGCGGTGGCATCTTTGAAGTCTTGGCCGCTTCGCTGCATCAGCCCTACTTGGCAGATTCTCTTGGTCTCGCGAACGACCTTGATCATCGCCAAGCCTTCCTGAATATTGTGGGAAATCGGCTTTTCGACAAAGACGTCCTTGCCGGCCTGACACGCCAGAATCGTCTGAAGCGCGTGCCAGTGGTCGGGCGTGGCGATGATGACGGCTTGGACATTCTTCATTTCGAGCAGCTTGCGGAAATCCTGATGCATAGCGGGCGGGTTGCCCTGCTTTTTCTCGATCTGCTGGGCGGCCTGCTCCATGCTGGTTTTGTCCGCGTCGGACAAGGCGACAATGTCGGCGAGATCGCCGTTGAGCGTCTGGCGCATGAGATAGCTGCCGCGTCCGCCCAAGCCGATGATGCCAATGGCCATGCGGTCGCTGGCTTGGGCGGCACGCGACCGAGGGCTTTGGATCAACACGGAGGAAGCGGCAAGGCCTGTGGCGGCGGCCAGCCCCGAACGGTGCAGAAAGTCGCGGCGGTTCAGTGAGTTCTTCATGTGACTTCTCTCCTCTCTGGTTCTCGATATGCCGGGGCGCGCCGTTGCACAGCCGGCAGACAGCGGCATTTCCCCGAAGAAATGTAACAGGCTCGAACGTCTCAAAACGTTGTAAAGCGTGAGGCGGCGACAGAGTTTTGTCAACCCTGAGATTTGCAAAACGCCTGTGAGCCGCCTCATGCGAGAAAGAAGTTGAGAGGGAAAAGTGAAGAACTCAAGATTGTAAAAGGTCTGCAATTGATTTTGTGGATTGGGGTTTGGTTCGACCCCACACCCTTGTGTCATCCGATAGCGTGCCATGCATCTTCTCCCCATGCCTTGTTATGCCATATTTCGCAGCTATTTTTCCCTTCTGGCTATTTGCCTGCTCCTGCAACGGGCCGGCGCGCAAACATCGCATTCTAAAAATATCGAAGTCGTATCGCGGCGCTATGCGATGATGACCACGGAGGTGGAGATCAAGGTCGCGGCGCCGAAAGAGCGGGCAAGAGAGACCGCCGCGGCCATCGAGCGCGCACGCGCCGCCATGCAGAAGTATATAGACGTGGTCAACACTTGGGACGCGCGAAGCGATGCGGCGAAAATCAACGAGCAGGCCGGCAAGAAACCGGTGCGGATTGACGACCGGCTGATGCGCCTCTTGCTTCATGCCCGCGAGGTGTCGGAACTGTCCGGCGGGGCGTTCGACGTGACCTATCCGCCGCTGGCGCGGCTGTGGAATCTGCGTGCGGAGAAATTCACCATTCCTTCCGATGAGACAATTGACAGGACACGCCCGTTGGTTAACTACCGCAACCTCCTGCTCGATCCAGAAGCGGGTACAGCCTTTCTGCGTCTTGAGGGAATGGCTATCGAACTGGGGGCACTCGCCAAGGGTGCGGCGGTGGATGCAGCGGCGCGCAGTTTGCGCGAAAGCGGATTTGCCAACGCGCTGATTCGAGCCAGCGGCGATATGCTGGCGTTGGGCGACAAAGGCGGGCAGCCGTGGCTTATCGGCATCCGTCATCCGCGGGGCGCGCGCACCGAAGTCGTCGGTGCCGTGGCGTTGCGCGACAAGGCCATTTGCACATCCGGCGACTATGAGAAAGCGGTTGTCGTGGACGGGAAACGCTATCATCATATCTTGGACCCCCGCACAGGGCGTCCAGCCGACCGCACGGTCAGTGTGACAGTCATCGCAGGCAATGCGGAGACGGCCGATGCGCTCTCGACCGCTTTGTTCGTTTTGGGGCCCAAGGCAGGCATGGAATTGTGCGAGCGCCTTCCGGGTGTTGAGGCGCTGTTCATAGACCCCGAAATGCGGATTCTGCGGTCGTCGGGATTTCCCGAAATCCAGACAGAGGAATAGCCTTGCAGGTTTCAATCATGTTGGACTGGGGAATGTAACTTCCAGACCATCTGCAGATTTCGCAGACGGTTGACGACCACGTGGAGGGTCGGCTTCCACACCGGCTGAATCACCAACCGCATCGGGTTCCACCCCCATTACATTTGAGTTTGGACGGCGTGTTTCGATTCGGACGCGACCGAATTTTGCCCCGGATGCCGTGGAAGGCCTCCCTCCACAATCAAGGTTTGAACTTGAACCACGCCAGAGCTGCGATCAAATCTGTTGCTGGGAGCATGGAGATGAGCATCTCACGGCGCGAATGGATCCGGACAATTTCGGTCTCAGTGCCTGCGGCCCTGTGGGAAAGACAGAGGCCGGAGGCGGCGGGGTCGGACAAATCTTTTGCCAACAAGCGGCCGTTCTCTTTTGCCGCGATTGCCGACATTCAATACTGCGACAGCGCGCCGGCGAACAACCGCTACTATCGCGACTCGCTGGACAGGTTGAAGCGCTGCATCGAACATTTGAACTCGCTCCGCCCGGATTTCGTTCTCCTCTTGGGCGACCTGATAGATGCCGAATTCGCCAGTCTCGAACGGGTGCTCACGGTCCTGCGCGACTTGACCATGCCGTTCTACCCGGTGTTGGGCAACCATGATGTCCAGATCGAGCAATCGCGCCGGCAGCAGGCATGGCGGATGCTTGGCTATGACCGGCGCGGCAGGGGGAAGGGCTATTATGATTTTGCCCACAAGGGTTGGCGCTTTGTCGCACTCAACGGCACCGATGTCAGCCTTCTGGCACACCGGCCGGGAACGCTGGAATATCAACGGGCGATGCAGTGGCTTGCGCAGTTGAAAGGTCGAAAGGCCGTCAATGCCTACGAATGGAACAGCGGCATCGGGCCGGAGCAGGTGCAATGGCTGAAGGCCGCACTCGACCGGGCCACCAATGCCGGCGAAAAAGCAATCGTGTTTTGCCATTATCCGGTTTTCCCTGTCAGTTCTCATGTCCTTTGGAATCATGTCGAAGTGGCCGGTGTGCTGGAGGCAAGTCCGGCGACGGTGTTGTATCTGGCCGGACACAAACATGACGGCGACTATGGTGTGCGCAACGGCGTTCACTATCTGACGCTGCGCGGAATGGTCGAAACGCCGCAGACGGCCTATTCGGTGTTTCAGGTGTCTCCTGATCAGATTCGTGTTGTGGGATTTGGGCGCGAGGCCAGCCGCGAGTTGCCTCTGGCCGCAGCGGGAAAGTCGGCTGCGAAAACCAGATTTAATAACCACCCTAACCCGAGCGAAACCATTTGACAAGACGCTGCCGGCAGGTTTTTATTTGTTTTGCTTTGGCGCGGTGTTGGGCAATTGACAGGAGAGCCAACAAGCGGATAAGCGATCTAAAATCACGGGAGCAAGCAGCCCGAAGGCTGCATGGAATACATTCCATACCTCCATACCCATAACTTTAGCGACGGGAGGACTTCAGCAATGAGAAGTAACAAAGGGTTCACATTGATCGAGCTGTTGATCGTGGTGGCGATTATCGCCATTCTGGCGGCCATTGCGATCCCCAACTTTCTGGAAGCACAGACTCGATCCAAAGCCGCCCGCGTGAAAAACGACCTGCGGATGCTGGCCCAAGCTCAGGAGGCCTACTATATTGATTGGAACTCCTACACGTACCTGCAAACGGGCACGGATACGCCGTGGTCGGCACGCGCGCGCTGGGCGGGCTTGGCACAATTGACCTCGCCGGTGGCTTATATCAGTTCGATTCCGCGCGATCCGTTCGGCGTTTCGCATTATACCAGCACGCCGGGATACAAGCATTATGCCTGCTATGAGATGGGAACGGGCCTGGCGGGCGTTGCCCCCGCTGGTTGGGCGCCATTTTTGCCCGGCTCGACCTCGCCGCCCACCTCGCCCGGTATGCCCAGTGATACATTCGAGGTGGAGTCGGACGGCCCGAACAATTTCGACGATACAATCGGAACGCTGCAGGACGGACGGTCTTCGCCTTACAGCACGGGGAACTATCCCTGGCAAAATGTGCAGGATACCCCGACTAATATCGAGCTGATGAGCGCGCTATGTTACGATCCGACCAACGGCACAATCAGCGGCGGGGAGATTTACCGGCACGGCGGCGCCAAGCCGTGCGGACAAGGGCAGTTGGTCTACGACATCTTCGTCGCCAATAGCACGAAATAGTTTGCAACCAAGTAAATGCGGCAGGCGGGAACTGAATGTCCCGTCTGCCGCTCATTTTTTCCCCGGACGGATTTTTCTCTCTATCGGGATGCGTCTTTCCGATATTGAATCAGCACCATAATCCCCGGCCAATTGACCTCCATGCCGTGCTGGTTTTTGGGCGTCGGCCCTGTGGCCAGCGTATTGACGCCCGGCTTGAGAACGGTCAAGTCCTTGAGCGGGACGCGGTGCGCATAATACTGATAATGCGGGCCTTCTGTATCGAACACCCGCTGGTCGTTGATAAAGATGCCGTCCATATAACCGGGCGACCAGCTGGACCAGACCAGTTGGGCGGCGACAGCGTGTTTAAGATCGCCAGTGATGTTGAACTTTTGTTCTTTGCGCCCGCGGCGCGTTACCCATTGTTTCGGCACGTCATAGGGCTTGCATAGTTCAACGGAAAAGTTGGGGCGCACCAGCTTGAGGTTCCCCACCGCCGGCGTCATATAGATCAGGCCCACGGCATCGGTAATGCGTGCAGCCAGTTTCATCGGCTGGTCCTGATCCGGCACCCACGAGGTATCCCATTGAACTGTGTAGGGCGTGGTTGAGGTGGAGCCGATGTGGTGCAGAATCTTGCCGTGGAAGAAGTGATAATGCCACTGGCGATATTCGCCGTCGCCCTCGAAGTTCACGTCCTCATAGAATCCGACAAAATCCACCTGCCGAATGGAGCCGTTGGGGCTTTGGGCCTCGCAGGCCAGAACAGCGGTTTGCCCAATCTGGTCGCCGGCACGGGGACGGGTAATAGCGCCGGTGGGATGGGGCTTTTTCGCCGGGTCATAGTAGATGCGGAAATGAACGCCGTAGATAAGGTTCTGGGGCCATTTCCAAGGATGTTCATTGCTGACGCGCATTTGGAACTCGTTCCCGCCATCGGCCTTGAGCCATGAAAGCGGGATTTCAATGGTAGGGTAGATGTGATGATTGTAATCCCACTGGGGGGCGGGGATTTTTTCGGCCTCAGGCACCGGCACCCAGTCCTTGCCGTTGATCTGGATGGCGAGGCCGCGCGTGCCGTCGTGGCACAGGATTTTCTCGATAACCACCTCGGCCTTTGTGGCGTGTTCAAGATCAAAGCGATGGGGCAGCGGGACGGGTTTGTCGTGGCCCAGTTTGCCGCCGATACGCAAGGCCCCGCCGGCGTTGCCGCGCTCATTGTACCACATATACTCGCGGAAGACGTCGCCGGGTGCGGGGCCTGCAGGGGCCGTTCCCTCTCCGACCAGCAGAGCAAGGATGACTGCGGCGACAAGGCAATGGGTTTTTCGGAACATTACGCTTCTCCTTTCGCGACCGACGCGCCATTGCGGCGAACGCGCCGGCTGCCCTAAATTATTTGGTTCCACCGGTATTCCCGACCAAAACAGCCGGGCCGATTGTTACCGAAAGCTGGCGAAAAGCGGAATGGATTTGCGCCGAGGCCTCTGCGAACCCATCCGTTTCGAGCAATCCAAGGGTCAAATGAACCGGCAGCGTCGTCATCCGCTGCCAGCCATCCTTGCGCGGGCCGCGTCCGAAGCCGAAGACGGTCATACCGCCCGAGCCGCGGTGCCAGAATTCATCTAGAGCGGTGTCGGGTTCGTGGACGGCGAGGAACAGGACGCGTTTTAATTTGGTGTCACCGAAATACACCCATTGCGGGTCGGGCAACTGGCCGTGCCAGATGTTTTTTTCAGCATAAGGGGCCACGGGGAAGCGCTGTCCCGCCGAATTGACCCAATAGTCTTCTTCGGCATCGAACCGCCCGCCGGGCGTACCCTCGTAGAGAATCCAATACGGGGCAGCGCCTTTTCTGAAAAGCGTCATTCGCGCGTGGGCTGGGAAAATGTCCCACAGACAGGCCCATTGTCCGTCGCGGGTTTCGGAAACAACCGTTGCGCGGAGAGGGCCGGAACTCAGCAGCACGCTTTCGCGGTGGTTCTGCCCGCGCCCGGGATGAAAATCCGGCGGGGCGATATTGGGAATCCCGCGAAAGTCACCCTCGAACCCCCCCGACGGGCGATAGCTGATCCAGTCGTTGCCGTCGCGGTCTATCAGGCTTGCAAACCCTCCACCGAGACGGTGATAGTAGTAAGTGGCGGCAGGGGTATTGATCTTGTACGTCGGCTCGCCTTGATAGTCTGCAAGCAGCTCGACCGAGACCGGAGAGGGGGCGAAGGGTTTTCTGGGGAGGTCCTGCACCGGCGCACAATAGAGATTAAAGAAGCGTTCCGAGCCGGCAGGGGTTTGTCCCTTGAGAAGAAAAACGAGCGCAACCGGAGCCGTGCTGATTTCGGGCGGACGTGGGATTTCGTCATATTGAAAGGGGATGTCGGCAACGAGAACGCGTCCGGTGCGGTCCACCTCTTCCAGTTGCACGACTGACCATTTTGGCTGCGTGGACAGACCAGCTTGCCGGCTGAGCGCAACGGGGTCGAAAGCGACCTCGACGGGTTTGTTGTAGCGGACGCAACCGCCCGAATGGACGGCGAGGCGAAGCCGGAAGCTTTTGGCTTCGTGCGAGGAAGGATTGGTCTCAGCAGGGGTGGCGCAAAGGAACCGACATAGTCCGAATGCAAAAAAAGACAGAAAGGCTGCGCGAGATTTCATGGGGACTTCCTTTTCGGAAGATAAAGAATTGAGAAAGCGATGCTTATGGCCGTTCCATTAGCTTTTCTTAGAGCGTAAAGTAAATTGCTGGTCGCGCGGCTTTTAGGAAGAACTTTCAAAAGATCCCTGCCTTGAAAGAGGTTTCTTGCCTAAATACAGTATAGAACACTGATAATATACAGCATAGAAAATTCCTGCAAGAATCAAAAGCAGAAAAAGCGAAACAAGATCAAAATGCGCTTGACAGGGAACGAACGCCTTGCGCAAATTCGATCTACTTTACGCGTAAAGATTGCTCCATTGTCAAGAGCAATCTGAACCCGAAGAAAGCGACCCGAAGCATGCAAATCTTCCTCGATTCCGCCGATGTTGAAGCCATCCGCCGGGCAGCCGACACGGGCCTTCTCGACGGCGTAACGACCAATCCGAGTCATATTGCCAAAAGCGGGAAACCCTTTGTCGAGGTGGTCAAGGAGATTTGCTCGATTGTCAGCGGGCCGGTCAGCGTCGAAGCCGTCGCCGAGACGGCCGAGGGGCTGGTCCAACAGGCCGAACAGATTGCCTCGCTGGCCCCGAACATTGTCGTCAAGATTCCCATGACGGTCGAGGGCCTCAAAGCGGTGCCTGTTCTGGAGGAACAGAAAAAAATCCGCACCAATGTAACCATGATTTTCTCTTCCACGCAATGCTATCTGGCGATGAAAGCCGGCGCCAGCTATGTCAGCATTGTGCTGAGCCGACTGGATGCGGTCGGCAATGAAAGCGACGTTCTGATAGGCGATGCGGTGCAAACCAAGCAGAACTACGGCTTCCTGTCGCGGATTATCGCCGGCAGCGTCAAAACCCAGAATCATGTCCTGTCGGCCCTGCGCGCAGGCGTGGATATCGCAACGGTTCCCGAAGCGCTATTCTTCCAGATGTTCCGCCATCCGCTGACCGACGAAGGACTGGCGGCATTCGACCGGGATTGGAAAAAGGTGGTGC
The DNA here is from genome assembly GCA_026415575.1 of Candidatus Sumerlaeia bacterium. GTDB lineage: Bacteria > Sumerlaeota > Sumerlaeia > JADFCW01 > JADFCW01 > JADFCW01. The sequence continues at coordinate 9,745 of JAOAGV010000034.1, forward strand.
GATAACTCGTATCGGGAGGTGGACCATGAGCAACACAATCAACGTCGGCATCGTCGGGACACAGTTCATGGGTCGGGCGCACAGCAACGCGTGGCTGGACGTCGCGCACTACTTCGATCTGCCCGCGCAACCGGTCATGCGCGTGGCCTGCGACAATGTGGCTGAGAATTTGCCGCCGTTCCAAAAACGATTCGGCTGGCAGGAGGCGGAAACTTCTTGGGAGCGCTTGGTGGCGCGCGACGATGTGGATTTGGTGGACATTTGCACGTCCAACGCCACGCACATGCCGATTGCCGTGGCGGCGGCCAAGGCGGGCAAACATATTTTGTGCGAGAAGCCGATAGCCCTGAATGCCGACGAGGCGCGGCACATGCTCGATGCCGCCCGCGAGGCCGGTGTCCGCCACATGGTGGCGTTCAACTATCGCCGCGTCCCCGCTATTGCCCTTGCGAAAAAGATGATCGCCGAGGGAAAGATCGGCCGGGTATTCCATTTCAACGCTGTCTATTATCAGGACTGGCTCGTGGATCCCAGCTTCCCGATCGTCTGGCGCCACGACGCCAAAGTGGCCGGCTCGGGCGCCCACGGCGACATGAACGCGCACACGGTGGACCTTGCACGCTATCTGGTTGGCGACGAGATCGAGGCAGTCTGCGCGGCCGAAGAAATCTTTGTCAAGGAACGGCCGACGGCCGGCGGCGGGCGCGGCACCGTTACCGCCGACGATGCCCTCTACAGTCTGGCGCGGTTCCGCAACGGCGCCCTCGGCTCGTTTATGGCCACCCGCTTTGCCACGGGGCGGAAGAACTATCTGCGAATCGAAATGTTTGGCAGCGAAGGCAGTCTGATTTTCAACCTCGAACGGCTGAACGAGTTGGAATACTACGCGCGCGGCGATGAGCGCGCGGCGCAAGGCTTCCGGACAATTGTCGTCACCGAATCCGTGCATCCCTATATCAACTTGTGGTGGCCGCCCGGCCATATCATCGGCTGGGAGCATACGTTCATTCACGAAATTGGCGATTTGCTCCTTGCAATTGCAAAGAAGGAAGACGTGGCCCCGGACTTTTACGACGGCTTGCGGTGCCAACTGGTGCTCGATGCCATGACCCGGTCGGCGCGCGAACGGCGCTGGGTCGAGGTCGCCGCATAGGAGGGGGCGGACAGTCATGACACATGGATTGCCCAAATACTTTACGATCTGCCAGAAAATCATCGAGCAGATCAAACACGGCAAGCTCCTGCCGGGAATGAAAGTGCCGTCCGAGCATGAGATCATAGAAAAGTATCATGTGAGCAACACGACGGCGCGAAAAATCCTGCAGGAAATCGAAAACATGGGATGGGCGGTGCGCATCAAGGGCAAGGGAACATTTGTGCGCACGGCCAATGTCGAGCGCGCGGCCACGCGTATTCTCGGCTTTACGCGCAACATGATCGAGGCCGGTTTCACGCCTTCGACACGGCTGCTCAGCGCGCGCCATCTGCCCGGCGGCTATTCGGCCATCATCAACGACCGTTTCTATGCCATCAAGGGGCCCGTGTATATGATCAAGCGGCTGCGGTTTGCGGACGACATCCCGATGATGCTCGAAGAGCGATATATCTCGCTGGCCTTCTGCCCCGACATCGCCGAGCGCAATCTGGAAGGCTCGCTCTATGACCTGTATAACAACGCCTATGGGTTGCATCTGACGGAGGTCAATCAGATGCTCAGCAGCATCACGTTGGACGATCCCAAGGTTATGGCGCTGTTCCATCTAACCCAACCCATTTCGGCATTTCTCGTCGAGGGCGTAACTTTTATCGCCAAGGAGATCATTTTGGAGATGGAGAAGTCCATCTATCGCGGGGATAAATATCGGTTCTCCGTGCGGGCCACATAGGCTGGGCAGTGGCATTGTGCCCACGTCCACGGAAAGCGCAAAGTCATTCGCAGATCGCAAGATGTTCAAACTCTTGGTTGTTGAATACGGAGGCACACCATGAGGGCTGCAAGACAATCGAACCGGCGGGGGTTCCGATTCACCTATGGGATCGTGCTGTTTGCCATGGGCACCTTTGGGATTGCCGGCGGGCGCATGCTTGCGGCGGCGCAATCCGCCCAGCCGCTTCCGGCGTTCCAACGCGTCCTGATAGACAGCGCCCCCCCGAAACAACCTTACTACAAGATGGTGGGCGATGTAACCGGCGACGGGCGGTTGGATATTGTCATTGCCGGGCGGGTCGGCCCGATTGTGGTCTATGCCGCCCCCGATTGGAAAAAGAGCGTGATCGCCGAGGGTGGCTATAAAGGCGGCGTCAAGGGCGAACTGGTGGACTTAAACCGCGACGGGCGGTTGGACATTGTCATGGGTGGTGTGGTTTGGTTCGAGAATCCCGGAAAGGCCGGCGACAAATGGCCCGTCCATGCAATCGGGGAGCAAAACGTGCACGACATCGAAGTGGCGGACTTGAACGGCGACGGCCTTCTGGACGTGGTCGCGCGCGACCAGTCGGCTTTCGGGCGGCGCGGCAACGAAATCTTTGTGTTTTATCAGACCGCGCCCGGCACCTGGAAAAAGGAACGGATGGAGTGTCCGCATGGCGAAGGGCTGAAACTGGCCGATGTGAACGCCGACGGCAAACCCGACATCGTGATCAACGGCCTCTGGTATCAGAATGATTCCGGAAAATGGACGCCGCACACCTTTGCTCCGGAATGGACCGAGCCGGATACCAAAGTCGGTTTTGGCGACATCAACGGCGACGGGCGGCCCGACCTCGTCCTGACGCCGTCCGAGCTGAAGGGGCAGCGCTATAAAATCTCGTGGTTCGAGTGTCCGGCCGGCGATCGAACCGCCGCATGGAAAGAACATGTCATCGTGCCGGACATCGAGTGTGTCATTCATGCGCTGGCGCTCGGCGATTTCAACAAAGACGGCCTTCTGGACATCGCCTATGCCGAAATGCATCAGGGCGAAGACCCCGATGAGGTCGTGGTCATGTTCAACCTCGACAAAGGCGGGAACTGGGCGAAGCAGGTCATTGACCGCGAAGGGTCGCACGACATTGTCGCAGCCGACCTCGACGGCGACGGCGATCTGGACATTGTCGGCGCCAATCACGCCGACGTGCATCCGGTTCACCTGTGGGAGAATCAGCTTGGTGGGCCGAAGAAACCCAAAGCCACAAAGAAAGGGGGAACGCAATGAGATTCAGCCTCGATGTAATCGGGTACGGCGGTTACTTCACGGCGCCGGGAGAAAGCTTGCCGTTGGAGGAGGCCGTGCGGCGTGCTGCGAAATTTGGCTATGATGCAGCCTGCCTCTACGCACACCGGCCGCTCGGATTCCCTTTGGACTTGAGCGCCGACCGGCGCAAAGCGCTCGCCAACCTGTTTGCAGAGCTCGATTTGGAAATGGGCGCGATTGTCGCCTGCACCAATTTTCAGGAAGGCAATCACGTTCTCCTGTACCCGCAGGAAAAAGAGATCCTGTATGTGCGCGAGTGCATTCGTCTGGCCAAGGACCTCGGATCAAAGATTGTCCGCGTTCTGGCGGCCTTCTACGGCTATTTTCAAAACCCGTATGCCGGAATGGGGTATGGATTTCCGGCTTTTGAGTCGCGGTCGCGCCGCGTTTCGCGCTGTGAAGACTGGCTGGAGGCGTGGCATCAGGTGCGGGCCGGACTGCGCGAGGCGGCCCTGTATGCGCAGGACGAGGGCATCACCCTCGCCCTCCAGACACATCCGGAAATTACGGGGAACAATGCCGAGACGTTGCAGCTGATCGCCGAGGTGGGAGTGCCAAGTTTAAAGGTGGGGCTCGACCTGCCGCTGCTGGAATCGCAGGAGCCGGATTTCATCCGCAAGACCGTCGAGAGCATGCGCGGGCTTATGGTGTATTCCCACACCATTTCGCTGAAGAAGAACTACACGGTCGGCGGCGCCTACTACGGCTGGGAAGAAGTGACGCCGGGTAGTCCCGACGACCCGCTCAATTGGGAGGTGTTCATTCAAGCGGTCCGCGATATTGGCTACGACGGTTTGTTGTCCGCCGAGCAATGCTCCCCTGTGGTGACCAAGGACCATCGTTTGGGCACGATTCAAGACATAGACGAGCGTTACATCGAATCGCTGGAGTATCTGAAAGGTCTGGCGATCAAACACCGCTGCTACACGGGCCACAAGGACTTGGCCATAACGGCAGAAGCAAGAAAGGAAGTTTTTCGACCGCGGCAGGATGTCGCCTGATTGGCAGGACCCGCGCGGTGTCAAACAGTCGCCTTCATTGCAGAAAGCGACCAAATCAAAAAAAAGGAGAGGATACCTATGTTGGGCAAAGGGAATGAACGGAAACAGATTGGGAGAGGTAGCGGTGGACAAGTCGGGATAGCCGCATGCGTGGTTGTCTTGGCAGTCTGGGCGGGAGCGGGGGCGCAAGCCCAGATTCCCACCGACGGTCTGGCTGTCTGGCTGAAGGCCGACGCAGGGGTTACGGTGACGGGCACGTCCGTGACGCGGTGGGCGGACCAGTCGGGCAACAGCCGCGACGCGTCGCAAACGCTGAACACGTTGTTTCAGCCTGCATTGGTGCCCAATGCAATCAACGGATTGCCGGCTGTTCACTTCGACGGCATCAACGACTATCTGAGTTTTGTTTTGCCGGTCAATAACTTGTCCAGCATGACCATCTGCATGGTGGCCGCAAACATGTCCAACCAGACCAGTGCCAGTCCGTATTGCCGAAATGCCGCCCTGTTCTGGAACGAGACGGCCAGCTGGGGAACGGTTTATGTCATACCGTTCCAAGGGTCGGTCATGTGGCGGTTTGGCACTACGCAAACCAATAACTGGCCAACCTATACGCGTCCGGCTTCCATTGGCACCAGCTACAGCATCACCATTACCAGGAAGGACGGGACGACCGATACGCTGTATGTTAATCGCGTGCGCGTTCAGGCCCAAGGCGGCAAGCTGCAACGCATTGCCGCGTGCATCAACACGGCCAACATCGGCCGGGGCTATCAGAACACCTTTTACAACGGGCGGGTGGCCGAGTTGATTATCTACACCAAGGCGTTGTCAGACACCGAACGCCAGCAGGTCGAGCAGTATCTGATCGGGCGCTATTTTTCGGTCAACCAGCCGCCGACGGCCCCCACCAATCCAAGGGCAACGAGCGGCGACGGGTCTGTGCTACTCAGCTGGGACGCTTCCTCCGGACAGGTCAGCAGCTATAGAGTGTATCAAAGCTTGACCGCCGGCGGGCCTTATACGCTGGCGACCAGCACCACCGCCTTGTCGGTCCGCGTAACGGGACTGACGAACGGCACGCGGTATTACTTCGTGATCCGGGCCTACAATCCGGCGGGCGAAAGCCCCAATTCGCAGGAAGTCTCGGCCGTGCCGGAATCCGGAGTGAGCCTGCGCGCGCGAAGCTGGTATGAGTATGAATGACCCGCTCCCGCGCGCCGCGGAAGCGGCTTGACTCAGGGATACACAGCTCCAAGGCGGACAGAACAAGCCGCCTTCGGGCGTGCCATTATACTTTCATCCCATTTTCCAATGAAGGGAGATGCATCATGAGACAACAACGCACACACACACATCGGGGATTCACGCTGATTGAGCTGCTGATTGTCGTGGCGATTATCGCCATCCTCGCAGCCATTGCAATCCCCAACTTCCTCGAAGCGCAAGTGCGCTCGAAGGTGGCGCGCGTCAAATCGGACATGCGCCAAATCATGATCGCCGAGGAAGCCTATATGGTGGACTGGAATTCGTACACGTTTCGGGATTGGTCGAGCAGCTTCTCGCCGATCTATCAATATGGGCTGAAAGACCTGACCTCGCCGATTGCCTACATCACCAGCGTTCCATATGACATGTTCGGAAACTATTGGGATACACCCAGCGGAACCGGATCTACGGGAACGTCGGCCTGCTATCCGAAGTTCGAATTCCACGCCGGCTCCTCTGCCACGGAACGGAACACCGGCACAAAGACCTCGCCGGACTTGCTCGGACTGCCGGCCGATACGTGCATGATCCGCTCGGTGGGACCCGACCGGTACGACGATTCGTATCAGTATCCGTGGTATAACAACTGCATCAACTACCGTATCTACAATGAGACGGGTCGGGGGCAGCGGAACGGCACGGTGGACGAGGTCATCAAGCTGTTCTACGATCCGACGAACGGCACGGTGAGCTTCGGCGATGTCATTCGCGTCGGCGGGGTGTGTCCGGCCGGTGAGCGGTATAGCGTTCTGTTTGCGAACGCAAACAAGTAACCCGGGCTGTGCGGCGAAACGCGATTGACGGATAAAACCTGCGTGGGCAAGTGTGGGGGAGTTTCACCAAAAAGGCAGGGCAAGGGGTCTTCCTCTGCAACCCTGCCCCACAACTTTCCCACAAAGGAGAACCGCCATGAAACGAACATCTGCGTTACCGATCCTGCTGCGCGTTGGTCTCTGGGTGCTGGCCATGCACGTGCCAATGGCTGGTATTGTGTCGGCGGCGCCGGCCAAAAAAACGCGTGCCAAGAAAACTACCGTCAAGCCCATTCCCGTCATCCTCGACACCGACATCGGTGACGACATTGACGACACATGGGCCTTGGGCTTGCTCCTGAAGTCGCCGGAATTCGACGTAAAGCTGGTCGTGGGCGACCAAGGGAAGGCCGCCTACCGCGCGGCGCTGATTGCGAAGTTGCTCGAACGCGCCGGACGCACTGACATTCCCGTCGGGGTCGGTCTGGATGTCAACGCCAAGGGCGGTGGCCGCCAGTCGGACTGGATCAAGGACTACGATCTGAAGAAGTATCCGGGCAAAGTCTATTCCGACGGTGTGCAGGCCATCATTGACACGATTATGCAGTCGCCCGAGCGGGTGACGCTGATTTGCATCGGGCCGGTGCCGAACATTGCGGCGGCGCTCGAACGCGAGCCAAAAATCGCCGAGCGGGCGCGGTTTGTCGGCATGCACGGCAGCGTGCGGCGGGGCTACGGCGGCAGCAAGGACATCTCCGCGGAGTACAACGTGCGTGCCGACGCCAAAGCCTGTCAGAAAGTTTTCACCGCGCCGTGGGAGATGACCATTACGCCGCTGGATACGTGTGGCCTCGTGGTGCTCCAAGGGGAAAAGTATGCCGCCGTGCGCGACTCGAAAGACCCGATCGCTTCGGCCATCATCGAGAATTACCGGATCTGGATTCAAAATATGAAAGACCGCAAGCCCGGCGACGCCGATGTGCGCAGCAGCGTGTTGTTTGACACCGTGGCGGTTTATTTGGGCTTTAGCGAGGACTTGGTTAAGATTGAAACCCTCGGCATTCGTGTGACCGACGACGGCTATACGCGCATTGACCCAACCGCGAAACAGGTTCGCGCGGCCACGGAATGGAAGGACATGGGCGCGTTCGAGGATTTGCTGGTCAAGCGCCTGACCGGACCGTCGCCCAAACGCTGAGAGCGGGCGGGGCGGAAACGAAAACCTTTTTCCCAACACCGGGTCGAGCGTCGGAGAAAAGAACCTCTGTGGCGTTCGATCCGGAGGGTGTGATCCTTACCTGTAGGAAACAGTTCAGAATGGCGAACTACTCAAAAGACTTTTTGGCCCAACTTTACCGGACGCTCTATACCATCCGCGTGTTCGAGGCACAGGGGGTTCGGCTCTACCGGCAAGGGCTGATTCGGGGATATTTTCACCCGTACACCGGACAGGAGGCGATCGCCGCGGGTGTGTGTGCGGCGTTGGCCGACCGCGATTACGTGCTGAGCACGCATCGCGGCCATGGCCACTGTATTGCACGGGGGGCCGATTTGCATCGGATGGTTGCGGAGTTGCTGGGCCGGAGCACCGGCTACTGCCGCGGCTTGGGCGGCTCGATGCACATCGCCGATCTGTCGAAGGGGAATCTGGGGGCCAATGGCATTGTAGGGGCAAACGTTCCTCTGGGCGTCGGGGCGGCCTTGGGCGCGAAGTTGCGCGGTGAAGACCGTGTCTCGGTTGTCTTCACATCGGATGGCGGCGCGAACAACGGCGTGTTTTTCGAGGCACTCAACCTTGCGGCCGTCTGGAACCTTCCGGCGTTGATTGTCATCGAGAACAACCAGTATGCCGTTTCGACGCCGATTCACGAATCCACCCGCGAGACGGACTTATACAAACGCGGAATCGGCTTGGGCGTCGAAAGCCGCCGGCTCAACGGCAATGATGTTCTGGAGGTCTATGAGCATGCATGCGGGGCGGTGGCCCGCTGCCGCGAAGGCCGCGGCCCCGTTCTCCTCGAAGCCGTGACATACCGCCATGGCGGCCATCACGTCAACGATCCGGGTCTGTATATGCCGAAAGACCGCATGGAATATTACCGTGCGCGCGACCCGGTGGCCATTGGCCGCGACTATTTGGCCGATCTCGGCGGGGCGACGGATGAAGAAATTCGTGCCATCGAGGCCGCCGTCGAACACGAACTGGAATCGGCGGTGGCCTTTGCGAAAAGCAGTCCGGTGCTTTCCACCGACGAATTTCTGGCACTGATCGAGGGATACTAGATGGTAGCGATTGCGACGGAAATTCCAACCGCCTCGCGCGTGATGATGTATCGCGAAGCCTTGAACGAGGCGTTGCGCGAGGAGATGCGCCGCGATCCGAAGGTCTTTCTGCTGGGCGAAGGCATTGCCCAGCGCGGTGGCTCCTACAAGGTGACCGAGGGGCTGCTCGAAGAATTTGGCCCGGAGCGCGTGCTGGACACACCGATTGCCGAGGCCAGTTTTACCGGCGCGGCCATTGGCGCGGCCATGACCGGCATGCGCCCGGTGGTCGAGATCCTGTTCATTGACTTCGCCCTGCTGGCCATGGACCAGATCGTCAATCAGGCGGCAAAGTACCACTTGATGACCGGAGGTGTCGGGCGCGTGCCGCTGGTTGTCCGGACACAGGGCGGCGCGGGCGGCTGTCTGGCCGCCCAGCATTCGCAGAGTCTCGAAGCGTTGTTTTATCACATTCCGGGGTTGAAGATCGCCATGCCCTCGACGCCGAAAGACGCCAAAGGATTGCTCAAAACGGCCATCCGGCTGGACGATCCGGTGATTTTCATCGAGCACAAGTCACTCTATATGAGCAAAGGCGAGGTGCCCGAGGGCGAATACCTCATTGAATTCGGCCGGGGCGAGGTGAAGCGGCCCGGCCGCGACGCCACGCTTGTGGCTTGGTCGGCCATGGTATCGAAGTGCATGAGCGCCGCGGAAAAGCTGTCGGCCGCGGGCATCGAGGTCGAGGTGGTGGACCCGCGCACGCTTGTGCCGCTGGACATGGAGCGGATCCTTCAGTCGGTCCGCAAGACGCGTTGCGCGATCGTCGTGCAAGAGGCGGTGCGGCGCGGCGGTGTAGCTTCCGATATTGCCGCGACCATTCAGCACGAGGCATTTGATTATTTGGATGCGCCCGTCGAAATCGTTGCCGGACGCGTTACGCCGATTCCCTTCAGTCTCACGCTGGAACAGGCCTGTGTGCCGCAGGAAGACGACATTGTTGCAGCGGTGAAGCGAACGATGGGCAGGGAATAACTAAATCGGACGCGTCGAAGGGGTCTGACTCGTCAGACTATCGAAGGATTCTCAGGAGCATGTCCATTATGATCCCCGTCCTCATGCCGCAGGTGGGTCAGGACATTCCGACCGGCACCGTGGCGCAATGGCTCAAGAAGGAAGGCGAGCCGGTGCGCAAGGGCGAGGTGATTGTAATTGTCGAATCGGAAAAAGCGGCATTTGAGGTGGAAGCCGAGCAGGATGGAGTGCTGCTAAAGATTCTGCATCCGGCCGAATCACAAGTGCCCGTGCTGGAACCGATTGCGTATATCGGCCAACCGGGCGAGGAGAGCGAGGCGCAGGCAGTTCCCGCTTGGGCGGGTGAGATTTCCAAAACCCCCGCGGAAGAAGGAACCAACAACAGACTGAAGTCTGAACTGCAAGCACCCGCTGAAGCGCACGCAGCAAACGACAGAATAAAGTCTGAGCCACGAAAGGATAAAGAGATTCTGGCTTCGCCGGCGGCGCGGCGCCTGGCGCGGGAAAAAGGAATTGATCTGGCAACCGTTCGGCCAACAGGGCCGGGTGGACGGATCGTCGAGCGCGATGTGCTGGCCGCAGCCGAAGCACGCGGGGCCGCTGCATCGGACACTGTCATCCCTTTTGGCCGGCTTCGCAAGGAACTGGCACGGCGTCTCACGCTGAGCAAGCAGACCATTCCCCATTTTTATCTGTTCGCTGAAGTGGATATGACCGCAGCCCATGCGGTGCGCCAAGCGCTCAACCAACAACAAGGATGCCGTGTCACCGTGACGGATCTGGTCATTTATGCCGCGGCGAAAGCGTTGCGCGAGTTCGACCGGATGAATGTCCATGTCGAAAGCGACCGGATGATTGTGCGCCGCGAGGTGAACATCGGCGTGGCCGTGGCGGTCGAGGATGGGTTGTTGGTGCCCGTAATTCCCCGCGCGGACCAGAAAGGGCTGGCCGAGATCGCTGAGTGGTCGCGCAAAAATGCTGAAGCGGCGCGCCGCGGATTGCTGGAACCTACGGCGCCCGGCACGTTCACGATCACCTCGCTGGGCATGCACGGCGTGCGGATGTTCCTGCCGGTCATCAATCCGCCGGAGTGCGCGATCTTGGCGGTCGGCGCGGTCGAGCCGCGGCCGGTGGTCATTGGCGAAGCTGTTGCGGTGCGGCCGATGATGACGTTGACTCTGGCGTGCGATCACCGCGCCGTGGATGGCGTGTATGCGGGACGGTTTTTGAATCGGATCAAGGAATTGCTAGAAAAAATGGACAAGTCGGACAGATCGGACAAGTCCGAAAAATCGGACTAATCGGATCAAGCGGTTCGCCTTGTACAATCTTTTCAACGCGCGGGCAGGAGACAAAAATGCTGAAGGCGCTGATCTTTGATTGCGACGGCGTCATTGTGGATACGGAGCGCGACGGGCATCGCGTGGCATTCAATCGGGCATTTGCGGCTTTGGGCCTGCCGCACGAATGGAGCGTCGAACTTTACGGTGAATTGCTGAAGATTGCCGGCGGCAAAGAGCGCATGAAGCATTATTTCGACCAAGTCGGCTGGCCGCCCGGTGCAACCGACCGCGACGCATTGATCAAGGAACTCCACCAGCGCAAGACGGACCTGTTCATGCAAATTATCGAGAGCGGCCAGCTTCCCCTGCGGCCGGGGGTCAAGCGGTTGGTGGACGAAGCTCTTTGCGAAGGCATTGCGCTCGCAGTTTGTTCGACGTCCAACGAACGGGCGGTGCACACGGTGTTGGCAACGATGCTGGGGCCGGAACGGAAAGCACGCTTTGCCGCCGTTCTGGCGGGCGATGTGGTAAAGAAGAAGAAACCGGATCCGGAGATTTACCATCTGGCGCGCGAACGTCTCGGCGTTCAATCCGCCGAATGCGTGGTCATCGAAGACAGCCGCAACGGTCTTCTGGCCGCCAAAGCCGCCGGCATGTTTTGTGTGATTACCACCAACGGCTATACGGAGGCGGAAGATTTCCGCGAGGCCGACGCGGTGTTTCCCGAACTGGGCGACCCGCCCAACGTGCGGGTGACTCTGAAAGATTTGCAGCGATTGTGCTCGGCTGGCGGGCCGACGGTTGCTTGATTTTTTCCGGCGCTGCCGGTGCCGGCGGCGTATGCTCATTCGGGTGGGCAGGCAACGAGGATGTCGGAAAACATTTTGGAGCGAACCACGGGCTGTATGTAGTTCTGCTTCGATGGGGTTCTCAGCCGGCCCGCCCTGTAAAGTGGGAACTGGTGCGTTCTCCGACAGTTGCGATTGAGCAGTTCACATGAGGAAAACGATTCTGGCATACGGCGAAGTGCTGTGGGATTTGCTGCCCACGGGGCCGAAGTTGGGCGGCGCGCCGTTCAACTTTGCCTATCGCGTCCATTCGCTCGGCGACCGCGGGTTGATTGCCAGCCGCGTTGGCTCCGATGATCTCGGCCGTCGCGCGCGCGAACGCATGGCGGCACTCGGCATGGACCTCGCCTACTTGCAAACCGACGGGCAAAAACCCACCGGCACCGTGCATATCACGTTGGAAAACAAAAAGCCCGACTACTTCATCGTTCCCGATGTTGCTTACGACACGATTGCCCCAACCCCCGAGTTGCTGGCTCTCGCGCCGGCCTGCGATTGCATCTGCTATGGCACGCTGGCACAGCGTTCCCCGATTGCACGGGCGACGCTCGAAAAACTCTTGGACTGCGCCGGTAGGCCGCCGGTAAAACTTTTGGACATCAATCTGCGCAAGGATTGTTTTACGCGCGAAACCGTGACGGCTTCGCTCGAACGCGCCGACATCCTTCGCCTCAACGACGACGAAGCCCGGTTTCTTTCAGAATTTCTCGGCCTCGGCACCTCACGCCTGCCCGATTTCTGCGAAACAATGATGCGCCGATATACGCTTCAACTCTGTCTGGTGACCCTGGGCGAAAGCGGAGCGTTTGTGGCCCGCGCCAACGGCGAGGCGGTCTATACGCCCGGCTATCGCGTCGAGGTTGTGGACCCCTGCGGCTGCGGCGATGCCTTCACCGCCGGCTTCATCCATCGCTGGCTGCGCGGCGACCCGCTCCCGCGCTGCTGTGAATTGGGCAACGCACTCGGCGCCATGGTCGCCATGCAGCCGGGGGCGACCGAGCCGATAACCGATGAAGCGATTCAGCAATTTCTTGCCGCTGACCGCCCGCGAACGGCGGCGGCCGAATTGGCATCATTTATTCCAACCTGAAGGAGGAACCGACGCATGAGCAATCTCAAGATTTCCATGGGCATCTGGGGCAACACCAATTTGGCCGACCGGTTCAACGTCAAGGGCTTCGGCGACTTCGTGCCGGTCATAGACCGTATCAAGGAGGTCGGTGAAATCGAGGGGGTGGACGGCATCGAGCTGCATCTGCCGACGGAAATAGACGAGACCAACGCCGGCGAGATCGAAAAAGTGCTCAAGGACTATAATTTGCAGATCGTCCAGCTGTGCGGCCACACGTGGACCGAGCGCCAGTACAAGTTTGGCGCGCTCGGCGACAGCGACCCCAAAGTCCGCGCCAACGCCATCGCCCGCGTCAAGGCCGCCCTCGACATGGGCGCGCGGTTCAATGTCCCCATCAGCGTGCTTTGGCCCGCCACCGACGGCAACGACTTTCCCATGCAGACCGGCTACCTTGCCCTCTACGACCGCTACGTGGACAGTGTGCGGCAGATTCTCGACTACGTACATCAAAACAAGTATTCGACCAAGATTTGCATCGAGCCGAAACCTTTCGAGCCGCGCTCGTGGATTATGATGGGCACAACGGCCCAAGCCCTCTGCATTGTCAACGAGGTGAACGATCCGAGTTTCGGAATTAATCTCGACATCGGACACAGTCTGATTGCCCGCGAAAACGTCGAGGACCAGATTTCGCTCATCTGCCGCTATCGCAAACTCTTCCACACCCACTTCAACGACAACGACCAACAATGCGATGCCGACCTGCCCGCCGGAACGGTCAACTTTATCCGGCTGGTTTCGGTCATGTATGTGCTCGACGAAGTTGGCTACGATGGCTGGTATGGGCTGGACCTGTTTCCGTATCGGGACGTGCCGCGAAAGTTCATTGAAATCTCGCGCGACAATTTGCGGCTGGCCAAGCAGGTGGTTCAACTGATGAACCAGCGTGGGGCGCGCGAAATGCGTGAGGCGGGAACCTTTGGCCCCGAAATGGCCGTGCTCGTGCGTGAATGCATCCGCGAAGCCCGTTGAAACAATCCAGCATTTTCCCGAATCAGACGTTCGGAAGTTTTCCACAGTTCACTATACATCCATGATTGGAGGGTTGAGAAAATGGTTCAACGCACAAGTCTGTCGCTCCTGCTTTGCCTTGCCGTTTTGCCCTTGTCGGCCGCAGCCGCGCCGAAGACCGCCGCGATTCCCCAAGTGAACTGGAAACATCTCTCCAGCACCAAGGGCGACATTCCCGTTCCGGGGCTTGGCCGCCAAGTGGCCACCTTGATCATGGACATAGACAAGGACGGCGTGAACGACTTCGTGGTGCTCAGCTATGAAAAGATGGCATGGTTTCGGCGAACCAAGACCGGCTGGGAACGCTATATGGTCGAGCCGGGCGACCCGAAAGTTCGCATGGAAGCCGGCGGTGATTTCCATGACATAGACGGCGACGGTGATCTGGACATCCTGCAGGCGGCCCAGTCGCCCCGCGGCGAAATCTGGTGGTGGGAAAATCCCCATCCCAACTTCTCGCCCGACACGCCGTGGAAACGCTACGAGGTGATTGCCGTCGGCGGTACGCACCACGACCAGATGTTCGGCGACTTCGACGGCGACGGCAAAACCGAACTGGTCTTCTGGTTCAACCGCGGCAAACAACTCTACCTTGCCGAAATCCCCGCCGACCCCAAGCAACCTTGGCCGGTGCAACTAATCGCCCAGCTCGAAAAGGACAAGCCCAATCCCGAAGGTCTGGCCAAAGCCGACATAGACGGCGACGGCGTGCTCGACATCGTCGGCGGAGGCTGCTGGTTCAAACATGTCGGCAACGGCCGATTTGAAGTGAACGTGGTGGACCCCGAATACCGGTTCACACGCAGTGCCGCGGGCGACCTCATCAAAGGCGGCCGGCCGGAAATTGTCGTCAACAGCGGCGACGGCGTCGGCCCGCTCAATCTCTATCAATGGACCGGCAAGCAGTGGGAAAAGAAGACGCTGATTGAGCAGGTGGACCACGGCCACTCGCTTCAGGTGGGCGACATCAACGGCGACGGGAATCTCGACATTTACGCGGGAGAAATGCACACGCCCGGCGCCGGCGACAAGTGCCGTCATTGGGTGCTCTATGGGGACGGCAAGGGGAATTTTGTCACCCAACTGCTTTCGACCGGCATCGGCTCGCACGAAAGCAAGATCGGCGACCTCGACGGCGACGGCGACCTCGATATTCTCCAGAAAGATTTCCAGAAAGATCAGCGTGTGGATGTCTGGCTGAACGAGGGAACAAACACGCAGAAATAGCCGCGGGAGGGAAACTCCAATGGCACGCGTACCGGTACCCGTTTTCGCGTTTGTCGCGTTGCTATCTGCGGCCGTGCAGGCACAGGCGGCGGCTCCGCACGTTCCATTTAAACGCGTCGAGATCAGCACCGGCTGCGCGCACGTGCAGATCGCCGACATCAACCGCGACGGCCGCAACGACATTGTCCTTCAGTTCCACACCGGCACCACCCGCCTTGCGTGGGCCGAATACCCAACTTTTGCTGAGCATCCCATTGCGGCCGGAAAGTTTATGGGCGACCGGTTTGCCGTGGCCGATTTGGACGGCGACGGCGACATGGACGTGGTGTCGGGCAAAGCCTCCGATCTTCCGGCCAAGAAGAGTGTCGAAGCCAACCCGACGTTTGTGGCTTGGTATGAAAATCCGCTGCCCAAGGGCGATCCGAAAAAGGGCGCCGCATGGAAAGAGCATCCGGTGGGCGATCTGGGCGGCTATCTGAAGGACCTCGCCGTCGGCGATCTCAACCGCGACGGCGCGCCCGACGTGGTCGCCCGCAGCACGGCCCACAGCAAGATTTTCTTCAACAAGGACGGGACATGGCAGCAGCGCAGACTGGTTCACCCGACCAAGGAAGGCATGGCGCTCGGCGATCTCGACGCCGACGGCGATCTGGACATTGTCCTCAACGGCTTCTGGCTGGAAACGCCGACATCGCCCGAACAGGGCAACTTTGTCCAGCGTGCCATAGACGAAAAATGGTATAAGCAAAACACCGGCTCGTGGCAGGACAATTGCTGCTATGTCGCCGTGGCCGACCTCAACAAGGACGGACTGGTGGAGGTGATTCTCGCTCACTCGGAACAGGTCGGCTATCCACTGTCGTGGTATGCGCCGGCCTCGCCCGTGCAGGCAAGAACCGGCCCATGGATTGAGCAGATCATTGCCAAAACTTTCGACTGGTGCGAAACGGTGGACGTCGGCGATGTGGACGGTGACGGAACGCCGGATGTTCTGGCGGCCAAGTTCGAACGCGACAAGAACAATCCGAAGTACGTGAACGAACCGCCCTATCCGATAGTTATCTATTACAATCGGAAAGGCGACGGCTCGGTCTGGGAAGAGCAAACGGTCTCGGAAGAAGGCGTTTACGCCGGCGTGCTGGGTGATGTCGGCAGCGACGGCGACCTTGATATCGTCGGCCCGCGCACCTAGTGGACGGGGCCGGTAGTGTTGTGGGAGAATCAGCGGGCTCTAAACGAGGGACAAATGAAATAGGTCCCGTTTCTCAACCATTTACAAAACAAGAAGGGTCACCATGAAGAACAGATGTATCCAACACGTGCAAAGCATCTGGGTTCCGGTAATTACGCTCTGCCTGACACTTGTGTGGTCTTCCGGAGCGTGGCCGGCAGCCGCCAAATTGCCCGACACATCCAAGATGAACATCTTGTTCATCATCGCCGAGGACTGGAGCGCCTTCTCGCCCGGCTGTTATGGCAATCCCATCTGCAAGACGCCAAACCTCGACCGGTTTTGCGAGGCTGCGGTCCGCTTCGACTCGGCCTATGTGCAAGGCATCGCCTGCAATCCATCGCGCACGTCGTTTCTGACCGGCTTGCGCCCCCTCACCAGCCGTGTCTGGACCAACGGACAGGTCATGAGCGAACGCCTGCCCGCCGGCACGCTTACCCTGCCGGAGTTGTTGAAAAAGAAGGGTTTCACCACAGCGGTCATCGGCAAGTTCTTCCATCAAGTCGAGTACGCCGAAAAACAATTGATGGCTTTCGACCGTATCGAGAGCTACGGCAAGCCGCCGGGATGGAAAGGCCCCGAACCGATTATGACCTTTCCACCCGTGACGCGGACAGGGATAAAACGCGACCCCGCTCCCAAAGATAGAAAGAGCAAAGCCTATGCGGAATGGCGGCGGCGAAACTCCGACCGCTATGGCGATTCGGGGTTGGAACCCGAAGAGGAGGGCGATTATCGCAACGCGCAAATTGCTTGCGCCCTCCTGCGGGAGTTTGCAAAGTCCAAAGAGCCGTTCTTCCTCTCGGTGCATCAATCCAAGCCGCACACACCGCTGATTGCACCAAAGAAGTTTCTCGACATGTATGATCCGGCGAAGATTCCCGACCCGCCCGCGCCGCCCGACTTGAAGACCTCGTTGTATCCGCGCCGTCTGACCGTCGGCAACCCCGATATTTTCACCAACCGCCAGCCCTCGCCCAAAGAGGTCAAAGAAGCCATCGCCGCCTACTATGCCTGCGTCAGCGCCATTGACGCCAACATCGGCATGATTCTCGATGAGCTGCAAAAGCAGGGCCTTGCAGACAACACCATCGTCTTCATTATGGGCGACCATGGGTTCCACCTCGGCGACCACGGCTTCTGGTCGAAGTATTCGATGCTCGAGGCGACTCGGCGCGCTCCGCTGTGGGTGCGTGTGCCGGGCGCGCCCGCGAACGGCAAGGTCTGCCGCGAGTTGGTCGAGTTCGTGGATTTTATCCCGACGCTCGGCGACTTGGTGGGAATCGAGGTGCCGGCCAATGTCGAGGGTGTCAGTTTCGCGCCGTTGCTGGTCAATCCCAACCAGCCGTGGAAAAAGGCCGTCTTTCTGGTCGAAAACGAGACCAATCAGGTCGTGCGTACCAAGAAACACAGCTACATGACGTTCGGCAATGGGCCTGTACCGGAGGCGTTGTTCGACCTGGAAAAAGACCCTTGGGAAACCGTCAATCTGGCCGACGATCCTGCCTATGCCAAAGTAAAGCAGGAAATGGCCGAGTTGTTGAAAGCCGGCTGGAAGGCCGCGCTGCCGGAAGGCCGCAGCAAATGAGTTCGACTCTATAATCTATTGGGCTGATGGAAGGTGGTTCATCGGACACAAAAGGCGGCGGCATGGACAGCCGTCAAAGGTACACGGGCAGACAGGATGCCGCATGGGGTTCCGGTTGCGCCAAAACCGGCGGCGGCGTTTCCGTGGCAGTTCAACCGGAGTGAAAGTGTCAGTTTCCTGCTCTGCGGAGTGCCGGAAAGGGGGTGGAAGGAGAACCGATGGGCTTTGGGGTCTGTCAGCCGGGAAAAAACCCTGATGGCGCTTGAGTCCGGTTTGTAACAAGGGCGAACCGGAAGCGCCATCCAATCCAAACGCGCAAATGCGCAAGGAGAAAGACCCATGAGATTCAAAGGAATGAAGACTCCGAAATTGGTGCCAGGCACACCAAGCCAGAAAACGGTTTCATCCCCCACAGGGATGTTCCTGGTGCTCCTTGCAGCATGGGTTTGCACGTTGGGGACCCCGGCATGGTCCCAGCGCGTGACCAGTGGGTTGCAGGTTCTTTACACATTTGAGGAAGGTTCGGGAGCTACCGTGAGAGACGTTTCCGGCGTGGGCACAGCGTTGAACCTCACCATTCGCGACCCCGGAAATGTGACATGGATTCCCGGCGGGGGGCTCTTGATTAATTCCGAGACGTTTTTATTCACCACCGTGCCGGCAACCAAAGTGAATTCCGCCTGCAAGGCCTCGAACGAGGTTACAATCGAAGCGTGGGTGAAGCCCGGCAACCTGACGCAGGCGGGACCGGCACGAATCCTCGGCATTTCGCGCGCCGACGGACCGAACAACACGTCGGACGGCGGTTACTTTCGCAACATCTTGTTGGCCCAAGGTTCGTCTTCCACCAATCGTGACTATTTGGTGCGGTTGCGTCCGGGAACGGGAAGCGCCAGTGCCATTGTCAACGGAATGCCAAACATCGTGACACCGACCAATGCCGCAACGCTGAACCTGACACATGTCCTCTTTACCCGTCGGTCCGACGGCCAGTATTACTTTTATGTCAACGGCGTTTCGGTGACCACCGGCACGCGCACCGGCAATTTTGCCACGGACGCGAATGCATGGGACGACAACTACCGGATTAGCATGGCCAATGAATATGAGTTCGACCCGCCGCCGGGCGGCGCGCGCGAGTGGCTCGGCGAACTGCACCTCGGCGCCATCTACAGCCGTTTCCTGACCGCCGCCGAGGTAAGACAGAACTTTGCCGCCGGACCGCACGCACCCGCCAATACCCCGCCGCGTGTGACCATTACCAGTCCGGCCGACAACACGCTCTACACGTCGCCCGCAACCATTGCCATTACCGCTGATGCCGCCGACAGCGGAACCATCGCCCGTGTGGAATTCTTTGCCAACGGCAACAAGATCGGAGAAGACAGCGCGGCGCCGTATTCGATTGTTTGGCAAAATGTTTCGGCTGCCCGCTATGTCTTGACCGCTCGTGCCACCGACGATGGCGGTCTGTCGGCGAACTCCAACGCAGTCAACGTTCGTGTGATGCAGCATCTCACGGATGGGTTGCAGGTGCTTTATACCTTCCAAGAAGGTGCGGGAACAACCGTCACCGATGTCTCGAAGGTGGGAACTCCGCTGCACCTGACCATTCGCGACCTGCAAAACGTCACGTGGCTTCCATTGGGCGGACTGCGGGTGACCACGGAAACGCACCTGCGGTCGCTGGTTCCGGCCAGCAAGGTAATTGCAGCATGCAAGGCATCCAATGAAGTCACCATCGAGGCGTGGGTGCGGCCGGCCAACTTGACGCAAACCGGCCCGGCGCGCATCATCGGGATTTCCGGCGACGGCTCCTCGTCGGCGCAAGACGGCGCGACATCCCGCAACATCCTGCTCGCCCAAGGCTCATCGGGCACCGCCCGCGACTACCTCGTGCGGCTGCGGCCGGGCACAGGCAGTGTCAGCAACGGCTACAATGGCATGCCCAATATTACCACGCCAACGAACACGGCCAGCACGCAGATTCTGCAGCATCTCCTGTTCACCCGCCGCACCGACGGCCAGTATTACTTTTATGTCAACGGCGTTTCGGTGACCACCGGCACGCGCACCGGCAGCTTCGCCACCGATACTTATCGGTGGGCGGACAACTTCCGGATTGGCATGGTCAACGAATACGAATTGACCGCCGGCACGCGCGAGTGGCGGGGCGAACTGTATGGCGCCGCGCTATACAGCCGCTACCTGAGTGCCGACGAGGCGCGTCGCAACTTTGCCGCAGGGCCATACTCGAACACCCCGCCGCGTGTGACCATTACCAGTCCGGCCAACAATGCTGTGTTCGAAACGCTGCCGGCAAATATTACCATCAATGCCGATGCGGCGGACAGCGGAACGGTCACGCGGGTCGAGTTCTTTGCCGATGGCAAGAAGATCGGCGAGGATAATTCCGCGCCATATTCCTATCAATGGCAGAACGTTCCCGCGGGCATCTATGAACTGCTCGCCCGCGCAACGGATAATCACGGCGCAATGACCGTCTCGTGGCCCGTGACAGTGCGGGTAGGCGGCCCGCTGGGGGTTCGCCGGTGGTGGGAATTGCACTGAACCGGAAAAAGGAGCCGCAATGCTTATGCAAAGGCTGTTGAACAGTTGTCCCCGAACAGCGGGGGTGAAGACTGATTCACAGCGGCGGAATTTCGGGGGCGGGTTGGCCACGGAATGCAACCCGATGCAGGTTTCGGTTGCCAACCCGCCCCTTCTTGTTTGCTGGAGAAAAGCCGGGCGCATTTGCATCGTCGTCGCACTTTGGATTTTCATGGGTGGCCCCCTCCACGCCGCAGACTTTCCGCAATGGAGGCATCTGTCCAGCGCCGCCGGCGAAATCCCCGTCCCCAACGGCGGCAGGGAGCAAACCGCCTGTCTGGTGCTCGACATAGACAGAAACGGCTTGAACGACATCGTGATTGCCGAGCGGTCGCAGGCGCCGTCAGTCATCTGGCTTCGGCGCGATGTCAACGGCTGGACCCAATCGCCGGTGGAAACCGGCAAAACCCCCGTAGCCGCCGGCGGTGCGGCGTGCGACATTGACGGCGCCGTCGCCGGACGGCTCAAGTGGTATGAGTGCACAGGCGATCCGCAGCAGACTGTCTCGTGGGTCGCACATGACCTGTTGGGCGCCGACGCCAACCACGCCCACTCGCTTCAGGTGGCCGACCTCAACGGCGACGGCCGTCCCGACATCGCAAGCAAACCGTTTGTTCACGGAAGTCCGCGCGTGGATGTCTGGCTGAATCTGGGAACAAGCTGTAAAGAAAATCACAGGACGCATTGAACGTCCCATCTACATCTTGCACACTGGAGGAAGGATCCATGACAGCGCTTTGCCGCAACACTCTCATCGCAGTGGCTCTGGTTGTATTATCCACAGGTTTGGCTCAGGCCGCCGCGGCCAAATCCAAACCCAAGAAGGGTCCGATCGGTCTGGACAAGTGGACCTATATCCGTGCCGATTCCAACCGCGCGCCGTCGGAAAAGAAACGCGGCGATTTCGGCATCAGTGTCGGCGATCTCAACGGCGACGGCTATATGGACATCGCCTCCGGCCAATACTTCTACCGCAATCCCGGCGGCGATATGACCGCAACGCCTTGGCCGCGCGTCGCCCTGCCCAAGGACCCCGAAACCGGACGCCCCCTCGACGCCGGCCTTCTGTTCAGCGTCAGCGGCAGCGGGCCTGTACGCGACATTCTCGCCGAAGCGCTGCCCAACGTGGTCTGGCTCCACGCCGACGACCCGCAAGGCAACACGTGGTCGGCCAAAGTCGTGGCGCAAATGCCACCCGTTTCGCACCTCAACGGCCGCTCCATCGTGCAGGCGCGGATTGTCCCCGGCAACAAGCGGCCCGACATTCTGCTTTCGGGCGGCGGGGGAACCTTCTTGCTTCAAATCCCCGACAATCCCGCCGCCGGCAACTGGCCGATCACCAAAATCACCACCTGTATCAAGGACGAACAGAAGGGCATCGGCGTCGGTGATATGGACCGCGACGGCCGGCTCGATCTCGTGCTCGGCGCCGGTGTAGGCTCGCCTCTTATCGAATGGTGGCGCAATCCCGGCGATGCTTCGACCCCTTGGGTCAAATATCCCGTCGGCAACACCAATAACATGTCCAAGATGATGGAGGCAGCCGACATCAACGGCGACGGCCGGCTCGATGTCGTAGCCACCGATTCGGAAGCCAAAGACTGCTGGCTGTTTTGGTTTGAAGCACCGGCCGATCCTTTCAAGGGGGAGTGGAAACGGCACGAAGTCGCCCACGGCTACAACGGTCTGGACAGTCTGTCGGTTGCCGACATGAACCGAGACGGCCGGCCCGACATTATCATCGGCGAAACCAAAGATGCGTTGCGTCTGGCTGTCTATGAAAATGTCAATGGCGGCGCCTCATGGAAAGAACACTTGATTGACAAGGGCAAAGAGAGCCACAAGGGCGCGCTGACCGTGGACCTCGATGGCGATGGCGATCTGGATATTGTCAGCATCGCTTATTTCGGCTTCCAAGACCTTCATATCTGGCGCAACGACAACGGCGCGGCATCTCGGGAGCGATGAGCGAAGGGCGTGGCCTGTTCGCGGCAGGATGTAAGCCGCAGGCACCCGCAACAAGGCAGTATCAGCATCGGTCGTTTTCAATTCCGATTGACTTTTCCGAGGCGATACAGGTAACCAGCATGTGGTGTGTTGCGGGAAGGCAGGACCAACCGACGCGGAAAGCGTTACAAAGCTCGCCTTGCGCGCCCGTAGCTCAGATGGATAGAGCACTGGATTCCTAATCCGGGGGTCGCGTGTTCGAATCACGCCGGGCGCACTTTTGATTTTCCAACATCTGCGGTAAAATCTTGTTGAGAAAATACGTCGAACATCGAACACTTGGGCCTGAGAACTGGCATACAGGCCACAGATACCTAACTGCGTACCATAATGGCTGCAATTTACTCGTTGTTGTGAGTGGGCCAACGTGATCTTTGGGCACAACCAAAGAGGTCAGAGGCAAGAGGGTTGAAGTTGGAAAAGATCTTCGCATCTTGGCTGGATGTTTAGACCGAAGAGTCGAGGTGGGATAGGTATGTGTTTATCTTGGCCTTTGGAGTGCGGCAGCCATGCTGCCGCTTTGCTTTCCGATGGCCCCAAACCAGCCAAACGGGGCTTTTTCCGGGAAAACGGATGATTAAAAAGCGGCAGCATGGCTGCCGCACTCCAAAAGATTGGCCAACGTGGCCTTTGGGCACAACCAAAGAGGTCAGAGGCAAGAGGGTTGAAGTTGGGAAAGATGTTCGCATCTTGGCTGGATGTTTAGACCGAAGAGTCTTAAGCCCGCGGCGAAGCAATCCAATATTTCTTGCACAGCGGGAGGCGAGATTGCTTCGGCGCCAAAGAGCGTGCCCCGCAAAAACGGTGAGTGGTGCAGATGTCATTATGCTTTGAACAGTCCTGAAGGGGAGAACACTCATGAACGACGGATTGGCACCTTCGATGCGTTTGCCGAAACCGCCCCGTGCAGTTCTGACACGGCGGCAGTTTCTGCATACCAGCGCCGCGGCGGCAACACTGGCGGCAACAGGCGCGGCACCTTGGGCGGCGCCCGTTGCAGAGCGCCCCAATCGGAAGCCGAATATTCTTGTCATCGTGGCCGACGATCTTGGCTACCGCGAACTGGGCGTGCAGGGCTGTCCGGATATTCCGACGCCGCACATTGACTCGATCGCGAAAAACGGCGTGCGGTTCACCGACGGCTATGTTTCGTGCCCGATTTGTGCGCCGACGCGGGCCGGGCTGCTGACCGGTCGCTACCAGCAGCGCTACGGCTTCGAGACCAACCCCGGGCCCGAGCAATACGCCGCCGAGAACTTTGGCCTGCCGCGCAGCGAAACCACGTTGGCCGAGCGCCTCAAAGCTTTCGGTTATGCCACCGGCATGGTCGGAAAATGGCATGTGGGATTTAAACCGGAGTTGACGCCGCCGCAGCGCGGTTTTGACGAGTTTTTCGGCTTTCTGGGCGGGGCCAACAACTACATCCCCAGCCGCGCACGCAACACCATCTTCCGCGGCAACGAGACGGTGAACGAAGAGGAATACCTGACCGACGCATTCGGACGCGAGGCCGTCGCCTTCATCGAGAAGAACAAGGACAAACCGTTCTTTCTCTATCTGCCGTTCAATGCGGTTCACTCGCCGCTGGAGGCGATCGAAAAATACCTCGCGCGCTTCCCGAACATCAGCGACCCAAAGCGCCGCACCTATGCCGCAATGACCGCCGCAATGGACGACGCCGTCGGGCGCGTGTTGGAGACGCTCCGCCGGTTGAACCTTGAAGACAACACGCTGATCTTTTTCGTCAGCGACAACGGCGGCCCGACCCTTCAAACCACGTCGAGCAATCTGCCGCTGCGCGGCTACAAGGCCCAAGTGCTCGAAGGCGGCATCCGCGTTCCTTTTTTGGTGCAGTGGAAAAGCCGTCTGCCCGCCGGCAAGGTTTATGCCCATCCGGTCATTCAACTCGATATCTTTCCCACGGCGGTTGCCGCCGCGGGCGAGACAATCTCCCCCGAATGGAAACTCGACGGCGTCAACCTGCTGCCCTATCTGACCGGAGAAAAACAGGAAGGCCCGCACGAAACGCTCTACTGGCGGTTTAATCAGCAGCGCGCCCTTCGGCAGGGCGACTGGAAACTGATTGTCCAGACGGCCGGCGCCAAACCCTCGCTCTACAACCTTGCCGACGACATCGGCGAAGCCAACGATCTTGCCGGCAAGATGCCCGACAAGGTGAAGGAACTGGAATCGGTCTGGCAAGCATGGAATGCGCAACTGATGGCGCCGCAGTGGATTCGTCAGGATGCCGGCACGCAAGGAACGCCGAAAAAGGCCGGCGTGAAAGGCAAGGCCGGCGGCTCCCTCCAGAACCGGTTTAAAGAACTGGACCGCAACGGCGACGGCAGGCTGACGGCCGACGAATTGCCCCGACCCGCACTGTTCAAGCAGATGGACGCCAACGGGGACGGTGTTGTTACGCTCGACGAAGCCAAGAGCGCCTTCGCGGGCGCGCGCCAACCGAAAGCCAAATAGGCATTGCCAACGGGAAGCAGCAATGCCGCAGCCCTTTAGG
The DNA here is from genome assembly GCA_026415575.1 of Candidatus Sumerlaeia bacterium. GTDB lineage: Bacteria > Sumerlaeota > Sumerlaeia > JADFCW01 > JADFCW01 > JADFCW01. The sequence continues at coordinate 34,749 of JAOAGV010000034.1, forward strand.
AGGGGCGACTCCCATGACGCTCGGGCGCAGTCTCATCGGGCTTGCCTGCGGGATTTTGGTTTGTGTGGCTCCTGCGTTCATGGCTTCGTCACAACCGCAGCCCGCGCGCGGCGGCGGACTCACCGAGCGGTTCAGGAAACTCGACGCCACCGGCGGCGGGAAACTGTCGTGGGAAGAATGGCGCTCATTGACGAACTTCGATGAGATGGATTTGGACAGGGACGGGTTTCTCACGCCGCAGGAAATCGGCACACTCAGCGTAACCGACCCCTGCGCGTGGCTGGCATAGGCCCATGGCGGACGCGGTCGCGCCGACTATTTTGTGCGGCTGTGTGACTCCGCAAACCCGGAAAAAACCTTCGACATTCCGTACTAATAGGTCGGCTGAACCAATACAGCCACTTTAGCTTTTACAAAAGATCCTGTAACCTGCGGGATGCCATGAAACTCTCGCTCCCCCCCTTCGCGATACGGAGTTTCGTATGTGCGACCGAACCTGTGGTGAAAAATGCAAAAGAGGAGTTTAGAACACCGTCTCTGCTTGATTGCCCTGCAAATCTGTGAAAGGGTAATGTGCACGTTGCAGGTGGTCGCGCAACGCCGCCTTTAAAATCTATTTATCACACTATGTGGAAACGCAGGGGCAAAAAATGCCGAATCTATCCGCCATGAACCGTCGTCATTTTCTCCAAGTCACGTCGGTGGCCGGCGTCTCTGCCGCCGCGCCGCCACTGCGCGCGCAAGATGCCCGCGACACCAAAGCGCGTCCGTTCACCGTCGAGGGTTGGGCCGAGCGGCCGATGCGGTGGGCCAATCTCACATTTGTCGAAAATGATCCGCCGAAGGTGAACCTTCAATGGTGGTTTGATCTGTACCGGCGGGCGCATTTTGACGCCGTCGTGCTCAGCGCCGGCGGTGCGGTCGCCTATTATCCGACCAAGGTGCCGCTGCACCACAAGAGCCGCTGGCTGGGCGACCGGGATTTGTTCGGCGAGGCCGTGGACGGCTGCCGCGCACTCGGCATGGTCGTGGTCGCCCGCGTTGACCCGCATGCCGTGCATCAGGATTTCGCCGACGCGCATCCTGATTATATCGCCGTGGATGCCAACGGCAACAAGCGCCGCCACTTCCACTCGCCCGACTATTGGCTGACCTGCGCGTTGGGGCCGATGAACTTCGAATACATGCCGAAGATCATCGAGGAAATTGTCGGCACATATCGTGTGGACGGCCTGTTTGCCAACCGCTGGCCCGGTTCCGGCATGTGCTATTGCGAGCATTGCGCGCGGCTGTTCCGCGAAGCCACGGGCCATGCGGCGCTGCCGCGCATGCCCAAGGAAGCCGGGCCGCGCCCGCAGATGGATTGGGACATCAACCCGCACGATCCGGTCTGGCGCGACTACGCCAAATGGAGACAGGAGCGGCTCTTCGCCTTGTGGGATTTATGGGACGGCGTTGTGCGCCGGCTCAACCCGCATGCGCGCTTCATTCCGAACATGGGCCCCGACATGCGGCGCGTCTTGGACATGGTGCGCTTCGCCGACCGCGCCATTTATCTCACGGCCGACCGCCAAGGCCGCCGCACCAGCGAGCCCGTGTGGGTCATCGGCATCGCCGCCAAGGAATTCCGCGCCGTGCTCGGCCGCAAGCCGCTCGGCGCCGGCTTTGCCTTCGGTCCGCAGTCGCAATACCGCTGGATTGATTCCACGCACGGCCCCGCCGAGATCACTGCATGGTTTGTAGATGCCGTGGCCAACGGTATCCGTCCTTCGATCGGCAAGACGGGCGCGACGCTCGCGGACACGCGCTGGGTGCCCACGGTGGAGAAACTCTTTGGCTGGCATCACGCCAACGAAACGTATCTCCGCAACGAAGCGCCGATGGCCCGCGTCGCCATGGTCTTCTCGCAGGCCTCCCATGTGCTGGACGGGCAGCGCTATACCGACTCGCAGCTGGGGATGTATCAAGCGCTGCTGGAAGCGCGAATCCCCTTCGAGTTTGTGCACGACGCGTTGCTCGAACCAGAGCGCCTCCGCCCGTTCAAATTGCTGGTGCTGCCGAACATCACCTGTCTGTCGGACCGGCAATGCGCGCAATTGCGCGACTTTGTCCGCAGTGGCGGCAGCCTGCTGGCTACGTATCAGACCTCGCTTTTTGACGAGGAGGGCCGCCCGCGCAAGGACTTCGGGCTGGCCGATTTGTTCGGTGCGAAAATGACCGCACGCTCGGCCGGTCCGATGAACAACTCGTATATGCGCCTCGAGCGCGGCCCGGCGGGGGCACCGCTTCATCCGTTGCTTGAGGGCTTCGACGGCACAGAGCGCATCGTCAACACCGTCCATCGTGTTGTCGCCGCGCCCACGGCGCCGCTAAAATGGATGCCCCTCACGCTCATTCCCCCGTTCCCCAGCCTCCCGATGGAGGAACTCTATCCGCGCGCCGAGCGCACGGATACGCCGCTGGTGTTCCTGCGCGATTTCGGTCGCGGGCGCGTGGTGTATTTTCCCGGCGACCTCGACCGCAGCTTTTGGGAATTGCTGATCGAGGATCACGCATGGCTGTTGCGTAACGCTTTTCACTGGGCGCTGAACGAACCGCCCGCTCTGACCGTCACCGGCCCCGGTTTGGTGGACGTGACGTTCTGGCGGCAGAAAAACTCCCTTACCGTGCATCTGGTCAACCTCGGCACGGCCATGACCATGCGCGGCTATTTGCGCGAGTTCATCCCGCTGCCGCCGCAACAGCTGCGCCTGCGCCTGCCGGAAGGCACCAAGGCCGCGCAGGTGAAACTGCTCGTGGCCGGTCAGACCGTGCCGGTACGTCAGGAAAACGGGATGCTTGCTGTCACTGTGCCAAAAATTGAATCTCATGAAGTCGTGGCGGTGGACTTGTGAAACGATGATTTGCACCGCCGTTTCGATGATGAAAAAACTCTTCGCCTCCGTGTTGTTTCTGTCCGTTGCCTTCGGGCTGCACGCTGCTCCGCCGCCGTTGCGCGAACAGATTTCCCTTGCGGGTGAATGGCCTGTCGGCGGCACCGTTCCCGTCTATGGCGGCAGCCGCACGCCCGTGGACAAATTGACGTGCGCCCGCACGGTCGTGGTGCCGGAACATTTTCGCAGCAAGCAACTCCGGCTCGAATTCGCCGCCGTCAACTTCGCCTGCGATCTATTCATCAACGACCGCCACGTCGCCTCGCACGTCGGCGCATGGATTCCCTTTGCTGTGGATGTCACGCCGCTCGTCGAGCCGGGAAAGGCGTTTCAACTGCGCGTCGAAATCGAAGGCATGCGAGGCCCGCGCACCGTCGGCGCCGACGGCTGGGAACGCTGGCCCGTCGGCAGCCAGCAACTGGACGGCCGCTGGACCGGCATCGCCGACGATCTCTGGCTGCGCGCCTACGGCCCGGTGAGCATCCGCGACGCCTTTCCGCAGCCCAGTGTCCAGCAGCGGCGGTTGCGCGTGGACTACACCCTGCACAACGCCACAACGGAATCGCAG
>JAOAGV010000035.1 GCA_026415575.1 Candidatus Sumerlaeia bacterium
TTTGATGTTCGGAAGCCGTGGAGGGTCGGGTTCCACCCCGACCGCATTCATTCCCGTCCGGCCGTATTATAATTCGGACGGCGTGGAATCTGTTCCCTCCGTACTTTGCATACAACGAACGGCGACATCTTGCTCAAAGCGGTATCCAGCGGCGCTGGCGGCGCTCGAAGCCGACGATGTGGCGAACGCCGATGTCCAGCAAGAGCTGGCGCGCATCGTCAAAATAGCGCCCCACCTGTTCAGGAGCATGGGCATCGGAGCCGAGCGTTAAAGGGACGCCGGATTCGGCCAAGGTTTCGAGGAAGGGGCGCGCCGGATAGAACTCGCGGGCTTCCTTGTCGCGGCCGGAAGTGTTAAGTTCGACGACCATGTTGGCGCGCTTGAGAAGCGCGGCGATGCGGCGATACAGGGGACGCAAGTCGCCTTCGGGCCGATAGCCGAATTTTTTGATCAAGTCCACGTGCGCAACGGTGTCATACAAACCCGTGGCGGCGAGTTCGCCGATCAGGTCGAAGTATTCGTCATAGACGCGCGCGATGTCGCGGTGGCTGTATTCCGCCCGATAGGCGGGATTGTCGAATCCCCATTTGTCGAGATGGTGAACCGAGCCGATGACATAGTCCCACGGATACATGTCCAGATACCGGCGTGCCGCGTCGAGCCGCTCGGGGACAAAATCCATTTCGATGGCAAGACGAACACGGATGGGCGAAGCGGAGTCGGCATTGTAGTGGTGCTGGAGAGCTTGAATCTGGGCGACAAACTGTTGGAACTCCGCGTCGGTAGGGGCCAGTTTCTCGTCCGGTTTTTGAATCATCCAAGGCGAATGTTCCGCAAATCCGATCTCGGCGATTCCGAGGGCAATGGCGCGCTCGACGTATTGAGCGGGATCGCCCTCGGCATGGCAGCAAAAGGGCGTGTGGTTGTGATAATCCACAAGCATGGAATCGTTCCTTAGATTCTTTCGTCAAAAGGTCTAGCCAAGTTGAGAAGATCTTTTCTGATATCCAACCTTTTCCCTCTGACATCTTCTGTCGTGGCCAAAGGCACGCTATCTTTGGAGTGCGGCAGCCATGCTGCCGCTTTTTCTAATCGCCCGGTGTGAAAAGAAAGGTTTGTTTTCCCGAAAAAGACCCCGTTTGGCTGGTTTAGGGCCGTTGGAGAGCAAAGCGGCAGCATGGCTGCCGCACTCCAAAGGTCTGGCGAAATACATACCATACTTCAACCCTGAGGTCCAAACATCCAGCCAATCTGGGACGATCTCGTCTAACTTCTAACCTCTTGCTTCTGATTTTTTAGTTGTGGCCAAAGCCAACATGAGCAATTCGGATCTTTTAGCCCTGAAGGGGCGAACTAATCTAGCCCAAGGCAACACCCTAGGAAATGGTTCCGCCTTTGGGTTTTAAAGCCCTGAAAGGGCGCGCGAACGACAGCGGCGGCCAACGATAGAGCGCCCTTTCAGGGCTTGCCAACCTCGATTGCGACTTTTCCCCAAGCGCTGCCTTGGGCTAAAATAAATGGCCCTTTCAGGGCCGCTGATGTTTGGCCATATATCAAATTGATAAATAACTGCGGCGACGCTTTCAGGGCCGCGGGAAAAAACCGCCCGAAGACTGAAATGCCAATGCCCCTGTAAATAGGCCCTGTGCGTGTTGTCCATAAGCCCTTGTATGCATTGCTTTGGTTGTGGCCAAAGGGCGCGTTAGAGACCCCTCTTTCGCGAAGCGGCCGGAACGTCCGATGGGTCCGACGGCCGTGGCGCTTTGTGCGATGCTCGTGCCGCCGAACGCCACTTCTCGCTTGCACCTCCGTTTTGGCCTTCGTAGATTTTTAAAATCGTATGGGCGAAGCGCGGCAAAAGCAAAACGTCCGCTAAACCTGCGGAGAAACAGGGCGATAATCAAGGTTTTTCTCGGATAGCAATACCACCATGGCCCAAGGCGATTATTATCAAATACTAGGTGTGGACCGCAATGCCTCGACCGAGGAGATCAAGCGGGCTTTCCGGCAGCTGGCGCTGAAATACCACCCTGATCGAAATCCCGATCCGGGCGCGGCCGACAAGTTCAAGGAGGCCGCCGAGGCTTATGAGGTGCTCAGCGACCCGGAAAAACGCGCGCGATACGACCGGTTTGGCCCGGAGGGTGTGAAACGGGATTTTGGCGCCGGCGGTTTTTCGTGGGAGGATTTCCGGCACTTCAGCGACATCGAGGACATTTTTGGCAGTCTGTTCGGGCAGTTTTTCGGCGTTCGATCCGGGCCGCAGTCCCGCCGGCAAGTCTATCGCGGCCGCGACCTGCGTGTGAATCTCGAAATCGGGCTCGAAGACGTACTCACAGGCAAACAGGCGGAAATTGACCTTACGCGTCTGGAAACCTGCGAACACTGCCACGGCACCGGCGCGCGGCCGGGCACCTCGCCCAAGACGTGTCCGCGTTGCCGCGGAACGGGCCAAGTCGTTTATAATCGCGGGTTTTTCCGAGTGGCCTCGACCTGCGATTATTGCCACGGCGAAGGCACCCATATCGAAACGCCTTGTCCGGAGTGCGACGGGCGCGGGCGGGGCAACCGTAGGGTGCGGTTGAAGATCACAATCCCGCCCGGCGCCGAAAGCGGTTTGCAGTTGCGGCTGGCTGGCGAGGGCGAAGCGGGCATTCGCGGCGGCCCCCGCGGCGACCTCTACGCCGTCATTCATGTCCGCGATCATCCGAACTTCAAGCGCGACGGTGCGGATTTGTTCTGCGAGAAGCCCATTACCTTTTCCCAAGCGGCGCTGGGCGACACCATCACGTTTCCCGCCTTGGACGGCGAGGTCACCCTGACCATTCCTGCCGGCTGCCAAACCCATCGCGTCTTTCGGATCAAAGGACACGGTCTGCCTCATTTAGGGAACCAGAACGAACGCGGCGATCTTCACGTGCAGGTGGTGGTGCAAACGCCCAAGCGCCTGACCGACGAGCAGAAGCAACTGTTCATGCGGTTGGCCGAACTCAACGGAGAAAAGGTGCCGGAAGGCGAAAAGAAAACCTCGGGCGGAAAGCGGATTCTCAAGAAAGTCAAAGAGTTGCTTGAAGGACAATAACGGATTTCACTTTTGCCACTTCTTGTCGTGGCCATGTATGGATCGGTTGATCGAAACGGATCGAACCCCCACCGCGGTGATTCAGGTGGATCTGGACGGCCTGTGGGCCGTTCGCCGTTGCTATGGCCGGAGCGGCCGGCCCGAAGACGAGGATCCGGTGTATCGCGAGGCGGTGCCGGCCTTGCTGAAAATGTTCAGCGACTTGGGCATCGCGGCGACGTTCTTCGTGGTGGGTGCGGATGCGCAGATTCCATGGAAGCGAAAAATTTTGGAAAAAGTGCTTGACGAGGGGCATGAGGTGGCCAACCATTCCTTCAACCACGCGCTACAGATGGGGCAATTCGGAAGGCAGCAGGTAGAAAACGAGATTTTGGACTGTCAGAAAACACTGAGCGAGACGCTCCAAGTGCAGGCGCGCGGGTTCCGAGCCCCCGGTTACAGTTATAGCCCTCAAGTGCTGGAGGTTCTTGAACATAACGGGTTTTGGTATGATGCGTCCTTGCTGCCGACGCGATGGGGAAGTGTGCTGCGTTGGATAGCGCGACGGATTTCCACCACGCCAAACTCGCCGGTACCACAGTTTGACGCGGGGGCAGGCGGACACAAGACAACCCGTCCCTTTTGGGCAACAGAGGCGGGGCAAGGGGTTCTTCACGAAAAACTTGCTTGCGAAAGCCGTCCGCTTGTGGAAGTGCCGGTATCCGTTACGCCTCGATTGCGCTTTCCAATGCACGGCGGCATCGGTTTCCTTCTGGGAAAGCGCTATGTAACAGAGGCTATTAAAGCCATCCGCCGGAGCAGGCATTTCTTGAACTATGTGATTCATGGAATGGACTTGGTGGATGGACAACGCTGGCCCGTCACATCCGGATGGAAACAGCGTTGGTTGTTCGGGGGCACTGGAGAGATACGGCTGAAATTCTTCACCGATGTTTGTTCGCACATCCGGGAACATTTTGAAATCGTGCGAACGGACCGTTGGGTGGAGCAAATGCGAAAAGGCGCATGAGGCATATAAAGTTATTGACGGTGAAGAAGAAGCCGTCTAGGGATTCAAAGATGTTTGCAGCCCAACGGGCCGGGCGATACCATAAAAGGGGCTATTCGATGTCTTGCATAAGGCGTATTGGGAGTGTAGGTGCGATTGGGATTTTGTGGTTGTCTATTACAGCATCCGCTCAAGAGCCACTGTTTTCCGATTCGTTCTCCATTCGGCAGGGCGAACGCCCGCCCTCGTGGACGGCGATTGCCGCGCCGACGCCGCGGTTTTGGTTTGTCGAAAACAATGAATTGGCCAGTGGGCCGGGACAGGATCTCGGCGGCGACGGCTACTCCTATGCGATCATCTCGGCGGCCGGCAGCGAGGCGTGGACCGACTACAGCATCTCGACAGAGTTCTGGATGCGAAGCCGCAACGGGCGTGTCGCAGTTGTGGCCCGCTGGCGCGATGCCAAGAACTACTACGAGGGCTACATTCAGGCCTTTCGCGACAGCCGGAGTGCGTTTATTGACGTTATTCGCAACGGCGAGCGCAAGACGCTGGCCTACGGCGTCAACGGCGTGGGGGTGGACATTCCCAGTTTCGAGGGCGGGTCGCGCGAGCGGCGCCACTCGCTGCAGCTGACCGTCGTCGGCCCGATCATGGGATTGTATCTGAACGGCAAGCGGTTGGTGGAGGCCACGGACAATACGCTCGACCGCGGCACGGCGGGTCTGGGCGTGCAATACAACATGGTGTATTTTGACAACGTGGTCGTGGCGCCGGCCAAGCTCGTCGGGCCAACCGCCGTTCCGCCGCGCATCGGCCCCGCCGCCGGCAGCGGCCAAATCTATCGCTTCCTGATGGGCACGTTCGACATGGAATCGGAAGCCAAGCGATTCCAGAGCGAACTGATCGGAGGCGGATACCTGAATGTGACAGTCGAGCCGGCGGGGAAAAAATGGGATGTGCTGGTGGGGGCATTTCAGACGGAAGCAGAGGCGGAAAACGAACGCGCGCACTTGGAATCGCAAGGCGTGCTCATTCCCAGCATCGTCGTCAGGACCGCGGGCACGACGCAGTATTCGCCGATAGCGCGGCGGCGCGCGGCCTTGCCGGAAAAAGTCTATACGCTGTTCCTGGGTTCCTACAACCGGCGGGAGGATGCCGCCGAGGTCAAGCGCAAGCTGGAACTGGACGGGTTCTTTGGCTCTGAAATTCGCGCCGAAGGCACGACGTTCGCTCTTGTGCTCGGCAGCTTCCGCACGCGCGAGGATGCGGAGAAGTATCGCCGCCTGCTGACCAACGGCCAGTATCCGCCCGCCAGTATCCTCGAAGAAAAACCGGGCGCCGCACCGCCGCCGGCGGTCATCGCCATCGCACAAGTGCCCCAAGCCATTGCCCAGTCGGATATTTGGAAAACTCTGACGCCGGAACAGCAGAAGGAATTTGAACGCCTGATTCAGCAAAGCGCCAGCGGTGTGGACCCTGCGGAAATCATCATGGACTTCAAAAAGGATATCCAAGCGCTGCGCTTGGAGACCCGCCAGCAGATTTCCGATCTGGTCAAGGGCATGGAGGCCCGCGAGTCCAAAAGCCGCCAGCTGACGGCGCTTTTCCATCAGGTTAACAAGGCGGCCTTTGCAAACAACTTTGACGAGGCCCGGAAAGTTCTCAAGCAAATCCTCGAAATTGATCCCGACAACAGCATGGTCGGCTTGATCGAGCAGCAACTCGACCTGCGGCAAAACACCCTCGGCCGCACCATCGAGTCGGCCCTGTCGGAGGCGCAGAAGCGACAGTTGGACCGCGAGCTGGTGGCAGCCAAACAGCGGGCCGAAATGTTTGAGCGCGACCAGTTCTGGCAGAACGCCGTGCTCGAATACGAAACCATGCTGTCGCTGCTGGTGGAGTATAACCTCGAGCCCCAGACCCAAGCGCAAATCCGCGAAAAGTTGACTACGCTCAAAACCAATATTGCCCTGAGCCGGCGCCGCGAGATTGAAGAAGGTCTGACCACGCTCACCAAGCGCCTCGCTCAAGTCAATCAAGGCCTGATGGGTCTGCGCGACGAGCACGGGCAGCTGCGCTCGGCTTTCGAGGAAAAGGTCAAATTCATTCCTTATCTTGTCGGCGTATTGGGCGGCTTGACCCTTGTGGTGTTGTGGATTTTCTTCGGCATGCGCCGCCGCAACCGGCTCTTGCTTGAACAAATGCGCAGCCTGACGCTCAAGCCGATGATGGAGATCGCCGGCGCGGGCGCCGCAGCGTCGGGCGTTCTTCCGGGCGCAGGAAAAGTTGCGCGTGAACTGTCGGGCGGAGCGCCGCCCGCCATCGAAAGCAAATCGCCACCGCCCCCGCCGCCCAAGGCCGAGCCGTCGGTCCCCACCCTCGACGGAATGCCGTTCATTGATCCGTTGAGCTCGCTGTCGGTGGAAGAAACTCCGGTCGCGGCGCCGGAAGCTCCCGAAGTATCGCGGCCCAAAGCCGCCGGTCCGACCCCCGCGGCGCCGACCCTTGTCGCCGTCGAAAGCGAGGCAGAATCCGAAAGCCCTTTTCTTGAATCTCTTTCACCCAAGGCCGGACAACCCTCGACGGGGACGGGTGGAATCGGAGCACCGGCCGGCCTGAGTGTGGAAGAGGAAGAAGAAATCGGTTTGATGGGTGAACATGAACCCTTGCCGCAAGGGTCCACATCCCATGTGCCGACGTTCGAGATGGAGCCGGAGATTGCACCGTTGCGTCTGGATGAGTTGACGGGCGAGGTGGAAAGCACCGCCCCGGCGGGGATTTCGGGCGAGCCGCCGCTTCCGGTGGAGTCCATCCCTCTCGATTTGGAAATGATGGGTGTGGGCACGGCGGAGCCGGAAGCGCCGCCGGAGTCGCAGCCGGCGCGAGCCGGCGGATTTGCCCCCGGCGTGTTCTACGAGCAGCTATTCGACGATGAACCCGACGGGGCCATGCCGCGGAATTGGGAAGGCAGTCAGGAATCCTACGGCTTTGCCTCGCTGAAAGTGGTTTCCGAGTCGCCGGCGCCGAATTCCGCCAAGTGCATGAAGTTTGAAAAAACCGACGGAGTCGGCAGCGCCTACTACTCGTGCAAATTCCCGGATGCCACCGGACAGGTGGCCATCGAGTTTGATTTGTGCTGCGACCGGAAAAACAAGTTCCTTCTGGGCTTTTACGTGGAAAAGGATGGCGACTTCCGCCAGTCGGTTCATACGATCGTGCACCAGCCCGATGCAGGCGGAGCAGCCTCGTTGCGAATCCAAGGCGAGCCGGTTCCCTACGAAATGGGAACATGGCGGCACATCAAATACATCGTGAATCTGACGGGCGGCCGTCTCACCGGCGTGGTCAATGGCGAAACCATATTGGATAATATCCGGCTGACCAATTGCCCGCGCACATTAAACACGCTGTCCATTCGCGACAACATCCCCACAACCGGCGTGTTGCGAATTGACAATATCCGGATCACGCGGGCGTAGCCGCGGGTCCAGGGAACGCGGTCGCAAAACCTTACTTGCCATTGGCGGCAAGATTTTTCTGACGGCCAATCCAAGTTGAGCAAGGCGATGACGACTCTCTCGCCAACAGGTTTGGCGCGTAAGATTAACGCCCTGTTGGACGGCTTGGCTTTTCTCGATCACTGGAAGGAACGATTTCGCAATTCGCAGTCATTTGGGGCCACCCTCAAATCGCTTTGTCCGTTTCATCCGGGTGAATCCTTCCGCTCCTTTCTTTTGGACCTGAAGACCAAAACCTACCGGTGCACGGTGAACTCGTGCCCGGCCTCCGCCGGCGGGACATTTGCCGACCTTCACGCCCTGCTGACCGGAAAAACCCCGCTCGAAAGCCTTCTTGATCTCTGCGCGGTGTTTCATCTTCGTCTGCCGGACGACCTTCGTTACGAGATGACCGAAACCCTTGCCGACGAAGCGCGATCGCTCATGGCGCGGGGTCAAATGGACGCCGCGGAAAACCTTGCCGGTCTGGCTTTTCAGCAAGAACCGACCAATCCCAACTTTCTGCACCTTCTGGCGGAAATCTGTGATGCCCGGCAGCGTCCCGACCAGGCACGGTCTCATTACGAACACGCGCTGGAGCAAGCGATTGCCGAACAGGATTGGGCGCGGGCTGCCACGCTGCTTGACCGCCTCCGAACCACCTATCCGGATGAGCCGCTTTTTCTCGAACGAAGCGTTGAGGTCGCCCGCGCACAGAACGACCTGCCTCTGGCAGTTTCTTGCTGCCTTGAACTCGCGAAGCATCCCGACCTGACGCCCGAGCAGCAATGCCGTTGGCTCGAACAGGTGCGCGCTCTGGAACCGGATCGGCCGGAGATTCTTCAGCCGCTGGCGTCTTTGTACGATCAGACCGGTCGCGACGAGCAGGCTGTGGAAGTCCGCCTTGCGCTGGTGGAGTTTTACCACAATAGCGGGCAATGGCGGAAGGCGCTCGATGTGCTGGAGGAAGTAATACGCTCTTGCCCAAACCGCGAGGATCTGGCCGCAAAGCAGGTGGAACTGCTGCTGGCGGGCCGGCTAAATGATGAGGCGGCAGCGCTTTTACAGAGACTGACCGACCAAGCCGTTGAAAAGGGTGATACCCCCGGTGCCGAACGATATTTGCTGCGCCTGTGCGAGGTCTGTCCTGCGGACGCGGAACCGTGCCGCCGTTTGCTGGCGCTTTTGGTGCAAACCGGACGGACTGAGGATGCGGCACAAATTGCCGAGAAACTCCTCGCGCTCTGCGACCCGGAAACCGCCGGCGAACGCTATGCCGCGATGCTTGAACAGCTCACCCAATGGGATCCGGACAATCCGGCTGCGTGGGGCCGCCTGATCACCCACTATGCCAGATGGGGCGATTCCGAGGCCGCCTTGCGCTGCCTGCGCGAATCGGTGGAATGGTATTTTCGACAGGGGAAAAAGGAAGACGCGCTCCAGCGCATTCAAACCATGCGTTCGCTGGCGGTGGATCATCCCCGGCAACAGCTGGAACTGGCCCGGCTTCTGGCCGCCCATGACTGCACGACCGAGGCGTTGCACGAATTCGAGGCCGTCGCCCGCGAGTGCCTCAACAGCGATCCCGCGCTGGCCGAAGAAGCCTGCACCGCCGGTTTGCAATTGGACCCCGGCAACACGGCGCTTGAGGAAGCGCTCTTGCATCTGAGTCTTGCGGATAATCGCGCAGGAACTGTAGAACGCGGCATCCAACTGGCCGAACGCTATCGGGCCGCGGGAATGTTGGACCGTGGGCTGGCCGTGCTCGAGCGGCTCAAGCAGCGTCTTCCGGGCGAAATCCGGCCGCGGCTTCTTCTGGCCGCATGGACGGCCGAAGCCGGTTCCTTGGAACGCGGCGTGACCGAACTTTGCGATGCGGCCGAGGGGGATTTGTCGGCCGATCAAGCCGAACAAGTCATCGAAGCGGTGCGCGCATGGATGGCACGCCACGGCAGCCGGCCCCAATTGCTGCCGGTTATGGCGCGGCTGCACCGCATCCGACACGACGATGCGGCGTTGGTCGAAACTCTTCTCCAGATCGCGGCCGCCCAACGGAGTTCCGGCATGGCTGCCGCCGCCGAGGCAACCTATGCCGAGATTCTGTCCATCTGCCCCGACGAGGTGAGCGCAATGCTGGGCCGCGCGGAGCTGGTGTATGCGCGGCGTGGATTTGTCGAGGCCAAACCATTGTTTCTTTCCGCCATCGCGCGCATGCACGCCCTCGGCCGCTTGGACGAGGCAGCGGCGATTTGCACGCAGTGTCTGCAGTGGGTTTCCGGCGATGTGGATATCCGCCGCCGGTTGGCTGCCCTTCTTGCGGAGCAGGGCAAGCTCGCCGAGGCCTGTGAACAGTGGGAGGCTGCCGCCGCCTGCTGTTTGAAGGTTCATGGCGATCCATCGGCAGCCCTCGAATGTTACGAAGAGCTGGAGAAACTCCAGCCCGACAATCCGCGAGTGCTTGAGAAGATCGAGCACGCGCGGGCGATTCAAAAGGAGCGGGAGCAGTCTGCCGGTCGGATGCAGAAGGCGGGCGAACCGACGGAGTCAAGCATTTCCGCTACCGAAGACACCTCCCGCGCGTTTGGATTGTTCGTCCAAGCTTTGGAGGCCGACCCGGAGAATCTGGATGTGCGCGAGTCGTGGGTGCAGTTTTTGTACGATCACAACCGGATCGAGGAAGGCCATCAGGCCCTGAAAGAACTCGTGGACCTGCTGGTGCGGAGAGGCAAGAGCAAGAAAGCGATCGAATGGTTGAGCCGGTCGGTCGAGCGTTTTCCGCAGGCAGCGGATTTGCAAACTCAGCTGGGTGACCTGTATCAGGCCGGCCGGGCCGCCGGACGTGCGTTGGCGGCATACAAAAAAGCCTTTGAGATTTACCGGCAATCCGGCGACACGGCCCCCGCGCGGGCCCTTGCTGAGAAAGTTCTGGCTGCCGATCCGCTGGATGTGGAAACGCGCGCCTGGCTTGCCGATCGTCTTTATGACGAGGGGCAGATCGAAGCCGCTTTGCGCCACTCGAATATTCTCACCGCCCAATACTGCGAACGGCGTCTCTATGACTTGGCCGAGCGAGAGTGTCGCCGTGTGGTGGCCCATGATCCCGACAATCTGGCCGCATGGCAGAAGATTCTCGAAATGGTCGAAAACCTTGGCGAGCAGACCGAGCATGTCTCGGATTATCTGCTGACGGCAAACCTTCTGGAGCGCCAAGGGCTTTTGGATGAGGCTGCGCAGATCTATGGCCGGGCGGTTCAATTGGACCCGGACAACCTTCAGGCCCGACGTTCCCTTGTCGACATCTACCATCAGCTGGGCGCGGTACAGGAAATGGCGTCGGAAGCACTCGAATTGGGCGATCGCTTGACGGCGCAAGGCCAAATTGAAGAGGCTCTCGATTGCTATCTGCGCGTTTTGGCCGTTCAACCCAACCATCCGCGGGCCGCCGAAGCCGTCCGGCAGCTGGGCCGCAGCGTCACACGAACGGGCGGAGCCGCGGCCTCGCAGGTGCGCCGTAGAGTTGAAAGCCAGGAAGAAGCCGCGCTGCGCGAAGCCATCGCCGATTATCAGAAAATCCTGCGCGCCAATCCCAACACGCCGCTGGTGCGCAGCCAACTCGGCGACCTGTTGCTGCAGCTGGGCGACACGGACGGCGCAGTGCTCGAATGGGAACGCGCCGCGACGGAGTTTGCTGATGCCGGCGATTTCAAGCAGGTCGAGGCGGTCTGCGCAAAAATCCTCCAGATCAATCCCAATCATGCGCAAGCGAAAGAACGGCTTTCCCGCGTGCACGTGTGGAAAGACTCGATGGATGCGCTCGACAAGGCCATTCGCTCTCTGGAAGAAAGCTGAGACCGGGCGAAGGCGGGGATCAGCGCACCGCAGTTCTGTCCGGTGTTTTCGTTGACAAGGCAGCAGTGCGCGCACACGGACGGTGTGCGGGAACGGTTGCGGCATGGCGGCGGAACGGGACTCCCTCGATTACAAAGCACTTCAGAAGCAACTGGCGGAATTGACCCTTGGCCGGCCGTTGTATTATTTCGCCCGCGTGGATTCGACCAACCAGTTTCTCCGCTCGCTTCCGCCCCATCAATGGCGCCACGGAGCCCTTGCTCTGGCCGACCATCAAACCGCCGGCCGCGGGCGCCACGGACGGCGCTGGAATGACCGGCCCGGCATGGCTCTCCTGTTCTCCTTGGCGCTGGATGCGGCAAGACCGCCCGCTGTCTGGCCGCTTCTGACGTTGGGGGCTGCCGTCAGTGTGTGCCGTGTTCTTGAAGGGCAGGGTCTTGCGGGGGTCAAAATCCGCTGGCCCAACGATATTCTGGTCGGTGAGCGCAAAGTCTGTGGCATTCTGGTTGAAAAGGCCAAAGTTCGTTCAGGACTGGTGTTGGGCGTCGGGCTCAATGTGCATCAAACGCTCGACGACTTTCCGCCCGCCATTCGGGCGCACGCCGGTTCGCTGCGGCTTTGTTCCGAGCGACCGTTCCGGCGCAGCGATCTGTTGGTGGCTTTTCTGAAGGATTTTGAAAAGGTCTTTTGTCTCTGGCAAGAAAGCGAGGACACCCCCCTGCTCGATGAATGCCGCGCCCGCATGGCCACCTTGGGCCGGCTTGTACATCTGCATTGCCACGGCCGGCTGGTCGAGGGCGTGGTGATGGACCTTGACCGCGACGGCAGTCTGGTGCTGCGCGAGCCGACAGGCATCGTTTCGCGGTGGCACAGCGGCGAGGTCGAGTTGGCAAAGTGGACGGAAGATTGAGTGCTGCTTGCGGGCTTGGCTTCCTTCCGCCGAAAAGCGCAGAATCCCCTGCTCAATAGGCGCGGGCGAAATACGCGATTCGGTTTGCCGGCCGGCCGGTGAAAAAGCATGGGCCAACCGAGGCGGGCTGTTCGAGCGGGATGCACCGGAGCGTGGCTTTGGTGTCTTCCTTGATTTTCGCTTCGTCATCGGCAGAGCCGGCCCAAGGCCCGACCACGAAACCGCGCTGCGACTCGATGATGTCGCGGAACTGGGCGTAGTTGGCGACGGTGCGGGTGTTTTGGTCGCGGAAGTCGCGCGCACGATTGAAAAGGGCCGTCTGGATTTCGTCGAGCAGGCGTCGGACGGTTTCGATCATCCGGTCTTCGGGAATGAAGGCTTTTTTCTGCGCGCGGTCGCTGAGGTCGCGCCGGGCGATGCACACTTGGTTCTTGGCCATGTCTTTGGGGCCGATTTCGATACGAAGCGGCACGCCGCGCAGGTCCCATTCGTTGTATTTCCAACCCGGGCTTTTGCTTTCGTCGAGGTCTGCGCGTGTACGAATGCCGGCGGCAGCCAGTGCCGCGTGAAGTGCCCGCGCCTTTTCCAGCACCGCGGCGCGATGCTCAGTGGTGATGACCGGAATAACAATTGTCTGACAGGGCGCCACGCGCGGCGGCAGGATGAGGCCGTTGTCGTCGCCGTGTACCATGACGATGCCGCCGACCAGACGCGTCGAGACGCCCCACGAGGTCTGCCAGACATATTTTTCCACATTGTCCTCGTCGAGAAACTTGATGCCGAACACCTTGGCGAAATGCTGGCCGAGATTGTGCGAGGTGCCGGCCTGAAGCGCCAGACCGTCGGCCATCAGCGCCTCGACGGTATAGGTCATTTGCGCGCCGGCGAATTTCTCGCTCTCGCTTTTCTGGCCCGCCACAACAGGGATGGCCAACTCGGTTTCGATGAAGTCCTTATAGACGCCAAGCATCCGCAGCGTCTCTTCCTGCGCCTCTTCGTAGGTTCGGTGGCAGGTGTGGCCTTCCTGCCAGAGAAATTCGGAGGTGCGCAAAAACAGGCGCGTTCGCTTTTCCCACCGCACAACGTTGGCCCACTGGTTGATCAGCACCGGCAGGTCGCGGTAGGACTGAATCCACCTGGCATAGATGCTGCCGATGATGGCCTCGGAGGTGGGGCGGATGGCAAGGCGCTCTTCCAGTTCGTCGTTGCCGGCATAAGTCACCCAAGCACATTCGGGAGCGAAGCCTTGGACATGCTCGGCTTCGAGTTTAAGAAGGCTTTCGGGCACGAAAAGCGGAAAGTAGGCGTTCTCATGGCCGGTGGCTTTGATGCGGCGGTCGAGGGCATCGCGCATGTT
The DNA here is from genome assembly GCA_026415575.1 of Candidatus Sumerlaeia bacterium. GTDB lineage: Bacteria > Sumerlaeota > Sumerlaeia > JADFCW01 > JADFCW01 > JADFCW01. Next base: position 13,687 of record JAOAGV010000035.1, read on the forward strand.
TTCCCACAGCGTGTAGCCGTAGGGGCGGATGACCATGCAGCCCTTGATGTCGGTGTAGTCGGCCAGACCGGCGCGCAGCACCGTTTCCACATACCATTGGGAGAAGTCTTGAGACTTGGGAGTGAGTTTCTGGGCGAATTCTTTTTCTGCCACGATGAAAGCCTCCTCAGAGTGTCGCAGAAGGAAAGGGTACGGGGGCGGCAGGATGGACGGAGTAGACAGGGTAGACAACATGGCCCGGGTGGGGCCAAGGATTTTTGTTTTCTCTGTCCCTGATGTCCCTGTTGTCTGTGATGTCCAACGCGTCTTTTTTCCGCAACAACCCGCTCCTTTATTTTTTTCTCCTGCGATTTTCAGTTGCAAGCCGGTGAATCAAGTGCTTACAGAACATTTCTGTTGCATGGTTCAAAATCGAAAGGGTTTTCTGGTCGGTCGGTCGGACAAAGTCAAGCGCATAGAGGGGGAAGGTATCATGAAGAGTACAAATGTGCGCCGCCGGTGTGCCGTGGGGTTCGCACTGATGCTGCTGGCAGCGCTGAGCGGACGGCCATGGGCCGCCGAAACCGCGCCGACCGCGCCCGCCGGCAATACGTCGGCGCTACCGGTTGCATCGCCGGCGCTTGTCGGAACGACCGTGCCGGTTGCGCCCTCCGTCTTTGTCGGCGGCGAACAGCCCAAGCCGGCTCCGCCACCTGTCCGGCCCGACTTCCGGACGGCCCCGCCCAGCGAAGGCACCGTGACGTTTCTGGGAAAACTCCCCAAAGATACAAAAGTCTCCATCCCACCGTTCCGGGCATTTGGGAAAGGGGAGATCGAACTTCACGGCGAGGGTACTGCGGATGTTTCCGGCGAAGGCATGCTGTGGGCCGACACGGCCTCGTCGGTCGCACTGGACGCGGCCACGACGTTCACCCGAACCGCTCAAGGCGACGGCATTCTGTTTGACAAGTTTCGCGGCACCGCCCGCGTTAGCGGCTTCCCGTTCCATCTGCGTCTCAAGGGCGACCGTCTCCGGATCATGGCCACGGGCAAAGGCAAAGCGACGATGAGCGGCGAACTGGGCATGTACACGGCGATAGATGCAAACGGCCATCTGGTCAGCGGTGTCTGGAAAGGCAATCCCGTAATGCAAGCGTTTGCGCCGGTTGAAGAATCCGCGCCTGCCAAGAACAAGCCGGACTTAACCATTTCCAGCCGGCCGGAAGTGGGTTCACTCGAGCTTCTGCCGGCGGTGCTTCCGGCGGTCAAGGTAACCACGCCACGCCCTTTGCCGTCGAGCGGAGGCGCGGCCACTGCGCCGCCGGCTGCGCCCGCTGCACCTGCCGCGACTCCGGCGGCACCCGCCGCGCCCCCGGCGGCGACACCCGCACAGCCAGCCGCGCCGGCTGCACCCGCACAGCCCGGTCAACCCGCTCCGACGCCGACACCAACGTCCGGCGCGCCGGAAGCTACGCCGGCCTCGCCGCCTCCGGCGCCGGGAAAATAGACAACACCGGCTGTGTGGACTCTCAATTTCCCGCAAGGCCGGCCTGCGGCTGAACGCCGGAGGCAAGAGGTTTTTCGATCAGCGTTTTCCGGTCAGAGGTAATCCTCACGCTGCCGGCCGCATCGCCGCTCGTGGCGAACATCACTTCAGCAGTCTTGCCGTCGAACTGAAATCGCACGCCGACGGCATTTTCTTTTTCCAGCAATTCCGAAGGCACCATCCCGCGAAGCGACCGGTCGCCCACTTCGATCAAGTGCAGGAAGACGTCGTCGGTGCGCGGCGTGCCGGGCGAGACCTCCATCCGCCAGTTGCCGAGATAGCCTTTTTCCTTCCATTGTTTTTCGATGCGCGGCGTCAGCGCCCAGTTGCGCCCGCAGGCCCAAAACTCCTTGCCCGGGCCGCCGACCTTCGCCAACACCGCATCCTTGGGCAAAAGTGTCCGGCAGAACAACCGCCCCTCGCCTTCTTCGGCTGAGAAGACTTTGCCCTCGACCTTCGGCTCGTTTTGCGTGTGCAGCAGCCAGTCCTTTTTGTAGTCCGGACGGGTCGAGACCACACGGTCGCAAATCACAAAATGATTCGGCAGGATAAAGACAAACTGGCGCAGCGCCTGCTTGCATTTTTCCGGACGATAGCAGGGCGTGGCGTCTCCTGCGACATACGTATAATGGGCATTGGTCTCGAACGCGACACAATTGCCGCCGGTTGTCTTATAGGTTCCGCCGCAACTTATCTTTCCCTCCGGCCCGTCATATGCCGGTCCCCAGTAGCCGGGGAACGGCTCGCCCGGCTGATGAATCAGGATGCAGTTGTGTGCGACAGTTTGCGAGTAGTAATGGCGCAGTTGGTAGCCTGTTTCATCCTCGCGCGAGCCGCTGTCGAGCGCCAGATAGCCTTTTTTGTAAATGATGAAATTGTTCTCGTCGTGCTGCTTATGACTGGGAACACGCGAGCCGATGGTGAACAAACAGTAGGTGTCGTCGGGGCCGGCGCCCGAGCGCATAAACACTTGGCCGAGCGCGGGAAAGTGGCGCGCGAACAGGTGGCTGTCCTGCGGTCCTTTGGCGGCGGGGGCTTTCTCGAGGTCAGTCAGAAGAAAGGGTATGACAGGATAGGAGCGGCCATAGCTGCGGACGTTTTCGGGGACAATCTGGCGGATGTAAGCGGCCAGCGCGGCGCAATCGGGATGCGACCTGCCGTAAAAGTGCATAATCTGCGACATGTGTTCGTAGAGATTGGCAACCGGCAGAGCGTTGGTGTAGTGATACGTGTCGCCGGTGCCGAACTCACGCGGCTGGGGACCGGGCAGCCAGTTCCACATAATCCAGTTGGGGAAGAGGGCAAGATGGGGCCAGTCGGCGGCGATGTCCTCGCCCGTGGCGGATTTCCATGTATGAAGGAAGTTGAACTGCGCCCATGGATACGCCCCCATGCTGTAGTTGACGGCGGCGGTGGCGAGACCGCCGTCGTCGAGCGCGCACTGCTTGCGATAGTTGAACATTTCGAGATTGAGGCGGTAGCCTTCCAAGAGCAGGCGACGCGCCAACTCGTCGTCAATGCCGTCGCCAAAGCCGGCCAGACCGGCAAACCACGGAATGTTTGGCTCGCCGTAAAAGCCTTCGTGCGGGCCACTGGTGCCGAGGCGGTAGATCCGCTTTTTGACGCGCCCCGGCTGTGTGGCATCCACATGCTGAAGGAAGGGCGCGAGAATGGCGCGGCGTTCGGCCGGCGTGAGGTCGTTGAAAATCCAGTCGTAGGCGGCCAGTGCGCACACCCGGCTGGTCGAATACCAACTCACGGCCATCGCTTTGGCGTAGCATTCGCAATAGGCGGCGACACTGACTTCGAGCATCCGCCGGGCTTTCTCCAAATACTTCCGGTCGCCCGTAACGAGATAGACGAAGGCCGTTTCCATAGCCTCTTGCCCCCACTGGCGCGGCATGGGAAGGGGGACAAGGTCGGTTTTTCCATTAGGCAGCATGCGGTAGACCGGGAATGTGTTGCGGCTTTCGGTGGTCGGGCGGTCGGGATATTGGTCCACGCGGCGTTTCAAGGCCTCAAATGTTTTCCGCTCCTGATTCAGCGCGCGCGCTTTGACCAGCGGCCACGTGTCTGCGTTGAAAAACATGCGCGGGTGATCGCGCCGGATTTTGGCAGTCCAAGGGGCGTCCTGCGGCGGCTGTGCCGCAAGGTTCGCAACACTGCCGGCAACGAGGAGTAGAATTGCCAGGCAATTGCTCCGAACAGTCCGGAAGCGTCGAAACCGTCTTGCTGTCTGCAGCATCATAACGAGACCTTTCTTTGCAGTTCTTACTGTATCACCATTTCCCGGATTGGATGCTTCACTCCGTCGGTACGCGCACGACCAGCCGTACCTCATCGGCACTGTGATCCATGACCATTCCGGCGCCGCGCAGCAATTTCAGCACGGCAAGAATCTTGCCATATTTGGCCGATTGCTCGCGTACCGATTGGCTGGTCAGCGACAGCACGGCCAGAAGCCCTTCTGCGCGCCGACCCACCTCTTCCAAGTTGACAAAAGCGGCCAAATCAAGCGGTTCACCGACAGGCAATGCCAGCGACCGGAAGACAGCATTGCGCGTAATCGGCTCGCCCCGCCTTTCAAAATGCTCCTTCATTGCCAGATAAGATTCGGGACCGAGGCCGAGGTGGCAAAGGGTGCCGAATGGGTCTGCTGCAAGCCAGCCGGTTCCCAAAAATCCGAACGGCGTTGCATGGAGTGGGCGAAAGAGTGGTGTGGCACGAAACGATGCCGGAATTTGCGCGCCTTGAGCAGCCAGAGATTCGGCCTGCCGGGCCGCCACCTTGTTCATGGCCGCTTCGGCGCGCGGAGGGTCGGCCGTGGGCAGGAGCAGGCTGGCCACAAAGAGCATGGGCAGCTGGACGTTGTGAACAACAAGCGCCGCCTCGCGCCCAAATGCCGGCGCCAGTTCCCCGTTGATGTCGAGGCCCCACTGCTGGTTGAGGCGGGCGACGGCGGCGTCGAGCGCCTCTTTGTTGCCGGCCTCGCCGGCCAATGCGCGGTCGAAATTGAGAAAACGGGCGAGCGTCTCGTCGAGGCGGTCGAAGCGCAGATCCACAAACGCCACGGCGCTGGTGGGGACAGCGTCCAAAAGTGCCAAAGGCTTGTCGGCCACGGACATCGGCATAAACGACATGGCGGCTTGTTCGCAGCGCAGGGCAAAGCGAAACTCGATGCGTCCCTGGCCGACCGTGGCTGCGCCCTCGATGAAGCGAAAGACGTTGAGGATGTTTTGAAAGCTGGTTTCGAGGGGGCGCGACAGGCGGTCGCGCAGGGTGAATTCGGGCCGCGCCCTCAAGTCCTTGAAGCACGCCAGAGGCCGCGCCACGCCGAGCAGGCCCTGCAAACGCGCCGGCGAGCGCCATGCGCGCTGAAAGTCCGCGGTCGAAAAGAAAGTCTCCGCCGGCCGGTCGAGCCGGTAGTCAATAATTCGGCGCAGATAGTCGCGTTCGTTGGAGCGCAGCGAAATGACCACCGTCTGGCCGAATCGGACATAGGTGAACGCGCGGCGGGATTTCGGCGCGTCGTAGGCATACAGCGGAATACCGCGATACACTTCGTGGGAGAGCAGCAGCTCCGGATACAGTTGCGAGCACAGTTCTGCGAGTTTCTCGGCAAAGCCCAATTCCGTGCGCGCCATGATGAGGAGAGCGGGCTCGTCGCAGCGGTCGAGTTTCGATAGGGCGAGAACGACTTCGCGGGAGAAGTAGCGGCGGAGGAACTCGCGGGCCAGCGCCGCCTTCGCTTTCCATTCGAGACTGTCTTTGTTCTCCTGATACTTGCGCCAATCCTCGCGGGTCATCAGAAGGGCGGCGAGGTCCATGCTGTTGGCCAGTTCGTCGTAGAGACGGGTTTTCTCAATGGCCGACCGAATACCCTCGAAGTCCTTGAGCATGACGAACCCGGAAGTGCGGGCAGGCAGGAGGGCGGCCAGTTCGCCCGCGAAATCGCCCGGGCCGCGGAGCGTAACAAACGCATAGAACGCCGCCAGCACGGCGGCAATCACGAGCAACACAATCAACCATGCGCGGCGCGCTGGCGATGGGATGGGGTTGGAGAATGTGCCGCGAGGGTTGGGATCCATGGTGGCTTGGGCTCGAAGATCGGCACGGGCCGAGCGTAACGGAGGAAGCATGGAACGCGAACCTTGCCGGTATCAATCAGAAAAGCGGGCGGACCGCCGGACCTACCGCCGGACCTACCGCCTCGGGCGGGCTTGCCCGTTGACACCGGCTGTGCGGGCATCCATTCTAAAGACCGGTGTGCCGAAGATGGATGGAGGAGAAAATCGGACGGAAATGACCGCTGCGCGTGCAGGGAAAATCCACGCGGTGCCCTATCGTTGCGGACGGCTGCGCGGATTGTGCGTCCCTGAATACCGCTCTTTCGACTTGACCGTCATTCCTTGGAATGATTTGCGCACCCGATCGGACCCCATGCACCAGTTGGTGAAAGCCAGCCGCACGCGCTGCGTGGTCCGACTGAACTATACGCCCGAGGGCCAGCCGACGCGGGTGGTGTATGCCAAGCGCGTGCTGGTGCGCGATTTGCGCAAACGACTCGGCTCGCTCTTTACCCCCTCGAAGGCCAAGCATGAATGGCAGGCCGCCCACCGTCTTTTGGCTCTGGGCATCGAAACAGCCCGTCCGGTTGTTTGCGCCGAGTTGCGCACCGGCCCGTGGCACTACGCCAACTTTCTGGTGACCGAGGCACTGGCCGATGCCCGGCCGCTGGCGAAAGACTTGCAGGATTTGGGCGGCGGCGAAGCGCGCGTCGGGCGTCTCGTGCAACTGGCCGGCTGGCTCTGGACGGTTCATCGCCGCGGATTCTACCATGACGATTGCAGCGCCCAGCATGTGTTTGTGCGGACGGAGTTGCCTTCCCGTCCAACCTTCGCCTTTATTGACCTCGACAACTGCCGTTTTCATCGGGCGACGGTGCCGTGGTCGCGCCGCGTGAAAAATCTGTTTCAGTTGCTGCGTTCGCTGCCCGCATCCTCTGCCTCGCGCGCCGAACGCGAGTGCTTTGTCCGCGCCTATCTGGAGTCGTCCGGCGAAATGAACCGATATGATGCCGCGGTGGCAGCACTGCACCGTCTCGCCTGCGCCAAGGAATCTGAAATCCATTTGTGAGACGGTGTTTTCCCCTTGCTCTGCAGCCCGCTTCGGGCAAATCTGTTTAGGGTTGAGAGGGCCGACACGAGAAGGGCGCTGCGCAATGCCGCCGGAAGAGTTCACCATCCGGATTACAAAAACAGGGGAAGTGTGGGCCGACCTGCGCGGGTTGGGCGAGGAGCGCGTGCGCGAGTTGCGCCGGATGCTCGAAGAAATCGTCGGCCCTATGGTCGAGGAAGTTTCTCTCAGCGACGAAAGTCCCGGACCGGCCGTTCGCTTTGTTACCGACGCCGGCGAGCAGCATTACCGGCTCCGCAGCCGATAGATGAAGACTGGCGCGTCGAGAAATCTACCCGCGAACGTTCTACGGCGCGCAAAGCAGAGGGAGCGAAGCCATGACAAATCCGGACAAACGCGCGCGGTCCGCCTCGGCGCATTCCCGCCCTTTTCGACGCGGCCAGATGCCCGAAGCGCTGCTTGAATGTCCCAACTGCGGGTTTCGGTTTGCCGGCGGCGATCCGGCCAATCAGCCCTGTCCGTCCTGTGGCGACAAGACGGGCCAAGTGTATCTGCTTCGCGAGCAGCCACAATTGTCCGAGCCTCTGGTCGAGGTTCATCGCGCACCCGACTGGCTGCAGGCGGAAATGATCCGCGAGTATCTGCTCGCCGAGGGCCTGCTGGTGGCCTTTTCCACGCGGGTGCCTTGGGGCCTGATGACGTTCACCGTGGACGGACTGGCCGAGGTGGGCATTCTCACGCTGCAATCCGACGCCGATCAGGCACGCCGGTTGATTGAGCAGTTTCTGGAAACCCTGAACCAGCCGACAACCGACGCGTTGGATTTGTCGGACAAGTCGGACGCGCCGGACGAGTCGGACGATTCCTCTTCGGAGAACCTATCGTGAGCGCCGATGCCCCCCGCGACAGCAAGCGGTATGTCCTCGTCTATAGCGACCGCTATGTAGCCGAAATTGGCCCGCATGTGTTTCCGGTGGCAAAATACGCGATGGTGGTTGATGAGCTGATTCACCTGTGCGGTGTAAAGCGCGAGGAGTTCCTCGAACCGAAGCCGCCGACGCGCGATCAGTTGGCCCTCGTTCATACGCGCGAATACCTCAACGATTTCCTCTCGCTGCGCTGGACGCCCCGCACAGCCGGATCGGAAATGCCGTTGACGCGCGAGATTGCGGATGCCTACGTGCTGTCGGCCGGCGGAACGCTTCTGGCCGCGCGCGAAGCCATCCGTCGGCGCGGCTTCGGCATCCATATCGGCGGCGGATTTCACCACACTTTCCCCGACCATGCCGAGGGGTTCTGTTACATCAACGACATCGCGGTGGCCATTCGCGTGCTCCAGCACGAGGGCGTGGTCCGACGGGCTGCGGTCGTGGACTGCGACGTGCATCAGGGCAACGGCACGGCGCGCATTTTCCAAGATGATCCCGATGTGTTCACCTTTTCGATTCATCAGCATCACAACTATCCGCCGAAGGAAAAGAGCGATCTGGACATCGGGCTGCGCAACGGCGTCGGCGACGAGGAATACCTCGCCGCACTCGCAGGGGCGATTCCCGCGCGATTGGAAGCGCATCGGCCCGAATTGGTAATCTACAACGCCGGCGCCGACCCGTACGAGCACGACCTGCTTGGCGGGCTGGCGCTGACCAAGCAGGGGTTGACCCGCCGCGACGAACTGGTCATCGGCTGGTGCGCGGCGCATTCCATCCCGATTGTGTCGCTTTTGGCCGGCGGCTATGCCGCAGACACCAACGACACGGTGGACATTCATGTGAACACATGCCGGACGATGATCGAGGTGGCGCGGCGGGTGGAGCAGGAAGAAAAAGCCGGCTCGCAGGGATAGATTCGATGCCACACACTTTGGACTGCGGGAGCCCTGCTCCCGCTTTCTTTTGGGTCCGGCTCCAACCCACCCGTGCATACTTTGGACTGCGGCAGCCATGCTGCCGCTTTTTCTTTTGCCAAACCCAAACCCGCCAAGGGTGGGTTCTCTCCGCAGCGCCGACGCTTTGTCTGGCAACGGACGATTTCAGCAAAGCGGAAGCATGGCTGCCGCAGTCCAAAGCGTGCGCAAATAAAATGCACCAAGAACAAACCTTGACGTGAGGGTAGAGCAGGCGATAGCGTTTTTGTCGTTTTGCGTCGGTCGGGGCGTAGCGCAGTCTGGTTAGCGCGCGTGCCTTGGGAGCACGAGGTCGGCGGTTCAAATCCGCCCGTCCCGACCATTTGCAAGCGCGGGCCTCAGGTGCGTTGTCATCGCACGGCTTCTGCGGGTTGCGTTCTGTCCCTCCCGGCATTTTCTCAAGTCCAAATGCACAGGCCGGCAGTCCAAACGGCATAAAGATCAATCTTCAGTTTGTTGTAGTCTTCCCCGCCTCAGATAGGGCATTTTTTGTCGGCAAAGGCAATCTTCCCGCGAAAAGCGAATCTACAAATGGAAAACTGAGGTTTGAATGGCAGGCTGTTTCAAATCTGCTTGCGTGAAAGCCGGCTCCGGCGGTAGCGTGGCGCCGATTTTCAGAACGACAGCGGCAGCAGGATGTTCTGCCGCCCATCCTGTCTGAGGAGGAAAACCGTGAAGCCGCCGACATTATCGAAATGCACGAAGAGACACTTTGGCATTCTCGTCGCCGCAGGTTTGGCCATTTGGGTGCTTAGCGCGTTGCCTTTGTGGAAAATAAGAGCAGCGCAGCCGTCGGAACGCGGCGCGGCCGGCTCAACCGCTCCAACAAATCTTGCTCTCGTGGCCAAAGCCTCGACGTCGTATGTCTCGGGCCACGAAACCCTTGCCGCCCTCAACGATGGCAGCGAGCCGCGAAACTCTAACGACAAGCGCCGCGGCGCTTATGGCAATTGGCCGCGCAGCGGCACGCAATGGGTCGAGTATGAATGGACCCAGCCGATCAGCACCAACAAAATGGATGTGTATTGGTTTGCCGACGGTCGCGGGGTTCGCCTGCCCACCGCCTGCCGTTTGAAATACTGGGACGGCAAGGCGCTTGTACCCGTGCCGAATGCGTCGGGGCTGGGTCTGGCGGCCAACCGTTTCAATACAACAACCTTTTCTGAAATCACCACCACGCGGTTGCGGTTGGAGATGGATTCCAGCGGCACGTTCTCGACCGGCCTGCTCGAATGGCGGGTCTATGACTCGGGCAAGTCGCCGAACTTTCCCCCGACAGTCGCCGCCGGTGCCGATCGCATCGCCATGGTCGCAGCACCCACGTATCTCAACGGCGCCGTGCGCGACGATGGCAAGGTCCAGCCGGTGCCGACGGTGACGTGGAGCAAAGAGTCGGGCCCGGGCGATGTGGTGTTTGAAAACGCCAACGCGCTGGCAACCGCGGCGCGGTTTTCGGCCCAAGGCAACTATGGGTTGAAACTGACTGCCCACGACGGCCAGCTCAGCGCGTCGGCGCGCCTGAATGTTGCTGTGGCTTCGCCGCCGCCCGCCGAAGCTCTCCAGCCGGTGGCCTTGCGTCCCTACCGGGTCAACAGTCCGCTTTGGAGTGACCGCATCAAAAAGGTGATCATGAACTGGATCCCGCATTGCTATGCGATGTGCTCCAATCCGAAATTGCGCGAAGGGGGAATCGAGAACTTTGTTCAGGCGGCGAACAATCTGGCCGGCCGCCCCGCCGAGCGCCATGTCGGGTATGTTTTCTCCAATGCATGGGTGCTCAACACGGTCGAGGCGATGTGTCTGGCTCTCATGGTGGATGCGCAGGGCGATCGCGAGATTCTGGCCGCGCAGAATGCCATGCGCGAGAAACTGGAGGACTGGATTCCGAAAATTCTCGCCGCGCAAGAGCCCGACGGCTATCTCCAGACGGCTTACACCCTGAGCGGGAAACCGCGTTGGTCGAACAAGCACGACCACGAAGGCTATGTCGCCGGATACTTCATCGAGGCCGCCCTCGCGCATTATGAAATGACCGGCCGCAAAGACGCCCGCCTGTACAACGCCGCCCGCAAACTGGCCGATTGCTGGTGCACCCACATTGGCCCGCCGCCCAAAAAGACCTGGTATGACGGCCATCAGGCCCTCGAAATGGCTCTGGTGCGATTGGGCCGCTTTGTCAACGAAACGGAAGGCGCCAACGCCGGCCGCAAGTACATCGAACTGGCCAAGTTCCTCATGGACAGCCGCCGCAACGGCGAGGAATACGACCAGAGCCATCTGCCCGTCGTGCAGCAATACGAAGCCGTCGGTCACGCCGTTCGCGCCGCCTATTCCTATGCCGGCATGGCCGACATAGCCATCGAGACCGGCGACCTTGGCTATCACAATGCCGTGCTGTCGCTGTGGGATAACATCGTGAACAAGAAATACTACGTCACGGGGGGCATTGGCAGCGGCGAAACCTCCGAGGGATTCGGTCCCAACTACTCGCTGCGCAACAACGCCTATTGCGAGTCGTGCGCCAACTGCGGGGAACTGTTCTTCCAATATCGGATGCATCGCATTCATCACGATGCGAAATACGCCGACCTCTATGAGGAAAGCCTGTACAATGCCATTCTCGGCAGTCTGGACCTCGAAGCCAAAAACTTCACCTATACCAATGAGTTGGACACCAACCGCGCGCGCTATCCATGGCATGCCTGCCCCTGCTGCGTGGGCAATATCGCGCGAACGCTTCTGATGCTGCCGGCGTGGATGTATTCCACGGGCAAGAACGCGGTGTATGTCAACCTGTTTGCCGGCAGCACGGTCTCAGTGGGCAACGTTGCCGGCACCGCGCTGGAGATGGTTCAGGCGACGGATTATCCGTGGAGCGGCAAGGTTGCGATCACGGTCAATCCGTCGGCGCCGGCGGAATTTGCGGTCCATATTCGCGCGCCCCAACGAAGCGTCAGCGAGCTATATATTAGCACGCCCGACGCCGACGGCATTGTTTCGCTTGCCGTCAACGGCTCGCCGGTTTCTCCACCGATGGAAAATGGATATGCCGTCGTTCGCCGGATGTGGAAAGCCGGCGACCGGATAGACCTCGTTCTGCCGATGACGCCGCAACGGGTAAAGGCAAGCGAAAAAGTGGCCGCCAATATCGGCCGTGTGGCGCTGCGCTATGGGCCCCTTGTCTATAACATCGAGAGTGTGGACCAGAACGTGGACCTTGTGTTGCGGCCCGACTCACCGCTCGCCACCGAATGGCGACCGGACTTGCTTGGAGGCGTGGTCGTGATCAAGGGCATGTTCAGCGATGGGACACCGCTGACGGCCATTCCCAATTACGCTCGGTGCAATCGCGGCGGGCGCTCAATTGTCTGGCTGAGAGATCAATAGGCGCGCAACGCGACGAAAAGGCTGTCTTACGACCCTCCGCAGATTTCGCAGATCGGGCAGATTCCTGATAATGGTGGGTATTGGGCCATCGCTGTGAATCTGAGGTTGATGCTTTTCATACGGCCAGAATCGGTGCATTGGACGGCATAAACAGGCCGAAATCCACGTCAAAGAAAACAGAAAAGAAACGCGTGGCGCGACTCTTCAACCTAACGTCGCCGCCGGCTACAACCAAAGAGGTTAGAGACAAGAGGGTAGAAGTTAGATGAGATCGTCGCAAATTGGCTGCATGTTTAGACCGAACAATTCAAGTAGGGTATGTGTTTATCATGGCCTTTGGAGTGCGGCAGCCATGCTGCCGCTTTTCTTTACGGCAAACTCAAACTAGCCAAGCGGGGCCCTTGCCGGGAAAACGAACGTTTCTTTTCGCAATGGACAATTAAAAAAGCGGCAGCATGGCTGCCGCGCTCCAAAGGTTTGGCTCATGTGGTCTCCAGCCAAAACAAAAGAAGACAGAACCCAAGAGGTTAGAAGTCAGAAAAAACTTTCGCAAATTGGCTGGCTCTCTAGACGAAAGAGTCCACACCATAAAATCCTATAGTCTGACCGGAATTCCGCGGCTGGCGAGAAATTCTTTCATCTGCCGGATTGAATAGGTGCCGTAGTGCGCAATCGAGGCCACGAGCACCGCGTCCGCATGAGCTTCCACGATCGCCTCATGGAGATGCTCCAAGGTTCCGGCGCCGCCGGAGGCAATCACGGGAATGACGACGGCGTCGGCGATTGCACGCGTCATCGGGATGTCATAGCCGGCTTGCGTGCCGTCAGCATCCATGCTGGTTGGCAGGATTTGTCCGGCGCCGAGTTCCTCGACCTTTTTGGCCCACTCAACCGCGTCCATGCCCGTCGGGCGCGTGCCGCCGCTGATCATCACCTCGAAGCCCGACGGCATGGCCGCCGACTTGCGCGTGTCAATAGCCACGACAATGCAGTCACTGCCAAACCGCATGGCAGCCTGCTCGATCAATTCCGGCGACTGGACGGCGGCGGTGTTGATCGAGACCTTCGCCGCGCCGAGATTGAGAATCTCCTCGATGTCATCGAGGGTGCGGATTCCTCCGCCGACGGTCAGGGGGACGGAAATGGCGGCAACCGTGCGCTTGACGGCATCGAGCAGGGTCTTGCGCCCTTCGAGCGTGGCGGTGATGTCGAGGATGACCAGTTCGTCGGCTCCGGCGGCGCTGTAGGCGGCGCCAGCCTCGGCCGGATCGCCCAGCTCGCGAAGATTGACAAAGTTGATGCCTTTGACAAGGCGGCCGTTCTTGGTGTCGAGACAAGGAATGACGCGGCGGTAGTTCATGGAGGTCTCCTTGGATTGTGCAGATGATGATACGTGGAAACATGGACTGCATGAACATTGTGGACAGGACAGACCAAAGGAACAATATGGACGGGGTCTCGTCCATGCTGTCTCTGTCCATGTTGTTCATCTTGTCCAATACTTTTCTGTCAGTTCTTCACCATGCTTTTTGCGGCATCGGCCGTGGCGCTGGTTTCGCGCACGCCGTCGCCGAGTAGATTGTTGCGCAGCCGGACGTTGGCCGTCCGCGGGCCGCGAAGCCCCGCAAGCGCCGGAGTTCCCGCCGGAGCAAAACACTCCGCCACCACAGTGTCGCGGCAGTTTTCGAGCGCGATGACCGGCAGCGAACGGCCCGCGCCGGCGGGACTGCGAAAGACGCCGCGCACGGTGGCATCGCTAATCTCATGCAGGCTCACCGCCGACCGCTCGAACTTGGCGAACGCTTCCGGCGCGACCGCCACGCGGATGTTGTTCATCCACAGACCGCGGACATGCGCAAGTGTCAAATAGCTGGGCCGGCGCGTGTAAAGCGTGTCCCGCTCATCTTTATACGTCCGATTGCCGCCGACATGCTTGTTTCGCCTCGATTGGTCGTAGGCCTGATCAACCCGGATCGTGATACTGTCGAGCGTCAGGTTCTCGAGGGGGCTTTCGGGCATGCCCTGCAGCAGGCTTCCGTAGCCGGAGGCGATTTGGATGTCGCGGAACGTGATGTCGCGGATACGGCCGATCTTCGAGTCCTTGTGCCGCTTCTCGATGTCCATGAAGATGGGATAGACGCTGTGGAGGGTTGGTGTTGAGGACTCGATGGAGATGTTGGAGAACGTCACGCGTTCCATGGTCGCGCCATCTTTCATGTAAAAGCCGATGCCGACGGGCGAGTTGCGGATGGTGCAGTTGGAAAAGTGGATGTTGCGGAAATCGCCGCGCGACTCGGTGCCAAGTTTCAGCGCCGTGGCGATGGTCTCCAGCGTGCAGTTGGTTACCACAACGTTCTCACAGGGATACGGCTCGGTGGCTTTCAGCACGATGCAGTCGTCGCCGGCGACAATGTGGCAGTTGGAAATCCGCACATTGCGGCACGAGTTGGGGTCTATGCCATCGGAGTTCGCGCGATAGTAATTGTTGCGGATAGTGACGCCGTCCACGGTTACATTGTCGCACCGCCGAAAGTGCAGTGTCCAAGAGTCGCTGTAGAGGATGGTTATGTCGCGGATGAGGATGTTGCGGCAGTCCTCGAACAGCAAGATGCCGGTGCGGAAGGCGGGCGGTTCCTTCTGCCCCTTGCCGCGGCCGTAGTCGGCCGTGCCCTGACCATGAATGCAGCCTGCGCCGACGATGGCGATGTGTTCGGCCTTTTGGGCCACGAGCAACTGGCCCCGCCCGGTGGTCTTGTAGTCCTTGGCGTCCGTGCTTACATAGAGCGTGGCGCCGGAATCTATATGGAGTGTGATGCGGCTTGGAATGCGCAGGGAACCCGACAGATAATCGCCGGCGGGGAAATACACCGTGCCGCCGCCGGCTTTTGCGCAGGCGTCCAGCGCCGCCTGAATCGCTTTCTGGTCGTTGGTCTTCCGGTCGCCTTTGGCCCCATAGGCCCGGACATCAAAGGAAGCCGCATATACACTCGACACTGCCTGCATAAGCACCAACACAGCCGGGATGAGTTTTGTTGCGTTCATTGCCTGCCTCCGCATAGTGTTTGATAAAGATGTGTGGGATTTTTCTTCCAAAACGCAAATCAAGAAAGACAGAGCAGCACAACTTTTTTGTCTAATCCAAAATGCAAAATCGAAAACCCGAAATCTACACCGTCACCGGATCGTTCACGCGCTTCTGCCATGCCACAATCTTCTGCCTCAGCCGCCGAATCACATCCTCATGCCGGCCGGAATCGAACAGGTTGGTGGTCTCATACGGGTCGCGGTTGAGATCAAACAGCTGGCATTTGTCGCGGTCGCTCAGACACAGTTTCCAACCGTCGGGGGCGATGACCGTGCGCACGAAATCGTTGCCGCCGGCTTCTTCCTCGCCGCCTTCCTTTTTCTTTTTCTTCCGCGCCGCCTTGTCGCCTGCCGGCCGGTGATTCCACTGGATATAGACGTGGTCTTCGGCGACCTTGCCTCCGCGCAGAAGCGGCACAAGGCTCTGCCCCGGAAATGCATGTTCCATCGGATGGCCCATCAGGTCGAGCAGCGTCGGAACAAGATCAATGTGGCTGAAGTGCCCGCGAACAATTCTCTGGCGGCGGCCCAACGACGGAATCCGCATCAGCCACGGCACGCCGACCGACTCCTGATACATCACCGTCTTTGCCAGCATCCGGTGCGACCCCATCATGTCGCCGTGGTCGCTCGTATAGACTACGAGGGTATCGTCGTCGAGTCCCAGATCGGCGAGGGTTTTCAAAATCGCTCCGACGCTGCGGTCCACCTGCGCGACCAGTCCCCAATAGCGGGCGATCAGTTGGCGCCAGCCTTCGACGGTGGACAGGTCGCAGCCCTGATTGACGCTGCGGATGGTCTGCGCGCGCGAGCGCCGGTAGCGCTGCGGCTCGTTGTCCTCGAGGGGATCGTCGAAGTTGGGCGGAAGTGTAACCTCGCGCCAATCGTGAAGGTTGTTGAGCGGGCCATTGAACGGCATGTGGGGCTCAAGGAAATTGACGTAGAGAATGAACGGCTCGTTGCGGTGCCGCTTCAGGAAATCGCAGGCCTTCATTTCCAGAAACTTGGGCTTGCAGTGTTCGATGGGCAGCCGCGAGCAAAAGTTGCGGCTGAAGGTGCCGCTGTCCTGATCCGGCTTGTAGCCCTTCTCCAGCAGAAACCGGCAATACGAGCTCGTGGCGTTCTTGTCGCGGCTTGCGCTGTAGTATTGCGCGTATTGGTCCTCAATGCTTTCCCATTCCTGAAAGCCGTGCTGCGGAAAAATTTCGTCGCCAAGATGCCATTTGCCGAAATAGCCCGTGCGGTATTCCGGATCGTTGAGGATTTCGGGGAAACAGGGAATCTGCGCAGGCAGCGGGATGTTATTCTCTACACAGGTGCTGGCATGGGGCCACTGGCCGGTCAGCACGGTCGAGCGCGACGGCGTGCAGACCGGCTGGCTGACGTAGGCGTGCTCGAAGACAAAGCACTCCGTGGCGAAGCGGTTGAGATTCGGCGCCTGAATCCGCGTGTTGCCATAGACCGCCATCGTATCGGGCCGTTGTTCGTCGGTCCAAAGGAAGAGCAAATTGGGCTTTCGGACCTTGCGGGCTTGAAAGAAAGGAATTCCCGAAGCAAGCGACGAGGTCGTTTTCATAAACCGCCGCCGGGTAAGGGATGGTTTGGACATGGCAGGACTCCCGACCCAAAGTTTATTGCGACACTTCCAGATCGCATCGCTTGTCTGCTTTCCATAGTTCAAGATACTGAGTCAACGCTTTATCGCCGGCGCGCGGATTCACCAGCGCGCGCTCGACGTCGAAGCGAAAGCGGCGCGCCGGCGGGTTTGCGCGGTCGAGCCAACGCGCCGGCTCGCGTGCCAACCGCGCAAATGCCTCCCCCCATGCCTTGGTTTTTCCGGTCTCGGTGACCAAGCCGGAAAACTTGGTGATGTCGGTTGCGGACGGCGTATCCGCATAGGCCCAGTTCAACCAGCCGGCTGCCACGCCCCGGCCCTGAAGGACCGCCGCTTCGCACCATCGCGCCTGATCGGCCTCGCTTCGCACTTGGGCGCGGTCCGACGTGCGTCCGCCGCCATACCATCCGAATTCTCCTACGACCAAGGGTTTGGTCGGGTCGCCCGCGTGCACATAGCGCAACAGAAATTCCAGATAGGCCAGATTGCGGTCAAATTCCTCGTCCGACCGCAACGGATCGCCCCACAGCGGATAAAAATGCACGGAAAGAAAATCCACGTGCGCCGCAATCTGCGCCGGGTGGAATCCCGCGTAGCGCGACGGCCGCCCGTGCAACACCGGCACCGTCCACTGAATGAATCCCACCGTAATCAAGTGATTCGGATCCGCCGACCGGATCGCGTCCGCTTGCTCCTTGACCCAGCGCTCGCCGACGGACTCGCGAAATCGCTGGTAGTCTGCCAGCATGCGCGAGGCGCTTGCCGGCTCATCGCGCGGAACTGGAATCGCATCGAACGCTTCAAACGGTGTCGCCTCATTCTTCCACGCCTTACGCAATGCTTCGATCGTGCCGTAGTGTTGGACAAGCCATTTGCGCCAGGCGCTTTCCATCGCGCGGCCGGACCAATGCACATGCGGTTCGTTCAACAAATCATAGGCGAAAATCGCCGGCTCGTCTTTGTATCGCGCTGCGAACGCCTTCCAGAAACCCACCTGATGCGCCCGCACTGCCTCATCGGCAAAAATATCGCCCCGCCGCCATGGAGGGTTGCCTTCCCATGCATCGAGGCCGGTGGGATGCACGCGAATTCCGTAGCGTCGCGCGATGTCCAGAAGCCGGTCGAATTTCTCCAATGCCTCCGGTTCCAGCCGCGGCGGAGTAGGGTAGAAACTCTGTGCGGCCAGAAACACCCGCACCACATTGACGCCGAGGTGCTGCATTATACGAAAATGTTCCTCGACGCGACCGGCATCGAACTCACGCCACATCTTTGGCGCCCAACCCACGTGCGGGTCAAAGTAGTTGCAGCCGAACGGATGCCATGGGCTCTCGCCGGCAACGAAGCCGCGGCCGTCCGGTGCGACTTTCACAAACGCCCACTTCGAGGACGATGCCCCGGCCGCAAAGCCGGCGGCAGCCATCATTGCCCAACACCCAACCAGCCCCAGTATCTTCCTCATGAATTGTCCGCTCCCTTCAGCGTGCGGTTCGCCCAACCGATAGAGCCCTTCCGCGCCGTCTGTCAAATCGAAACCCACCCCAACACATCTCCGAGTAGCGAAATATCGCCATGGCAATGCAGGATGGGTATCCTACCCCTGCCATACGCGATCGCCCCCAAAGAAACCGCCGGTGAAAATTCGATTCTTGCATTTTTCAAGAGCGCGGGCTACCTACATGTTCGTTTTTTACGGCTGGCTTCGGGCCTTAGTCGCACAAAATGCGGTTTCGATCTCAATCAAGGAGAGCCACCATGGCAGACAAAGGGAATCTGGTCGTCGGGCAGTCGGGCGGACCCACTGCTGTCATCAACCGGTCGGTCGTCGGTGTCATTCACGAGGCGCTGAAACACAAGGCGATCGGGAAGATTTTGGGCGCGCATAACGGTATCAAGGGGATCCTGCAGGAAGACTTCATAGACCTGCGGGCTCTGAGCAAGGACACTCTGGCGCGAATGATGGAGGCTCCGGGCGCGGCGCTGGGCTCCTGCCGGTTCAAGCCGTCGCAGGAGGACTGCGAAAAGGTCTTCGAGGTCTTCCGAAAACACAACGTGCACTATTTCTTTTACATCGGCGGCAACGATTCGGCGCTTGCCGCTTCGATTGTCAATGAGATTGCGCGTGCACGGAAATTCGAGCTGCGGATTTTCCACATTCCCAAGACCATTGACAACGACCTGCTGGTCACCGACCACTGCCCGGGCTTCGGCAGCGCCGGCCGCTATGTCGCCCAAGCGTTTCTGGGCAACGATCTCGATAATATTGCGCTTCCCGGCATCAAGATAGACATCATCATGGGCCGGCAGGCCGGATGGCTGACCACGACCGCTGCCATGGCCGCCGAGCAAGAGGGCGACGGCCCGCATCTGCTGTATTTCCCGGAACGTCCGAAGCGGTTGATTGATCTCATCACGGACATCGAAGCGGTGTATAAGAAATACGGCCGGGCGCTGGTGGGCATCTCTGAGGGCATCCTCGGTCCCGACGGGCAGGAGTATGTGCAATCGAACGCCATCCGTGCGGAAGTCGAGCAGCTGGCAGGCAAGGTGTTCGTCGAGTGGCTGGACAAATTCGGCGAGGTGATGGACGCCGCCGGCGGCGCAAAGAAAGACGCTTTCGGGCACATTCAGCTCAGCGGCACGGGCATTCTGGCGGACTTCATCTCGATGGCTGTCAAGGCCGTGCTTAATCCGCGATTTGGCAACAAGCTGCGCGTGCGGGCCGACACCCTCGGCTATGCGCAGCGGTCGTTCGCCGGCTGCGTCTCGGAGACCGACGCGCGCGAGGCCTACGAAGTCGGGCGCGAGGCGGTGCGCTATGCCATGCGCGGCAATATAGACGGCAGCGTGGTGATCAAGCGGCTGGGCAGCGGCGAAAACTACGCGGTGGAATACAACTGCGTGAAGCTGAGCAAGGTTGCAGCGGGCACGAAGGATGTTCCGGCCAAGTTTTTCAACAAGGCCGGCAACGGCGTCACGCAAGCGTGCAAAAATTATCTGGCGCCGCTGATTGGTCCTTTACCCAAGCGGCCTCGCCTGTAAGCACGCGGGGAATAGACAGAATGGACGACATGAACAGCAGGGACAACTTCCGTTCCGAAAGGAGTCAACCATGAATCGCATCACGCGTCGCAGGTTTGTCAAAAGCTCGCTGGCGGCGGGCGCCGCATTTGCCATTGGCGGCACCAAGTCCTCGGGCCAGATTATCGGCTCGAATGAAACCATCCTCATCGGCGTTGCCGGCATTAACGGCCGCGGCAAAGATCACATTGCCCAGTGGCTGGGTATGAAGGACGTTCGGATCAGCCATCTCATAGATATAGACAGCCGGCTGTTCAAGGGCGCGGTGCAGACCATCGAGGAAAAGTCGGGCCGCGCGCCCCAATGCGTGCAGGACATCCGCAAGGCGCTTGAGGACAAGGACCTCGACGCAATCTCGATCGCCACGCCCAACCACTGGCATGCGCTGATGACCATTTGGGCGTGTCAGGCGGGCAAGGATGTGTATGTGGAAAAACCGCTGTGCCACAACGTCCACGAAGGGCGGATAGCCGTCCAGACTGCGCGCAAATACAACCGCATCGTTCAGCAGGGCACGCAGGGCCGCAGCGGCAATCTCGGCGAGGCCATTCAGGCGCTGTGCAAGAGCGGGAAGTATGGGAAGTTGCTGATTGCGCGCGGCACATGCTACAAGCGGCGCGACAGCATCGGCTTCAAGGAACCGAAAGAGCCCCCCAAGGAAATTGATTTTGACATCTGGCTCGGCCCCGCGCCGCTTCAGCCCTACCACGAAAACCTTGTACACTACAACTGGCACTGGTTCTGGGATTTCGGCAACGGCGACATCGGCAATCAGGGCGTGCACGAAATGGACAAGGCGCGGTGGGGGATTCCGGGCGCCATCCTTCCCAAGAGCGTTGTCAGCGTGGGCGGGCGGTTCGGTTACAAAGATCAGGGCCAGACGGCCAACACGCAGATTGCGGTGCTCGACTATGGCGGGACGCAGTTGATCTTCGAGGTACGGGGCCTGCCGCGGGCCAAAGGTGCCAAGGAGATGGACACGTATTATGAGCAGGGCTCGGACGGCAATCTCTATCACTTCGAGAAGGGGATCGTGGCGCCGCGCAAGAATCCCAAGGGCGACCAGCTGGTCTTTTATCCCGACGGCAAGGGCGCGGGGGAGGTGCTGCGCGATGTGCAACTGACGCTGCGCGGCGACGACCGCCACTTCCGCAACTTCATCGAGGTCATGCGCAGCCGCAAGGTCGAGGACTTGCGCGCTGACGTGGAGGTCGGCTTCTATTCGTGCGTGCCGATTCATCTGGCCAACGCCTCGTATCGTCTGGGCGAGGAAGTGCCGTTCACAACGCAGCCCAAGGTGTTTGAAGGCAACGCGGCGGCACTGGAAACGCTCGAACGCATGGCCGAGCACCTTAAAAAGAACGAAGTTAAGCTTGAAGAGACGATGTTGCGCGTCGGGCCGAAATTGATGTTTGACGCGGCGACGGAAAAATTTACCGGCCCGCTCGCCGATAAGGCCAACGAACTGATCACACGCAAGTATCGCCCGCCGTATTTGGTGCCTGACAAGGTGGCGTGAGGCCGGACATGGCGTGAGGCAAACCGAACGCGACGCGGCGGGCAATCCACGGCATCCGGCGGGAAAACGGGCGCGCGCGGTTTGGGCTTGACAAGGTGGCGAATTCTTATAGCTTGTCCTTCCTGTTGCCTGTGCACGCGGAAGGAGTGCGGATTATATGTTATTTTTACAGCAGGGCGCAGCGCGACAACATCAGGGCCGTTAGCTCAATTGGTAGAGCAGCAGACTCTTAATCTGTTGGTTCGGGGTTCGAGTCCCTGACGGCTCACCAGCCTATACCGGGCGCAAGCGAAGCGAAAGGAAAATGCGGCTTGCGCCCGTTTCTTTTATTCCGAATACAGCGACGCGTCTTCGCGTGGATCATGTTGCGGATTCCGGTGTCAGGCGAACGCCACGCACAAAACACGACAGCCAGCGGTCGTCGTTGGATACGCCGATATCGCTGGGGCGCAGGGCATAGGATGGCTGAAGCGTCAGCTGGTTGAGTGCGCGAACCTTGTCGGGCGGCAAGGGAATGCGGTGGACATGGAACTGGTTGTCCGACGGCAGGGTGAGCGTGTCGAGCAAGTCGCCATTGAACCAGACATGCAGGAGCATCCGCCCGTCGCGAATACAACGGACGGTGACCGGTCCGGGTTCGAGATGGGTTGTGAGAGAGAATTCGTGATCGCCCGCGGCGGGGAGCTTGGATACGGGCATGATTTCCTTTTGCACGACGCGGCCCTCGCGCTCGATGAGAAGGGCGGCATGAAATTCGCCCAGAAGCGAGACGGCGCGTAGATCGAACTCGACGCTCCAGCGGGGCGGGGTCAGGTCGAGTTCGAAGGCGATGGTTGCCGGATCGCGCGACATCCAGCGGGCCAGACCGCAGGGGTCCTTTTCGGGACGATGCCAACCGGTGACAAAGGTTGCCGGATCACCGAGAGGGAGAGGGCCTCCATCGCGGCCGATGCGCGCGCTGCCCGGCCAAGGACGAACCCGCGCCCACTTGCCCAAGCAGGCATCGAGATCCCGCCGGAGCGCCGGCGTGCTGATCAGCAGGTCGCTGGTCAGGGTCACGGCGTCGCCGGGGGTAACGATTTCGCGATAATGCCCGCCAAGAAAGGTTCCGACACGGAGCCGGTTGTCCTGCCATTGGGCCCACAGGTTTGGGAAAATACCGGCCTGACGGAAAGCCCATTCATACTCGGACAGTTTGTAAAAGGCCTCGTAGCAGCCGGTTCGCTGCGCTTCGTGTTCGAGGTGGCGGTCATCATCCGCCAATTCTTCGGGATAAACTCCCTCGCCGCTGACCAAAAACAGGCCGTCGGGTTTTAGCACGCGTCGCACTTCGCGCAGCGCGTCGAGCATGTTGTTGGGATCAAACCACCGAAACTGCTTTGGGTCATGGGGCGTGGCGTGATGCAGCGAGGCATGAGAAAAAACAATGTCCATGGAGTGGTCGCGCAGAGGCAGGCGGGTCATCAGTCCGAGAATCCGCTCGAAATAGGTGCCGTCGGTTTCAAAGTAGTGATGAGCCAGATCAAGCCGGGGGAAGGTGAAGTCGAGCGCGACGACATTGAAGCCAAGGCGGGCAAAGCGCGAAGCAAGGAAGGGTTCGCCACAGCCAAGATCCACGACATGGCGCTGTTCGGGGTGGTTGTATTCAAGGTTGCGGAAAAAGAAATCGGTGCGGCCGAGCGTTTCAAGGCGATATTGATCTTCGCGGGAACGGATCTCCCCGACGAAGTCGCCGCGGCGTTTCATTTCGAGAATGTTGCGGTCGGACTCGGCCGATTTGTCGCGGTCCACGCGCCGCAGGTCGCTGAGGTCTTCGTCGAGGATGAACTCGACGGCGCCGTTGAGGAGCGGATAGATGCGCCCGCAGGTGCAGCAGCGCAGGTCGCCGGAGAGAATCTCGCAGGGGTTCTGCTCGGTGACCTTGAGCGACCAGTCGGTTCCGCGGCAGAAGGGGCAGGCCAGAATGGAGCAAAGAGTTCCGCGCATCGAAAGTCATTCCTTCAGACAATTGTTACAATCGAAATCCGTAAGGGTCGAACCGGCGGCGGTCAAGGATTTCCGCTGATTTTCGCGGCGGTCGGCGAAGAAGGCGAATCATCGCGGGCCGCTTTGATCCGGCGCTGTAATTCAAGGAGACTGGGGTTCTTCGGATACTGTTGCATGAATCTTGCCAGAACGGACTGGGCAAGGTCGCGCCGGCCCAGCTGCAAATACGAGCGAATTAGCGCCAGTGCGGCGGGAATCTCGTCGCCCGGCGCGGGTGGAGGAACGGACACCGCTTTTTCAAAATGCGCGACCGCCTCGCTCCATTTTTGTTGCCGAAAAGCGTTTTCGCCGAGAATCCAGTGCACGCGAAACACCCACGGGTCATGGCGTTGCATGGCCTCGGCAAGCGCTTCAACGCGGTCGTAGTTGCCGGCATCGAGTTCGTATTTGGCCAGAGTGGACAGGGCCGTACCGCTGGTTGGAACGGTGCGGACGGTTCGGCGCCACAGCGAAAGCGAGGTGCGGCATTCGAGGATGCGCACAAAGTCTGTCAGGGCCGCCGCCCACGCGGCAACAATCAGGACGATCCAGACGGTCGTCAATGCCGACTGACGCCGCGCCGGGACCATGCGGCGCGCCAGAACCGCCCAACAGTTCATCGCACCGGCAACAGCGATGGCGGCCGTGCCCACGCCCACACTGTAGTAAAACCGCTCGGCCCACAGATTGACGATAGGGTAGAGGTTGGACAC
>JAOAGV010000036.1 GCA_026415575.1 Candidatus Sumerlaeia bacterium
AGATGTGTATAAGAGACAGTGCTCGTTCTGTCGAGGCCGTGTGCAGACCGCCGTCGCCCCCCTGCCGCACGGTGCCTGCCCTCGCCCTTGAATCGAAGGGCGCTCGCGAAACCCGTGCCCTCGGCCGCTGGCTGGGTTGCCGTCTCGAAGGGTACGAAACGCTCGCCCTGACAGGACCTCTGGGCTCCGGCAAAACCTGTCTGGTGCAGGGCCTCGGACACGGTTTGGGCATTCGCGATCCGGTCAACAGCCCGTCGTTTGTTCTCATGAAGCGCTATAAGGGTCGCGCAATTCTCACGCACTGGGACTGGTATCGCCTGAACGACCGGGCCGACCTCGAATCGTGCGGGTTCGGCGATCCGTTGGTCGAAGCAGGCGTTGTGGTTATTGAATGGGCCGAACGGTTTATCGAGGAGATTGAAAAGCCGTTTCTGTGGATTCAAATTGTAATTACCGGCCGCCACTCGCGCCGCCTGTTCTGTAAAGTCGTTGGCCGGTCCGCCCGGCTCTCCAATTTGCTTGCGCAGATGGAGGCCTCGTGGAAGACAATCCGGCAAATGGGACATCCGGCCTCTTCGGAACGTTCGGACATGGAAAGGTAGTCATGACGTCGGCGGTGCCCGTCCAAAATCCATCGTCGAAAAGCCAAAATCTTGTGCGCGTGCTGGGCATTGAAACTGCGACATTCTGCGGGGGCGTGGCCTTGCTCGGCAACGACCGGTTGATTGCCTCGCGTACGCTATATTCGTCGAAAACACACTCCGGGCGGCTTTTGGCGGCCATCCGCGATCTCTTGTCCGAAGCCGAATGCAGCCTGCACGACCTGACCGGTCTTGCCGTGTCCATCGGACCGGGTTCATTCACCGGAGTGCGCATTGGGGTGGCTGCCGCCAAAGGACTGGCGGTGGCTTTGCATATTCCCATTGTGGGCATCTCAACGCTCGAGGCTCTGGCCGTGCGGGCCGGCCGCGATGGCCGTCTCCTCTGTACCGTGCTCGACGCGCGGCGCAATGAGGTTTTTGCTGCGGCCTATTTCTGGCCCCAACCTGCCGACCGGCCGAAGCCGGTTCTGGCGGGCGGTGTTATGCCCCTCAGCAGTTTTATGGATCAGCTTGCTGCGCTTGAGTCCCGGCGCACATCTGTCGGCAAATCCAAGATTCAAAATCCAAAATCTAAAATCGCTTCGGGTTTTCTTTTTCTCGGCGACGGCGCCCTTCGCTATCGCAGGGAAATAGAGCAGCGGCTCGCGGCGCGCGCCGAGTTTGCCCCCGCCCATCGCATCCTGCCGTCGGCCGAAGAGATCGCATGGCTCGGTCTGCAGCGTTTGCTGGGTGGCCAAAGCGATGATCCGGCATTGCTCGAGCCCGTTTATTTGCGCGCCTCGGACGCGCGATTGCCTGCAGAAAAAGGGGGGGTGTAGCGTCACACAAGCCCCGTAGTATCTGACAGCTTCACAAAACCGATATCCAAAAGGTGATGACAATGAACCGCCCGTTCAATCTTTATGTTCGCATCGTCACCGCTGTGGCAGCGTTTGCCTTCTTGTTTGCAGCGGCCCGCCCGTTGTTCGCTTCGCCGGCGCCGGAAATCGAGCGCCTTGTGAAACTTGCCGGCAATGCCGACGACGAACCCACGCGCTTGAAGTATCTCCGTCAGCTGCGCCAGAGGCCCGATCTCGATTCGACGTTCACCAAGGAACTGAACTTGATGATTCGCGGCGCGGAAATGTGGCTGGGCCACCCATGGCTGCCTTTCTTTTATCTTCGAGACGCCAAAGAGCCGGTGAACTATCTGCGATTTGAGGTGCGCGAAGACTCGCCGCTCTATCCGCTGTTGTGTTTTTATCGCGCGCGACAGTTGCTGTGGACTGCTGTGGCGGATGGTACTATTTGGAAAAATGAGGAGCGGCGGAAAAAAAACCTCGATGCGGTGTTTGACAATTTGCGCCGCGCTGAGCGCGCCTTTCCGAAAAACCGACTCATCCAGATGTATCTCGGCCGCCCCATGCCCCCGGAAAAGCAATATCCCGCCGTCAAAGGTGCTCCGGCGTGGGCCGTCTATCAGCGCGAGGGGCTTGAACGCCTGACCGACATCATCGAGTGGTGGATTGACCACCGTCAGAAACCCAGTGGCTTTTACGGCGGCGGCGATAACGACGACATCGAGATGTGGCGATTTTGGGTGCCCGCGATGATTGCCTTTGAGTCGCCCAAAATCACAGGGGCGCAAGAACGCCTGTCGCGGGGCATTTTCAAACGCCCCTACATGGCCGGCGGCTATCAAACCATGATGACCGACGTCGAGCACTCGGCCGAACCGATTGGCGACACGCTGACCCCCATGATGCATCTCGACCCCGACAACCCGGAATGGCGGGAACGTACGCTCCGTCTGGTCGAGTTGATGGAAACGCTGTGGACCGGCCGTAACGAACGCGGTTTTCTCCAGTTCAAAAGCACCTATTTCACCGTCAACAAGGTGGACGACAGCCCGCAGCGGGCCTGCGACACGGTCTATCATCCACGTGCCGTGCAGCCGGCCCTTCTGCTTTGGCAACGAACGCGCGATCCGCGCCTGACGCGCCTGTTCTGCGACTGGATGGATACATGGGCGGACGCCGCGGCGCGCGCCGAGCGCGGCAAACCCGCCGGTATTTTGCCCACTGCCATCCACTGGCCCGACGGCGCAGTCGGCGGGCTTGGAAAAGACTGGTGGAATCCGGAAAACCACGGCGAGCCCACGCTTTACCAATGGCCCAGCGCGTCGGCCATGATGGTTTCGACGCTGCTTTTGGCATGGCATATCACGGGCAATGAGAAATACATGGCTCCGTTGCGTTCGATGGCGGAAATCCGGCTGAAGTATGCGGGCCGGTCGAAGAAAGAGAAACCGGTTCCGGGAAGCGAGGCCTGGTGCGCCGAGCAACTCGACTTCCTATCTTGGCCGCTGGCCAAATACACCCTACTAACCGGCAGCAAGGAGTTTGAAACTTTCTTTGAACGGGTCGAAAATCCGTATGCTCTGTTTCGATTGCGCGGTAACCGGCGCGCGCTCGAAGCCGCTCTGCGCAAAAATGCCGAGGCACTTTCGGTCAACTGGCCCGGCTTTACCTCCGAGGTGCGCTACACAGACCGTGTGATTGCCCTGCCGCGCTTTTTCAACCTCCGCGAAGCCTTTCCCAAAGGCCCCGGAAAGGCCGATCATCCCCAGCCGGAGCTCCTTTATGCCACAGCGACAGGCGATCCGGGCGGGGACCTCGGCTACTTTCCCTTGAATGCGGTTCGCTGGCTCACTCCGCCGCGAGAGATTGCCGCCTTGGTGACTGAAGCCAACACCACGCATTTTGCCGCCGAATTGTTTCACTTCGGCGAAAAACCGCGTCGAATGGCCGCCGAGTTCTATCTGCTCAAGCCGGGAACCTATACGATGACTTTGTCGCTCGTCAAACCGGCCAAGAGTCTGAAGAGCGAAACCATTGAGGTTGGCTCGACACGGCATCGGGTGGCGTTCGAACTTCCGCCCCGCCAACTGTGTTTGTTGCGGATTCAGCCACAATAGCAAAACTCCCACAGAAAAAGTTCAGCGCCGCCTGTTCGGATGGCTTCCTTCGGGCGGCGCTGCTCATTTGATCGGATTTGGTGCGGGGCCGCCGGCTTAATACAGCGTCCAGCGTGCTCCATTTACGGCCGCATCCGGCTCAATGAAAAAGAAGCCATCGCTCCAGTCAAACACCGTTGGATCGAACAGCGAGGTGATCTTGATTTTGTAGTCCCGCCCCGAAGGCAGCGAACGCGGCACCGCCCACCGGACGCTTCCGTCGGCCATCATCACGCGCGCGATCTGGTCCACAAGCTGGCCGCTGCGATACAGCTCGACTCGGGCATCTGTGTTTGGCAGACCATTATACCGCCACGAGATCACCTGCAGCGAGCCGCGTTGCACACGCTCCGAGCCGTTGGGGGTCAATAACTGGACGGCCGGCAAGTTGGCGAGGGCGAATTGCTCCTCGCTGAATCCCTCGATGGATGGGTCTTCGACCGAAGAAATCCGGATTTGGAAATGGGGACCGGGTGGAATGTTGGGCGGAATGCGCCACTGATAACTGCCCGTGTCGGCGGTGGACGACGTGATGAGCAGGTCGAAGACGCCGCCGCGCCACAACTCGATTCGCACATGCGGGTTGCGCACAGGGATGTCCGACGACTGCCACTGAAGCAGCTGGCTGACCCCGGGCGTCAGCACCGCCTTGGCCTGCGGCCATAGCACGACAATCTGCGGCGCTGCGATCCGGAAGGTGGTGTTGGTGAAGTCATAGACGGTGGTCGGCGAGGTTAGCTGAATGCGGACGCGGTAGTCCGAGCCGAGCGGCTGGGTGGCGGGAATGCTCCAAGTATGGGAGCCGTCGTTGTCTGTGGCCGCCGTGATGACGCTGTGAAAGCTTCCGCCCTTGTAGAGTTCGATTTTGACCTGTGCCGGCTGCGTCAGGGTCGAAACCCATTTGATTTCATGGGTTGTTCCGCGCAGCCAGAATTCTCCGCCGTTTGGCGAGGTCAGGTTGAGGGATTCTTGAGCTACGATGCGAAAGTCCTCACTGGAGTCGGATATGCCCTGACCGCCCACGCCGGTGATGCGGATTTTGTAATTGGACGCCAGAGGAATCGTGGTCGGAATAGTCCAGGCATAGCGACAGGTGCCGTCCGGCTGGGGCGCGTTGGATGCTTTGTTGGTAATGAGGAAAGTGTTGCTCCCTTGAACCAATTCAATCTGCGACAGCGCAGGCGGCGTGCCCGTCCATTTCCAGACTATGTCATAGGTTCGGTTGTGCATCCACCAATCGCCGGGAAGCGGCCTGAGGACCGTGAGGATGGGGTCCACAATACTAAATTGCGCGTTGCTCTCGTCGAAGATGGACGCGGTGGTTGCGGACCGAATTCGAATCCGGTAGTCAGTGCCAAGAGCCTGATCAAAGGGAATCGCCCAAGGGTGCATGCCGTCATTGGGCGTGTTGGTGGCGATGGTGCGGTTGACGACACCACCCTTGAGCAGTTCAATGCGCACCTGCGGGCCGGGATACCCCGCCCACGACCACACAATATAGCGCGTGGTTCCGCGCTGCCAAGACTGCCCGCCGTTGGGCGTGACCACTGTGATGGATGGGTCGGGATGAATCTCGAACGGCGCGCTGAAGACAAACTCGGACGCCGTGCCGACGCGGCTGATTTTGATCCTGTAGTTGCTGCTCCACGGTATGGAGAGAGGGATCATCCAGCTGTGCGCGCCGTCATTGGCCGTGGATGCGGCTATGGTGCTGTGCAGCGTTGTGCCATTGTAAAGTTCGATTTTCACCGACCCCTGTCCCAGAGTGTTTGCTGCTCCCCAACGGATTTCCCTCGTGGTGCCGCGTTTCCATAGTTCGCCGCCTTTGGGAACAATCATTCGGAACGGCGAAACCGGATAAAGGCGGATGGCAACGTCGTCCACATAGGCGCCTTCGCCGACCGTGCCATCGCCATCGCTGTGGAACCACAGGGCAACCCAGACGTTGGACCGGTTCATGACATT
Organism: Candidatus Sumerlaeia bacterium; assembly: GCA_026415575.1. Taxonomy (GTDB): domain Bacteria; phylum Sumerlaeota; class Sumerlaeia; order JADFCW01; family JADFCW01; genus JADFCW01. The sequence continues at coordinate 5,563 of JAOAGV010000036.1, forward strand.
GCCCAAACCATAGACGTTGGTCAGGTCGAGCACGGCGCGATTCCATGAACGATGGTCACCCCAATAGCCGGTGCCGGAGAAATTAGTTCCATCCAGCGAGGCAAACAGCGCCACGTAGTCACCGCCATCGGAGTCGGGAATATGGCGCCAGATGTAGGCGCTGAATTCGCCGCTGCTTTTCCCCAGCGTGCTGAACGGTCCAAAGACCATCCACGTATCGGCATTCGGTGGATAGGGTCCGGGCGGACTGACAAAATTGCGAACGCAATAGACCGACCACGCCGTATTGCCGCCGGGCGGATAGGGATTGGGCGCTGTTGTGGGCGCGGTAGGTCGTGCGGCCCCAGTAGGGCGAGGTGCCATTTCTGCCGGTATCCCAAGTGGAGCCGGCACCGCTCTCGAAGCCGTCCGACCAAGGGCAATCAAACAGCGTGGTTGAGCTGCGATTTATGGTGTAAACCGCCTGATTGCTCGACGAGATATTGTCCCAGTTTAGTTCATAGGGCGAGTCGGGCGGATAGTTGTAATTAACAAAGAGAAGGTGGCCCGACGTTTCGTTGTATCCCATGCCTGTGACGAAATGGGCCCAGTAGGGATAGATTTCCGTATTCCAGTTGAAAAAGACAAACGGCCGGCGCGCATTAATCTCGTTTTTGATGTGTGTCGTCCATGAAATCGAATAATATGAGGTGGACTCGACACTGAGCCGGCGGCCGTATGCGTCGTTGTTGGTGACCGCCTCGATACCCGGCTCAATTTGATTGCCGTAAGTGCCGATTGTCGGACTATAGCTTTCCGATTTCATAAGATCAAAGATCAGTTCGTCTTCATTGCCGGTGTCGGCAAAGCCGGCATGCACCAGATTGCCCAGACCGTTGTCGTCCCAGTAGCCGAGCGCTTGGGCGGAGGCAACCGGCCCGCAGCTGTTGGCACCGTAGTCGTCCTGATGATAATAGGGTACGCCGATGATCGAGACGGTCGGCGTGGCCAGCGGCTGCGGCTTGCCGCCGGCCGGGGGATTGCCGTTGAGATCAATCGCCTTCCAGAAGTCCTGCGGCGGGACAGGCCATCGCCCGGGTTCGGCCGCCGGCAATCGCCCCGACAGCGTCGCCCGCTGCTGCGGGCTGACCTCATGCAAGAGCCCATTGATGGGATTTACAAGTCGCAAAGGCCCCGTTGCCCCAAGCGGCGCGGGTTCGGCGAGGACAGGCTCATGGAGCACGGCCATTGCCCCTGCGTAGTATGTGCGTGCGATGGGATTGGGTTGGGTCACGGGCACCGCGGCCAGCCGGCGCACGGTTGTTTGATGCCGAATGTGCGGTGCAACACCGTCGAAGCGCTCCAAAAGGGGATAGAGGTCGTAGCGCGCGGCAATAAGCACTGTGCCGATCTGGTCGGATAGTACGGAATCTTGCGCGGCGGCCCGGATTTGCTGACGCCAAACTTTGAGCGCCGCCTCATTGATTCCGGCTTCCTCGGGGCTGGGCGACGGCTGAAATGACACGGCACCGGTTGGCAGAACGGCCCGCACGCCGCCGGTGCTTGGCGCCCAAGGACTGGCCGTGGTCGAGAACTCCACGGCACGATCAGGCCTGTTTCCCAAGTGGGCCAATGCAACTGCCGGTGCAGACGCGACAGGCCGGTTGGCGCGGACATCATCCAGCCGCTTTTCGCGCTGCAAAAACAGGGCGTTGACCTCGGCTTCGCCGGCCAAAGCACTGCCTTCCTTGGCAAACTGAAATGCGTAAGCGTTGATGGTGCCGTCGAAAGCATAGTAAGGCGTCACGGCTACGAGACGGCTTCCGGGCCAGCGTTCCTGCGCGTAGAATCGAGCGGCTTTTTCCGCAAGCGCGGGGGTGACGGTGGCACCGGTGCCAGCGGCAGGTGCGGCCGGCCCAAGCTGCAATTGCCCCCACGCCGTCCCAAATGAGCCAACCGTCGCCATAACCGCCAATATCCAAAATGCTGTTTTCAGCGATGAGATTGTTCGAAATCCGTGTGTTCGGCACATGACCGATTCCTCCTTTTTAGAGCCAATACGACCGTTCTCTTAGTAATGGCCTTGATTATTCTGGAAAAGTTCACAGTTTCTGAACGTCAAGCCGTCCAAAAGCCCCGCCATTTGATGATTAGTGTTTCTTTAGGTCGCCCCCTAATGAGGGGATATGCACTGATTCAACATCGCAATAAAGGAGCCAACGTAGGAAAAGGGGTATGGCAGGTGCGTTATCGAGGACAGTCCTGTGCAGGAAAGGAAGGTGGGGCACTCATCGGAATTGCCCCCGTGAACTTGATGTTTTATGCGGGTATTTAGTGGGTTTTGGCCTGCATTGCTCCCAACAACTTGGGTTGCAATCGCGCGATTGCGCAACAGCACCGGTGCAGAGAGGACTTCCGGACTTTCTGAACAGGACCGAGTGTACTTCCAAATCGGAAGCGGCGATCGTGTTTCAGCCCGCCCTTTGGACTGCGCGCAACCATGCCGCCGTTTTTTTCATCGCCCACCTTACAGCCAAATGTTCCCGTTGCTGTAAATGAAAACGGCCGAAAGGTGAAAGACCACAGGAAACCTAAGCGTCAGCACAGGCTGCGCGATAAGTTTGAATGAGGCCAGCATGCGGCGCTCTGCGCTTTCAATGGGGCGGCGGGCGGCCGAAAGTGGGTCAACCTTGGCGTTTCAGGGGATTTTTGGATGTCGGTAGTTCACCCGGCACAATAGTAAAAAGGCCCGCCTCTTACTCTTCTGCGTTCGAGGCGGGCCAGATTTTCAACTTGGTTTTGCCACATTCCCCGTTGGGTCAATCCATTGGGCCGGGCCGATCCTTTTTGGTCATTCAATCCGTCAGGTCGGATTCGCTCTTGGCATCATCCCGCTGTTTTTTCAAAACCCATACACCGGCCGCAGCTGGTCTTCGGTCGGCATAGCCGTGTAGGTTTCGCCGCGCGGCCCCACCCATACATTGCCCTGCCGCACCAAACGCACCGGCGTCAGGCTGCCGTTGCTGTTGTGAACATTGATAATAATCGTGTTGGCCTCGATTTGGGCTTGTTGAATAGCGGCGTCCTGCTGGCGGTTTTTGTCTATCTGCTTGCCAATTAGATAACCTGTTCCGGCGCCGGCGGCTGCGCCCAACAAAGTGCCTACTGCCGCACCGTCACGCGCCCCGTGATGGCCTCGGTGGTGACCTCCAATGGCAGCGCCTGTTGCCCCGCCAAGCAGAGCACCCGTGCCGGCACCGATAAGTGTGCCGGTGCCTGCGGCGGTTTCACAGCCAGTCAGGGCCAGCGAGCCAATCGAAAGCGATGCAATCAAGGGAAGAGCTGCAATCCATCGGGTGAGTGTGTTTTGACTTTTCATTTTTCGCCTCCACAATATTGCCTTGCATTAGGCAACTGCAAGAACCATACCTAAGTATTTGCGCCTGTCGCAAGAGGATTTTTAGCCTCTTACAGGCCGATGAGCGGTCCGCCAATATTCGGCGCACATACCCGCCTGTCTTGCCTTCGTGTCCCGCACTGTCCGCATTGGCGACATCCCGTTGCCCGCTTGCGTGCGCTCCCCTACCCAAGGCGCGCATGCTGAAACAGCCCCAGCTGTCCCAGCATTTGCGCGCGGGCCGCCGAGCAATCCAGCAACCGGCTTTCGGTCATCACATAGTCCATGGGAATATCCCACATGTCGTGCGGGAGAACGCTGTCGGCGATTTGTATGTCAAACGCCGCGCCCACGATCAAACTGTGCGGCGACCGCAACACTAGAAACCTGTCATAGTATCCCCCGCCAAAGCCAATCCGAAAGCCTGACAGGTCAAAGGCGATGCCGGGGACGACGTGCACATCAATGCTGCGCGGGTCCACCGCCCGCAAATGCTCCGGACGCGGTTCTAGGATGCCCATTGGCCCCCGTTTCAGATCGTGTTCGAGGTCGGCTATTTCGGCAGGGATTAGATTATGCATCCCCTGATGAATATACGGCACAACCACCGAGCGGCCTTCGGCAAAAAAGTGGCGCACCAGCGGGAACGTTTCCACCTCATCATTGAAGGACAAATAGGTCATCACCCGGCGGGCGCGTGCGACGGGTTCCCATGCAATCAGCCGCTGCGTAATCGCATGGTTTGCGTCCCTGCGATATTGAGCGTCGAGCGACTGCCGTCGCTGCCGGAATAGCGTTCGGAGTTCGCTTTTCTGATCGCCCAGAAGAATGGGATAGTTTTTGCCGGCCACACGAATTCCCTTTCCAAATTGGGAAGCGTTTTGCTATCCCTACATCCGGCCATAGGCAAGGGAAAAAAACCAGCCCGTGCGCCGCCTGATAGATCGGTCCAAGGGCAGGGCCACACCAATTGAGATCCTGCGTGGCCTCATATACAGGATCGCCAACAATAATATGCTGCCGGTGCGTTCACATAGCCGTCTCTTCCCCCTGCGCACGATTCTGCTTCCTGCAGCCATTACCTTGTTCTGGCTGATCATGATGATGCTTCTCTTGCGCAATCAGGTTTTCCACCAACGGCGCGGACAGCCCATTGACGTAACTCCCGCGCTCCTGACCGAGCAATGGCAGGACTTTACTGAGTGGATGAAACTGACCATCGGCGGACAATCCGAAGGGATCTGCTTCACCAGTATCCGGCGCCGCAACGAGGCCGGCGGCTATCTGGCCGCCAATCGAATCTGGATTCGATTGGGACTGTGGGGCGGTCAGTACGACTTTCGGATAGAAAACACCGCCTTGCTCGACAGCCTGTTTCGGTTGCAAAGCGCGCAGTCGTCCGTGCATCTTGCCGGCGAGACCATGCGGTTTGCTGCGTTGTCCGACGGCACGCGTCTCTTTTACCGCTGGCAATACGGCGATCAGACGCGGGTGGGGTTGCAGCATCTGGACAGGCCCATTTCGCTGCTGGAAGCGGTGCGACCGCTGGCGGCGCAGCGGCTCGATTTGCGCGTCGGCACGGTGTATCGCCTGCCCGTGCTGGATTCGACATGGAGCCTGCGCGAGGGCGTGGCCGAAATCCGCGTCGAGGCGCTCGAAACCCTTCGTCTCGACGGCAAGGCGTTTCGCGCCTACCGGCTGGCGATCCAACTGGGGCCGTTCACGTCCAAGACGTGGGTAAGCCCGGACGGCGAGGTTCTGCGGCGGGAGTTCGCCCAGAACATCGTTATGGAGCGCGTGCACCCCGACGAGGCGCGCAAGATGTTTCCCGGCATTGACGCGCCGGTGATTGCGCCCGCACTAACCCGCGAAGATTTCCGCCGCGAAGGCAAGGCGGACTCTCTGGACGGCGAGAGCGTCGGCCCGCTCAATCTGTTGCTCGAATCGCTGTTGAAGTCGTCTTCGCCACGTTCAAAGGAATAACAAGTTCGTACCCCACGCTTTGGCGGGCCATGCGTAGTTTAGACTTCAGTTTGCCGTATCCACATCCCACTCCGGTTAAAGTCTAACGTCATCCGCAGGCGCTTGGAAAACTTTTCTGGCATGGAAACAAATTTCCAGAAACTAACGCGCCCTTTGGCCACGACCAAAGAGGGCGGAGGCAAGAGGTTAGAAGTTAGAAAAGATTTTCGCAAATGTACTGGATGTTTAGACGGAAGAGTTTATGTCGAAATTGTATGAAAAAGAAGTTCAAACAGAATGCAGTTGAAACAGCGGTTCATTGTAATTCCGCTTGTGCAGGATCGCATTCCACCGCGTCCGGATTATAGCTTGGAGGGATGCGCTCCACCGCATCAGAAGGCGGGCGGGGTGGAACCCGACCCTCCACCGGCTAAATCGAAAATGCGGTCGGGGTGGAACCCGACCCTCCACCGGCTAACGCGGCCTATGGCCATAATCGAAGAGGTTAGAGGAAAGAGGTTAGAAGTTGGAAAATATCTTCGCATCTTGGATTGGTGTTTATGCGAAAGAGTCCAAAATGCATAGAATTGTTGTGCTCTCACCCGAAGATTGATTTCACCCCTACTTGCTCAATTGGCCAACCGACAAATCTTTCTCTACTTTCGGGTCGGCGGCGGCTCCGAGATCGCGCGCGCGGCGGTAGGCTTTGCGCGCTGGCTCGATCCTCGGCGGAGTAAGCCCCAAATTCAGCCGCGCCAAATCCATTTGCACCTCGGCGTCGTCCACCTCCGATGCGGCTACTTCGTCCAACAGCGTTCGCGCCTCATCCAATTTGCCGGTTTCCATCAGAAGCGAGGCCAGAAACAGCCGAAGCATAGGCCGGTTCGGCCGCAACTCGACCGCCTTGCGGCAGGCCTCAACTGCCATGACATCTTCGCCGGTTTCGGCCAGCACCCGCGCCAGATTTGCATAGGCCCAGCAGCGGCGCTCCGCGTCCGGCAACAATCGCGTTGCCTTGTAAAACGACCTCACGGCCATTGTCGGATTGCCCGCCTTCCGATACGCATTGCCCAGATTAAAATAGCACCGCCCGCAGTCGGGATGATAGCGGACCGACGCCGCCCATAGGCTTACTTCGGTCTTCCACATGGATGCATACAACGTGCCGAGTGCGAAAAAAGCCACAACGATCGCCACCGTCGCCGCACGCGACACCGGCAGGCTTCGCCAATATCGCCCTGCCGCCAGTCCTGCCAACGCCGCCATGCCCGCCGACGGCACATAGGCGAACCGGTCGCTCAATTCGATGGCCTTGAACAGGTTCACCCACAGCGTCGGCGCGAGAAACACCGCCAGCCACGCAACGGCGTCGGCCGCATGGCGCCGCGGTCGCGCGAGCACAACCAGAAGGGCCAGCAGCCCCAAAGCCGCCGCATCCACCCATGCCCGCCGCGTCAGCACATCGGCTCCCAGAGTCGGGATGACCGGAAAACTTTGCTGGGCCGCATAGAGAAACAGGAGCCGCGCCAGACGCTCGGCAAAGCCCCCTTCAACCGGCATCATGCCTTTCGGGCCGCCCATTGGGAAGCAGATCAGGCGAAACAGCAGATAGATTGTTGCGAGCAGCGCCATCGGCGCGCACAGCCGGACGAGGTTCCGCACCCGATAGCGATGGACCAGCCCATAGGCCAGAAGAGCGCCCGGCAGGGCCACTGCCAACTCCTTTGAAAGAAGCGCGGCCAGATACAGCCCGGCCGCGGCTGCAAGCCAGAACCGCCGCTTCGGCACAGGCGCAAGAAACGTCTGCATGGTCGCCAGCACAGTCAGCAGTAAAAACATCGCGCACAGCAAATCGCTCCGTCCGGCCACAAATGCCACACTTTCGGCGTGAACCGGATGAACTGCGAAAACGGCCGCGGCCAGACCGCCGGTCAGCCGCCCCATCAGGCGGGCAATGACCGCATAGACCAGCACGCTGTTTGCGCCGTGCAGCAAGACGTTGGTCAGGTGATAATGCGAGGGAGCAACGCCGCCCAGTACGTAGTTGGCCCAAAAGCTGAGAAACACCAGAGGGCGATAATAGCCGGCCGGCTGGCGCGTAATCTCCAGCCCGAAGTCGCGCGTAAAACACCGCCACCACGCGCCGGCCGATTTCAGAAACTCGTTTTCCGCGATAACCGGCACGTCGTCCCACACAAAACCGTGGCCGGTCGTATGCGCAAAGACGGCGGCCGCCAGCAGGAAAATGCCCGCTGCATTTAGCCGGTCCTGATAGGCGATTCCTTTTTTCGTTTCCGGCGCGCCCATGCTCTCGTTCCTTCCGAAGGAATCTCACGCAAGAAGGCTGCGCCAGCAAGCGAAAACATCGGCAACTCTTCCAGTTCCGAAAACCATCAAAAAAAACGGCCTTACGAAAAGGCGCCAAGCCCCTTTGGCGTCCGTGCTTTTCCTTGCGGCTCCGGCGTCTTGGCGAGGGATTTCATCGTGAAAGATGGCGGGCGGACAAAAAAATTCGTAAAAAATACTTGCCTACCTTAATTCTTGTGTCGCACAAAAGATGTTCCATTTTTTGCTGGAGGGTGACTGACAACTGTGCGTAAGCGTGATCTCGTTTCCATCAATGACCTCAGCCGCGACGACGTGCTTGAAATCTTCTACATCGCGCGCGATCTCAAATCGCGACTGGGCAAAGGCGACAGGCCCCGGCTTCTCGACGGCCGTATCCTTGCCATGATCTTTGAAAAGCCGTCCCTTCGCACCCGCGTTACCTTTGAAGTTGGCATCCACCAACTCGGCGGCCATGCGGTCACGTTGACCCAGGCCGAGATCGGCCTTGGCAAACGAGAGTCCGTCCGTGACGTGGCCAAGAACCTCGAGCGATGGGTCAATCTTGTTGCCATCCGCACATTTGAGCAGGACATTGTGGCCGAAATGGCGCGCCATGCCGCCATCCCCGTCATCAACGCCCTGACCGACAACGAGCATCCCTGTCAGGCTCTCGCCGACCTGTTCACGTTGACCGAACATTTCCCCTCCATCCACGGCCTCACCCTCGCCTATATTGGCGACGGCAACAACATCTGCTCTTCGCTCATGCTCTTGTGCCCTCTGCTCGGCGTGAACATCTCCGTGGCCAGTCCGCCAAATTACGCACCTCCTCCCGAAATTATTGCCCAAGCCCAACGCAACGCCAATCTTAGCGGCGCCCGTGTGACCGTTCTCGAAGACCCGTATGTCGCCGTCCGTGACGCCAACGCCATCTACACCGACGTCTGGGCCAGCATGGGTTAGGAACATGAAGCCGCCGACCGCGCTCGTGTCTTTCGCCCCTATCAGGTCAATAGCGACTTGGTTGCATGCGCACCCAAGGGCGTTAAAATTATGCACGATTTGCCCGCTCATCGCGGCGAGGAAATCACCGACGACGTGATGGACAGCGAAAACGCCATCATCTTCGACCAGGCCGAAAACCGTCTGCACGTGCAAAAGGGAATTATGGTCTTCTTGATGAGCTGAAACGCTTGCAGGAACCGGCCTTACACGCCGGCGGTTGGGACCCGTCTATCCGGCAAGCGGCAATGCGTGGGCCGGTGCCAGACGCCGCAACCGCGCGCGGTCGAGCAACTTCCCACGCACGAGGGTCTGCCGCACTGAAAAATCCTCGTTCAGCACGGCTATATCTGCGTCCTTGCCCGCTTCCAGACTCCCTTTGGTCTGACCCAAGCCTACAATGGTCGCCGGTGTCAGCGACGCCATCCGCACCGCCTCGTGCAGCGGCGCGCCCAGCATCTCCACCACGTTCTTTACCATCCAGTTCAGTGGCGTTACGGACGACGCAAACGCGCTCAGGTCCGTCAGCATCGCCACGCCGTCGCCGACAATTGTCTCCGTCCCGTCGCGTGGCCCAAACGTATAGCGCCCGCCCGGAGGCATGCCCGCCCCCCGCATGGCATCGCTGACCAGACACAGTCGTTCGGCCCCCTTGCAGCGCCGCGCAATCTGCATCAACGCCGCCGGCAGGTGCTTGCCGTCAGCAATCATCTCGGTCGTCAGACGGTCGTCGGCCAGCGTCGTTTCCAGCACACCCGGATGCCGCCATGGCCCCTTTCGCACCGTCGTGGACATTGCGCAGAAGATGTGCGTCACGTGGCGCACGCCGGCTTCGATTGCCGGCTGCATTTCCTCATACGTCATGTTGCTGTGGCCTGCCGAAACGACAATCCCCGCCGACGCCAGGTCGCGGGTAAAGTCCAGACATCCCTCGACCTCGGGCGAAAGTGTTACGCGCCGGATCACCCCCGCAAACTTCATTACCGCGCGCCGCTCGGCCGGCGACGGCGGCCGGCAATGCCGCTCCAGATGGCAACCCTTCATCGCCGGATTGAGCCACGGCCCCTCCAGATGCGCGCCCAGCACTTGGCTGCCCATCGTCCCGCCGGCAATCGCCTCGCGCGTCGTTTCGAGCATCCGCACAATCCGCTCCGGTTCCGCTGAGGTCGAAGTGGCCAAAAGCGAGGTCGTGCCGTGAAGCGCATGAAACGCGCACACCACATCGAAATCCTCGATCGTGCCATCCATGAAATCTGCGTCCCATGCGCCGTGATTGTGCAGGTCCACAAATCCCGGCGACACGATTGCATCCGAATACTCCAGCACTTCCGCGTGCCCCGTTTTTAAAAGCGAGTTGAACACCGCATCCGCCGGGCCGACCGATTCGATTCGCCCCGTCTGCGAATCAATCACCACGGCACCATCGTTTAAAATGCCATCCGGCAAAACCACTTTTCCCCCGCGAATGATCATTGCCGCCTCCCACAAGCCTCGAGCATGCAGTTCACTGCTCTTTGTCCATCCTGTCTATTCTTTGTCCACCCGGTCCATTCGGACCTGATTCCACCCGCTTTACCCGCAACTCGTGCAACAGAGCCACCAGCCGCTGCGGGTCAAACGGCTTGCTCAGAAACCCGTCGGCCGGCGTCCCCAACCGCCAGAATGAATCCGGCAAGTCCGACCCCTTGGTCGTTGCCGTAACAATCACCACGATGGTCTCAGGCCGCTCGCTTTTGATCCGCTCGCAGACGGTCAGACCATCGGCGCCCGGCATGACAAGGTCCACGACCACGATGTCGGGATGGATGCCGGCCAATGCATCGAGGGCGCGCCGGCCGTCCGTTTCGACTACGACGGAATATTGATCCCCGAGAGCAAGGCGCAGCATTTCGCACACATCCGGATCGTCGTCCACAATCAGAAGCGTCGGCAACGGCATGGAATGATCCCCCCATTTTGCAATTATTCCGCGGCTTCCGTCCGTTTCAGGCGCGCAAACCGCGCCATGAACTCCATGCGGGGGCCGTCCTCAAACTGCACGTCCAGCATTTGATTGCCGCCGCTCCCGCGCACGCCGGCAATCACCCCGCGTCCCAGCGTTGGATGGACAATGGCCTGTCCCACTTCCCACTGTGTTCTGCGCACGCCTGCATCCATTTTTTCGCCGGCTGGTTCTGCCCCCGTCCTTCGATGCGCCGAATGCGTTTTCGGTACTGCCATGGTCTGCGCCGGCGCACTCTTTCGCAACTCGTCGCGGATGGCGCTCAACGCCGTCCGGTTGACCGGCTGGCACAACTCCCGCGGCACCTCGCGCAGAAACACGGACGGCGGACTCCACGACGCGTCCCCGTGCATCCATCGGCTCATCGCATTGCTCAGACACACCAACTCCCTGGCCCGCGTCAATCCCACGTAAAACAGCCGCCGCTCCTCTTCGATACCGCCCTGCTTGACCGCCAGAACGTGCGGGAAAATGTCCTTCTCCAGCGCCACGAGAAACACCACGCGAAATTCCAGACCCTTGGCGCAATGCAGCGTCATCAGCGATACGCTGTTATCCTCGGCGTCATAGTCGTCCACGCTCGTGCGCAACGCCGTGTATTCCAGAAAGTCCGTCAGCGTGGCGCCCGTCCGTTCGCGCTCAAACTGCACGACCGCGTTTTTCAGTTCCTCAATGTTCTCGCACCGCGTGACTACTTCCAGTGACTCGGGATCGCCCAGCGACTCGATGTAGCCGGTTTCCTTGATCACTGCATCGAGCAGGGCGGCAATCGAACTTTTTTGCGACCGCTGCGCCCAGTCCTTCAGCTGGGCAACAAAATCGCAGAGTTTGCGGTCGGCCCCCTTGAGCAACTGCCCCGCCGCACGCAATTTCTCAATCGCTTCGTAAAATGTCAGGTTCTCCCGAAACGTAAGCGCCAAAATCGCCGACACCGTTCTGTCGCCGATCCCCCGCCGCGGCGTGTTGATAATCCGCTGCAGCGCCATCGAGTCGTGCGGATTGGCGATCACCCGCAGATAGGCCAGAAGGTCCTTGATCTCCTTGCGGTCATAGAACCGCACGGCCCCCACCACGCGATACGGAATGTTTGCCCCCCGCAGGCGTTCCTCGAACAGGCGGCTCAGGGCATTGGTCCGATAGAACACCGCCATGTCGCGGTAGGGTACGAGGCAGTCGTCATGCAGCCATGCCATCAGGTTGACGACCTGGTCGGCCTCGTCGCGATCGGTGTCGGCTTCCAGCGTCAAGATGGGCGGTCCGCTTCGCCGCTCTGTCCACAGCGTTTTGCCCAACCGCTGGCTGTTGCGCGCAATCACCCGGCTGGCCGCGTCCAGAATCACCGGCGTCGAGCGGTAGTTTTGTTCGAGGCGAATCAACCTGGCGTCCGGAAACTGCGCCTGAAAGTCGAGGAGATTGCCGATGTTCGCTCCGCGCCAACTGTAGATGCTCTGATCCTCGTCGCCCACCACACACAGATTGCGATATTTGCGCGCCAGTGCGCTCACCAGACGGTATTGCACATGGTTGGTGTCCTGATATTCATCCACCATGAGATAGCGGTAATGTTCCTGATAGCGATCGAGTGTTGCCGCGTCGGTTTCAAACAGGCGGACCACTTCCGCAATCAAATCGCCGAAATCCAGAGCGTTGTTCCGCCGCAGCATCTGCTGATAGGCCTCGTAGATTTCAGCATAGAGTGCGGCGCGGCGCGGGTCGCCCTTTCGCTGGCGAATGGCCTCGGGGCCTTCCAGACGCATCTTGGCCTGGTCAATTTCCCAGCGCGCCTGAGTCGGCGTGACCGTGCCGTGCTTGAGGTCGAGGCCCAGCCCCCGAAACACCTCTTTCAGCACCGACAGCTGGTCGTCCTCGTCGCAGATGGTAAAATCGCGTGCAATCCCAACGCGCTCGGCCTCGCGCCGCAGCACACCGGCGCACCAGGAGTGGAACGTGCTGATTGCAAACGGCATCGCGCAGTCGCCTCCCAGAAGACGCCGCACCCGCTCGCGCATCTCATCCGCCGCCTTGTTGGTGAATGTCGCTGCGAAAATCTGTCCGGGCGACACTCCGCACTCGCGCACCAGATATGCCACTCGATACGTAATGACGCGCGTTTTCCCGCTGCCGGCCCCCGCGATAATCAGCAGCGGGCCTTCGGTCATCGTTACCGCCTCACGTTGCGGCGGGTTGAGTTGATCCAACAGCCCGTCCATTCGGTTTGCTTTCCGCGCCTGTCAATCCTTCATGTGCCTGACCGCGCTTTCATAGCGCTGAAGGCGGATGTCCTGCGGCAGCACCTGCCGCATCTCGGCCAGACATCGCTCCGCCACGTCGCGCCGGCCGCGCGCCAGTGCCGCCTCGCCGATCATTCGCAGCACCCCAAACACGGCCTCGTCTCCCTCTTTGTCGCGTATTTCCACAATATGCGGAAAGACTTCGCTGCCCATTTTCAGCGCCTCCGCCATTTGCCCACTGCGCCATGCGGCATGCAGCCACATCCGCGCGTAGGGCCAGCGCCGGTTTGGATGAAGCGCGCGTGCCCTTTCGACCGCCTCGCGCAATTCCGCCGCCAGCGTGGCCGAATCCGGATCGTTCCGCACAAACAGCCGGAAGAGCACCTGCGCGCGAAGGTCGGCCAGCGGCGCATGGTCCGGATGTTTTCGCACGGCCTCTGCCAAGCGCTGCCGCTGCCAGTCGGGACGGTCGCCCCGCGTCACAATCCACTCGTGCACTGCCTGCGGATCGTCGGGCCATGCGGCCACCCAGCGGTCGGCCCACGCCGCCGCTTTGTCGTCGAACAGCGAATCTCTCTGGCCGGGTTTGGGCCGGAACGCCGCGAACTGTTCGGACGTCGGCTTGCGGCCCGGCTGGTATTCGTCAATCCACAAGCGGCGCAAATGCGCCGGCCACGCGCGCATGTCCAGCGACTTGATGCCTGTGGCCGGCGAGCCGGTGAAAAAGCCGATCGGCGCGCGATATTCCAGCGTCGGGTGAAAATCGCTGTTGACCGCAAACCCGCCAAATAAATCCGCCGGTCTGTCGGTATGCACGAACATCTGCATGGCCAGAAGCGCCAGCGGGTGTTCGATGCCGATCCGCTTCAGGTCTGCTGCGATCTTCGGTCTGGCCATCTGCTCTTCCATCCACGCAAAATCAGGCCGGAACGGTTTTGGCGACCCCACAATCGCAACGTCATAGGCGTTCATGTTCCAGATCATGAAGTAGGGGAATACATCGGTGAACGTGCGCAAGACGCTCATCAGCGAGGCGTCCTGAATCTCATACACATGAATCCACTGCACGACCAGGCCGTCGGGGGCAAGATGCTCGCGGCAAACCTCGAAAAACTCCTTCGAGAACAACCCCGCCACCCCCGCGATCCACGGATTCGTCGGCTCACTGATAATCACATCGTACTTGCGCGGCGTGATCTGGAGAAACGTTTTGGCGTCTTCAATGTGAATTGAGGCTCGCGGGTCGTCGGCAAAATGCAGATTCGCCTCCGCAAAATACGTCAGCGCTGCCTCGACCACCTCCCGCGAAATCTCCACGCAGTCCAGATGCTCGATGTCGTATTGCAGCGCGGAACCGGCCGACACCCCGCTGCCCATCCCGATGACCAGCGCCTGCTTTGAGTGTGGCCGTGTCAGGAGCGGAAAATGCGAAATCAGGATCTGCGTGCTCATGTCGCCGACATCTGATGCGTCGGCCTTACCGTTGATGAGCAGGCTCCGCGTGCCTTCGCTGTCCACCACGGCGATGCTCGCATCCACGCCGTCCTTGTAGTAATGCAACTTTTCGCGCTTGGCGAGCATGTCCAGCATCGCCTGAAACGAGGCGAAGCGTCCGCGCTGGCGGAACGGCCCCGACGACAAGATGTTTTCATCCCAGCGCGGGACTTTGATCCAATACACCAACGGCAGGATTGCGCATATCACCGTGGCCGCCGGCCTTACCCATGCCATCGCCCGACCTTTCAGCAACCACAGCACAGCCAAACCCGCCAGCAGGTTGAGCACGATCCCCGTTTCAAACGTTCGCTTCAACCCGATTTCCGGCAGCAGCACAAGTCCCGCCGTCGCGGCCCCCAACAGTGTCCCCACNGTGTTCAGCGCATAGACCGACCCGACGCGCCGCCCCACGCGCCCCGCCTGTTCCGTGGCAATCCGGCTGGCCGCCGGCAGTGTCATGCCCAGCAGCACGGTCGGCACCAGCATCAGCAGAAAACAGATGACCATTTGCGCCGCCATATACCAGCCGAATGCAAATGGCGCACGCACCAAAACCGTCGCCAACTGGTTGAACCAGAACGGCACCCGCTCGACCGCCGGCAGCATTGCCAGCACGCTCAGGCCCAGTCCGATTTCCGCCGCCGCGTAAATCTTCTCATATCCCGTTTGCGTCCGTTTCAGCGAAATCAAAAAACTGCCCAGCCCGATGCCGAAAATAAACGTTGCCACCATCAGTGAAAACGAATACGTCGAGGCGCCCAACACCAGCGTCAGAAGCCGAATCCACGCCACCTCATACACCATGGCGACAAATCCCGATACCGCGATGGTCACCAGCACCACGCCCCGAATCGCCGCGGGATAGACCAACTCGCCGCCCGTCTCGGCCGCCGGTTGCGCCCCCGCGCGGAGCGTCGTCGCCGGCGCCCCTCCTTTGGCCCGCGTCGCCCACAACAGGAGCGCCGCTCCGCACACCACGAAATTCAGACACGCCGCAATCACCATCGAGGCGTGCAGCCCATACGCGGGGATCATCACAAATCCCGCCAGAAGACAGCCGACAAACGCGCCGAACGTGTTGATGTAATACAGCGCCGCCACGCGCGGCCCCACTTGATCCAGCCGCGACACCATAAACCGCCCCAGCACGGGCAGCGTCCCACCCATCAAAAACGTCGGCAGCAATATGGTCAGGGCGCAAAACACCAACTTCGCCGCCATCAGCGCCGACGCCCTCAACCCCAGCCATCGCACCAGCGCGATGAACCCCCGCCGATACGGCTCGAACAGCACCGGATAGAGCAAGCCCAGCACACCCACGCCCGCTTCGAGCAATACATACACCAGCAGTGGATGCCGCAGCCGGTCGGCCCGCCGCCCGAACACCGCGCTGCCCAACGCCAGCCCGCCCATATACACCGCCAGCGTCATCACATGCGCGCGACCGGTGCTCCCGATGAACAGCGCCAGATACTTGTTCCACAAAATTTCGTAGATCAGCCCCGCAAGGCCGGACACGAAAAAGCAGACATACACCAGCACGAGACGGTCGCGGCGGGTATTCGGCATCATCGGCATCGCTCAGACGTTTGAAAGAATTCAAACAAAGCCCAGATTCCCTCTCGGTCAGGGACGTAGTTCGCCTTGCGTACACAATCAACGGGAAATTCCAGAACGCCGCCTGTGCCGCAATCTTTCAATTGAGCCCTACGCAAAGGCACCAAGGCTACAAAGACAGACATGGATGATTTTGCAAAGGAGGTCACCTGTCTGAGAACAGAAGGTCAGATTTTTCCACGGCCAATTGAAATCATAGAAGCCCTTTGCAACTTGGCGCCTTTGCGTGAGGTAAAAACCGGGAGTCTGCCCACGGCAATCCACAAAACCAGCACAGCCAACGTCAGTAGCGAAATGGCCTTGCCGGCCGCCAGTGTGCGCGGTGAAAACCGCAGCGCCACATGATGTTCGCCCGGCGTATCAATCGCTATGCCGCGCAAAAGATAATTGACCCGCAGAACCTTGACCCGCCGCCCGTCCAGCTCGGCCGTCCAGCCGGGATAGAATACTTCAGCAAAACACAACACGCCCGGACGCGCGGCATGAACTTTAACCTCGATGGTATCCGCGTCATATCGAATAAATTCCACATCGGCGCGTGCATCGCCCGCCATGCCCTCGGCTGCGCCAACCGAAATGGCCTCGCACGTCACCGCTTCGTGTGCCAAATCCACGCGTCCTCCTGCCACGGCGGCCAAAGCCGCTTCTTCCGATTCCACCCGACGCACCCGATGCACCATCCATGCCCCACGCGGCGCCCGCCGGTTGCGATAGACTACCAGCCGCCCCTCGCCGAACACCCGCTCCCATTGGTCCGTTTCCGGCACGAGCGCGCCGACCGCCGCGAGACCCAAGACAACGTTCGCGTGCCGTGGCGAAATCGCCACCGCGCGGGCAACAACCGGCCGGTCAAACCGAACACGGCCGTAATAGTTGGCCACGCGCACCGGCCCCTGCGGTGTTTCCACCGTCCATACCATGTTGCGCTCGGCGGGACTGTGGCGGCAGGGGAAGCGCGGGTCGGCCGCCCGCCAGTCGGCCAGATGAACGCCGGCCAGCAGCGTCGCCGTGCGCGTCGCCGTGGTTTCGTCCCCACCCGCCGCGCCTCCGCTTCCGATTCCTGCACCTGTCCCCCCACACTCTTTTCCAACAACCGTTACAACCGCAGCAGCTTCTCCTTGCCCCAACATCTCTGCGCTGTCGAGCAGACCCACAAACGACACGCCGGCCAGCGTAGTGGGCGAATCCAGTGCAATACAGTATGCGCCGTTCTTTCGCGGCGGCGGTCCGGAAACTCGACGCTCGAACACGTCCCCAATCACATAGCGCACATTGAGCAAATGAAACAGCGTCGAGTCGGGCCGGGCAATGTTCAGCATCCGCACCGGATCATCAATTGCCGACCGGCCGGCCGTGGCCTCGACCAGCCGCACGTAGTCGCGCAGAATCAAAGGATCGAAGCCCTGAATATCTTGCATGCGCCAAAGCGTCGCCAGATTGGGCGCCGCCAGGGGCCGAAGCGTCGTGTCGTTGAGATCGCCCGGATGCACCCGCATCGGCGCATAGCCAGCGGCGCGAAACGGCGCAACTGAATCGCGCAGCACCGCTTGCACCGTCTCCGGCGGCTCGAACTCGCTTCGCGCGCACGTCGGCAGCGGCAGCCGCTGCCGAAAATGAAACAGGTCCAGCACCAGCAACAGTCCCGCCGCCCATGCCAACCACCGACGCGGCGGATATCGAACCGAAAGCACAAGCCCAGCCAGCATCACCGCCGAACCCAGCGCCAGAGCAACACCGCCGTTGATTGCCGGGAACAGCGTTGGGTCGCGCGGCGATTGCGCCCGCCACACGATTGCCGCCCAGTCGCTTTGCACCAGCAAACCCACCTTGCTCCAGAACAAGCCCGCTCCCAGTCCGCCGCAAACCAAGACTGTCGCCCACACCGCTTTTCGTTTCCGCAGCGCCGCCTCGCGCAGAACCGCGTCGGCGCCCAGACCGATCAGGGCCGACGCTCCAATTGCAACCAATACCAGCGCGCGCGCCGGACCGCTCAACGCCCGCGCCAGCGGCACGTTCGCCAGCACCTGAAACGCTCCCGCCTGCGTGCCCAGCGAAATCCAAAGGCCGACCAGTGACAACGCAACAAAGAACATCGCCCGCCGCCGATGACACGGCAGCACCACCGCCATAATCAGAAGCGGCAGGGCCGACATGCCGAAATACGCCGACTTATCCAGATACTCTGTCGGCCACGGTGGCGGCGCCCCTAGAAACAGATTGTCGAGCCAGTCCCATCCAACCGGATCGCGGGCCAGTTCGTTCATGGGCATCGCCGGCCGCGCCGACAGCTGCAGAAATTCGAGCGTCGGCAGCCATTGCACCGCGCTGAGCCCCGCGCCGACTACACAGGCAAGCGCGACTGCGGCGGCTGCCCATAAGAACGCTCCCAAAGCCCCGCCCGACCTGTCCGACGCGTCCGACTTCTCCGCCCCATCGGATTGTTTGGCGCGCCGGTGGCTGCCCGCGCCCCACACCACCGCCATTCCCGCAATCACTCCGGCATAAAAGATGTTATGCGGGGAGCCGGCAAGCACCACCATCGCCAGCACCGCACCGAGCACCGTCGCCCGACCCCATGAAGGCCTTTCCACTGCGCCAAACGTCCCGCCGACCACCCATGGCAGCCATGCCGTCGAAACCAACAGCCCCGGGTTGGACAAATGTCCCTGCACATAGGAGCCGCAGGCAAAACTCAACGCTCCCAGACACGCTGCCGGTTTGCCGCAGCCCAGACTTCGCAAACACGCCAGCATCGCCAGCGCGGCGATTACAAAGTGCGCGAAGCAAAAAACCCCGTAGCCCTTGCCCGCTTCGGCGAAAAAAAATATCCAGCGCGGCGGATACCACGCCGAATACTGCGGATTGGCAAAGTGTGGCGCCCCTCCGCACACATAGGGATTCCATCGCGGCACCGCGCCTTTTTCGCCCAGACTGTAGGCAGGAATAAAGGCCAGTGTGTGATCCTCGCCCAGCGGCACACGCCCGCCCAGCAGCCAGCCATCATAGACTGCAACGGCCGCCAGAAGCAAGATCACCGGCACGCCGGCTTGAATATGGGAAATTGCGCGAGTCACAAGATTTCACACGCGAAGCAAACACATAACCCGTGATACTCCGTGGAGCATGAAACGGTTGACAGGCCATCCGACCCGCAGGGAGCAGAGGTCAGGGGAAACAGGACTATTCCGGCTGTCTCAAAATCCAAAATCCTACAAGGGCAGGACCGACCGGCCATGCTGAAACGCGCGCACATTTGCTTCGAGGTTCCGCGCCGAAAAACATGCCTCCAGACCCTTGCGCCACGCCGCCTCATCGAACGGCAAATGCCGCGACAAGACCCCCGCAAAGCACGTGTTCAGCGTCCGCTCTGTTCCCAAAGCCAACGCCAGCGCCGCTCCGTCGTACACCTCGACCCGCCCCGCCCGGGCACGGCATTGCTCCAACACATCCGGCGGATACGCCATCTCGCCCGTGCTTACCGGCAGCGGCGGAATTACCCGATCTTCGACGATCAGCACACCCTGCGGCGCTAGATAGTGAATGTGACGCAGCGCTTCGAGCTTTTCGAGCGCAACGATCATGTCCGCTGTTCCCGGCTCGATCACCGGCGAAAAAATCTTTCGCCCCATCCGCACGTGCGACATTACCGACCCGCCGCGCTGCGCCATGCCGTGCACTTCGCTTTGCTTGATGTCGAAACCGGCCTCCATCGCCGCGCTCACCACCAAAGCGCTCAGCGTCAGAATGCCTTGTCCGCCCACGCCAACCACCAGAAGATTAATGGGCGCGGGCGGCGCGGACGGTGGGGTCGAACCGGACAAAACGGACGACATAGACATAGGAGAAAGGACCTTTCAGCTATTGGTTTTTCTTTCGCACACCGAAATTGCGCTAAAACAACAAACCTGCATGCACAGCGTGCACCCGCGGCACAGTTCCTCGACAATCCGCACCTGGTCGCCCTCGACCACCAGAGCCGGACACGCAAGGTCTGCGCATTGAAAACAGCCTTGGCACAAATCGCGCGACACGGCGCGCGGGTCGTCCCGCTTGGCGTCCGATAGCAGCCCGCAAGGGCGGTTGGTCAGAATGACCGACGGCCCCTCGTTGGCCAAAGCGCGTCGCAGCGCCGCATACACATCATCCAGCTGATAAGGATCTATCACTTGCACATCGGTAACGCCCGTTGCCTTGCACAAACGCACAAGGTCCAACGGCGGCGAACCCTCGCCGGCTTCCCCGCTGCCCGTCGGTGCCGAAGCGGCCGTCGGCTGGCGGCCGGTCATCGCCGTGGTGCGGTTGTCGAGAATAATCAACACCGACGCGCTGCGGTTCCACACCATGTCCACCAGCGCCGGAATCCCCGAATGGATGAACGTCGAGTCGCCGATGACAGCCGCCGTCTTCCCGCGCTCGCTCACCTTGGCCAGTCCAACGCCCAACCCTACGCTTGCGCCCATGCACACGCACGAATCCATGGCCCGAAGCGGCGGCAGCGTGCCCAAAGTATAGCACCCGATGTCGCCCATCACGTTCACATCCAGTTTGCTCAGCGCATAAAACACCCCCCGATGGGGACAGCCCGGGCACATCACCGGCGGCCGGGGAGGCAGTCCCGCAATTGGTGCGATAGCCGCTTGAGATGCCTCGGGCGGCGCTGCCGTGCCGCCCTTGCCCGCTGCTTCCTCTGTTGCCGCGCTCTTGTCCAAATCCCGCTCGATTGCCTCCCGAATCGCCCGCGGCGTATATTCCCCACACCGGCTCAACAGCGCCTTCCCACGCACGTCAAAGCCCGCAGCCAGCAGATGCTCTTCTATAAAAGGGTCCAACTCCTCAATGACATACACCCGTCCACACGTCTCCACAAACTCCCTCAATTTCCGCAGCGGCAGCGGCCACGAAAAGCCCAGTTTGAAAATTGGCGCCTCAGGAAACGCTTCCTTCGCATACTGATAGGCGACGCCCGAAGCAATTAAACCAAACGGTGCATCGCCCGGCTCGATTCGATTCAGATCGGTGGTTTCCGTGAACTCCGCCAGTGCTGCCAGCCGCTCTTCCACCTTGCGATGGCGCGGCCGGGCATAGAGCGGAATCATCACATATTTCTCCGGCTGCTTGATAAACGGCCGCGGCTGCGGAACGCACCGCTCGTCATCCGTTTCCACCACGCACCGCGTGTGCGAAATCCGCGTCGTCAACCGCAGCAGCACCGGCGTATCAAAGCGCTCGCTGATTTCCAGCGCCCGCCCGACGTAGTCCAGACATTCTTGGCTGTCGGCCGGCTCAAGCATCGGCACTTTGGCAAACGCCGCATAGTTGCGATTGTCCTGCTCGTTCTGCGAACTGTGCATCCCCGGATCATCGCACGACACCACAACCAGACCGCCGCCGACACCCGTGTAAGAGGCCGTCATCAGCGAATCGGCGGCCACGTTCAGCCCGACGTGCTTCATCGCCGTTAGCGCGCGAACGCCGCCAATTGAGGCCCCCAGTGCCTCATCGAATGCCACTTTCTCGTTCACACACCACCGCGCATGCAGGTCGGGATAGTCTAACAGCGCTTCGAGAATCTCTGTGCTCGGCGTTCCCGGATAAGCTGAAGCGAAGGCCACGCCGTACTTCCACGCCCCGTGGGCTACCGCCTCATCGCCCGATAAAATTTGCTTTCTCTTCAACGCTCGCTCCTTGTAAAACGTCGGCAGGACGCTACTGGCGCCTTCCGGTGAGTTCAAGTTATGAATTGTGCCCGCGACAAATTGGCATGAAGATCGGATATCTATGTGCAAGAATGCCTTTGGGGAAATTATGTCTTTCTGGAGGGATGCCTTCCACGGCATCCAAATTAAGATACGGTCGGGGTGGAAGATCCGGTCGGGGTGGAACCCGACCCTCCATGGTTCCAAATCCAAATCCGGTCGGGGTGGAACCCGACCCTCCATGGTGTCCGAATCAAAATGTGGAGGGATGTTTTCCACGGCATACACAAATCCGGTCGGGGTGGAACCCGACCCTCCATTGGGACATTTCTTATCTGCAACTGTCCCTCGTATGGTCCCTCGCACCTGCCTCTGCAATGCAAGCAAAGATTCATCTTGAGCCGTCCGCCTTCACTCTGGTAACCCCTCTCTTGATTTGGGCAATGCTGAAGGGCGGAGCATTTCTTTTTGATTTTTTCCCCACGGCAAATCCTCCAAGGCAACCACCCGGTTGTCCGGTTTTTCGCATCTGTCAAACTGACCGTCACGCTGCTGATTCTGATCGGGCTGGCTTGTATCCTCGGTACGCTGATTCCGCAAGCCGACACCCTTGCCGGCTCGCCGCGCGACATTTATTCCCTTTATGTCAACGCCTATGGCCCCCGCCTTCATATCCTCTTCAACATCCTCGGCTTTTACCGCCTATACTCCTCTTGGTGGTTCTCCGCCCTGCTTCTTTTGCTCGCGCTGAACATGATCGTGTGCAGTTTGCGGCGGTTTCGCCTTCAGGCGCGTCAAATCGGCTTCCAACTCACGCACCTGAGCATTGTTTTCCTCCTCGCCGGCGTGCTGATTGGCCTCAATGCGCGAGAAGGTTTCATACAGATCAACGAAGGCGAGCAGAGCGACACCATCCTCTTCGTCCCGCGCAAACCGGTCCCCGACACTGCCGAGGAGGCCGAGCAACTGACCAACGAACAACGCAGCGGTGCTGCTCGCACCGCCGTCGAGCTGCGGCTGCCCTTTGCCATTCATCTCGATGACTTCGAACTGCGCCGTCACACGGCACCGCTCGACAAACTTCTGGTGCAATCCGTCCATGGCGGCCGCATTTACTCCTACGGCCTGCGCACCCAAAAGCGCATTCCCCGCGCGGCGCGTCAACCCGTCGAAATCGTCCTGCTCGACACCAAGCCTCTCATACGCCGCACTTCCCAAATCGTCGAGCGAACCAGCGGCCCTCTCGAACCGGCCCTTGAAATCGAAATCGTTCACGACGGCCACCGCCACACCCACTGGGTGTTCGCCCGCGGCACCGCGCGGAGACGAATCCTGACCGACGAGTGCGAAATCGAGTATGTGCGCGCCGCCACGCCCGTCGAACTCGCCGCGCTTCTGGCCGAGCAGTCCGTTCCCACTACCGCAACGGCCGACTGTCTGGCACTGATTCGCAGCATGACCGACGTGACGACGCTGCCGCTGGCCCTCGGCCGCGAGCAAACCGTGCAAGACGCCGATGGCACCTCGCTGGCTGTCACCGTCCTGCAATTCTTCCCCCATTGGAACATGAATCTGCAAACGCGCGAAATTTATTCGGCCAGCAATGCCCGCCGCAATCCCGCCATTCAGGTCCGGCTGCGCAAGGGCGACGCCGCCGAAACCCAGTGGCTTTTTTCGCGCCTTCCGTCCGCTCATGGCCGGCAGCCTTTCGATCTGACTACCATGACGCTGCAGTTTCTTGAAACGGACATGCGCCGCCCGCATTTTCTCCGCGCCGTGGCCGCCGACACCACCACCGGCCGCTATCTTCAGCATTATGTCGAAGGGCGCCTTGCCGCTACACTCCCCGCCGCAGGCGATTCGCCGGCATCCGCCACGCTTCCCGACGGAACGCAGGTGCGCGCCCTTCGCTGGGTTGAACGCTCCGCTATCGAACTCATCGAACAGCCTGACCCCGGCGGTTTTGCGGCGCGGCTTCGCATCCGCGACTTGGCCAGCGGCAAAGTCGAAATTCTCGACGCCGTCTCCAATGAAGTGTATGAACGCGGCAACGTGCGCTTTCTTCTCCAGCGCGACTTCCCCGTGGACCAGTATATCAGCCGCGTGCGCGTCGTGCAGAACGGCCGCGAGGTGACCTCGCACACCATCGAAATGAACGATCCGCTGAAATTTGCCGGCTACACCGTCTATCAATCTTCCTATGACACCGAAGCCGGCGAAGCCAGCCGCTATTCCGTGCTCTCGGTCAAGCGCGATCCCGGTGTCGCGCTGGTCTATGCCGGCTTTGTGCTCCTGACCGCCGGCTTGATTATTGTTTTTTACATAAACCCGTGGATGCAAAAAAGGAAACACGCCGAGGCGCTGGCCGCCCGCACCGAGTAGGGCCGTACAAAGCAGCCAGCCGGCGCCCGGTGCCGGAGACATCCCATGACGCTTGGACCCCTCAATATTACACCGTTCACCGTTTCTTTTGCCTTCTACTTTGTTGGTATGGTTTCGGCCCTCGGCGCCGTGGCTCTGGGCCGGCGCGCACGCGCCCTGCTCATTGCGGCCTACGCCGCCCATGGCGCTGGCGGGCTTTCGCACACGGTTCTGTTTCTTCAACGCTGGATCATCGGCGGCTATCCGCCGTTGAGCGGCCTGTTCGACGCCGTGGTCTTTTTCGCCTGGACCTTGATTGTCGTTTTTGGCGTCGCCGAAGTGCTCTTTCGCACGCGCTGGCTGGCCTTGTTTGTCGGCGCGCTCGAAGTCGCCCTTTTCGCCTATGCCGCCGATTGTGACTCCACCCTCCAGCCCCTGATGCCGGTGCTCAAAAGCACCTGGCTTGTCATCCATGTGTTTGCCTACATGATCGCTTACAGCATCATGGCCATTGCCTGTTTTAACGCTGTTTTGTTTTACGGCTATCTCAACACGCAGGGTGAAAGCGAACAGACGCGCCGGTTTGACAGCCTTGTCTATCGCTTTGTGGCGTTCGGATTCCCCCTGCTGACCGTGGGTATTCTGACCGGCGCCGTCTGGGCCAACCGCACGTGGGGGCGCTATTGGGGGTGGGACATCAAGGAGACGTGGTCGTTGATTACCTGGATTGCCTATGCCGTCTATCTGCACCTACGGTTCTGGTCGCGCACTTGGGCCATACCGCCGCTGCGGCGGAGTGCCTTGTTGAACTGGCTGGCCCTGATGGGTTTTCTTTTTATTCTCGTAACGTTCCTGTTTCTAAAATATCTGCCTTCGGCCCAAATGAGCAAGCATGTCTATTTATAGTCGCGATATGGCCCCGGACAGGGTTAGGAAAAAAAATAAAAAAAGCTATTTTTCCCCTTGACGATGTCCGGACAACCGGGGCAACGTATTGTTCCTGTTTTCGCGCGGTAGGACAGTTTCCGCGGCGTTTTTGTTGTTTTCCGCCTCGAGGCTCCCTCACCTCGAGGCATCGAAACGAGCGGCGGAGGCGGCTCGGTTCGATCCCGCACACGTCCGATGAGCAAGAGAAGTCGAGGGCTACTTCGAGAGACATCGCAGTCTCTGCGCTGATGCACTTTCGGATTTTACATAGACCGGCCAAAGGGCGATGACCCTGAGCGGCAGCCTGCGGCCATGCGGCAAAGTCGGTAAGCCCGCAATCCCATGTTGGAGGGACTTTAATGGCAAAGGAAAAATTCCAGCGGACCAAGCCCCACGTCAATGTCGGCACCATCGGCCACATTGACCACGGCAAGACCACCCTGACCGCTGCAATCACCAAACGGCAGGAAATGAAACGACTGGCCAACTTTGTGCCGTTCGACCAGATTGACAAGGCTCCCGAGGAAAAAGCGCGTGGTATCACCATTGCCACCGCCCACGTAGAGTATCAAACCGAAAACCGCCACTACGCGCACGTGGACTGCCCGGGCCATGCCGACTATATTAAGAACATGATTACCGGCGCAGCGCAGATGGACGGCGCGATCCTCGTGGTCGCCGCCGACGACGGCCCCATGCCGCAAACCCGCGAGCATATCCTTCTGGCCCGCCAAGTCGGCGTCCCCTACATCGTGGTCTATCTCAACAAGGTGGACATGGTCGAGGATGAAGAACTGCTCGAGCTGGTCGAGATGGAAATCCGCGAGCTTCTGACCAAGTATGAATTCCCCGGCGACAAGACGCCCATCGTTCGCGGCTCGGCCCTCAAAGCCCTCAACGGCGATGACGACGAACTCGGGATGAAGTCCATTGACCGCCTCATGGAGGCCATTGACAAGTATATCCCCGAACCCAAGCGCGAAATTGACAAGCCCTTCCTGATGTCGGTCGAGGACGTTTTCTCCATCTCCGGCCGCGGCACTGTCGCCACGGGCCGCGTCGAGCGCGGGCGTATTACCAAGATGAGCGAGGTTGAAATTGTTGGTATTCGGCCGACGCGTAAAACCGTCGCCACAGACCTCGAAATGTTCCGCAAGTTGCTCGACGAGGCGGTGGCCGGCGACAACATCGGCATCCTCCTGCGCGGAATCGAGAAAGACGACGTAGAGCGCGGCCAAGTCATTTGCGCTCCGGGCTCGATCACCCCGCACACCAAGTTCAAAGCCAAAGTCTATGTATTGTCCAAAGAGGAAGGCGGCCGCCATACCCCATTCTTCCGCGGCTACCGGCCTCAGTTCTACTTCCGCACCACCGACGTGACGGGCGTGGTGGACTTGCCGGAAGGCGTTGAAATGGTTATGCCCGGCGACAACGTGGACGGGCTTCTCGTAACTTTGATCACACCCATTGCCATGGAAAAGGAGCTTCGTTTCGCCATTCGGGAAGGCGGAAAAACCGTGGGAGCAGGTGTCGTCACGGAAATCCTTGAATAGCGAGAGTCGGCCGACTTTCGCCGCGGCCTGCGGGTGGGGGCCGCAACCATCTGCATCGGGAGGTATCCCTGATGGAAATGCCGGCCGGACCCGTCGGAGCGCGAGCCGCTCCATCGCCCAACGCAGGCAAGATCGTCAAGGTTCGTTGGGTTAAACGCTACGCCGAAGCCACCACACAAATCGGTCTCGGTGAGGTGGTGCGTGAAACACCGGAATACTTGGTTATACGAGGAGTGGTGCTGAACTTCCGAAAAGGAAGCACCGAAATCAAACGCGACGAAGAACGCGTGCGATGGATCCCTTGGAGCGAGATCGCCGTCGTCTGTGAACTGCCAACCGACCTGAAATGGCGCACAGCAGAGGTGACGCTCGAATCATGGGGTGACATCACGTGCCGGCCGGGCACGCAAGCTTAGGCCGGACGGGCGGGCAGGCAAACCCGCCCGGAATATGGTTCCACCGGGAAACCAGCGAGTCGCTACAGTCCCCGCCCTTTCGCCCCTCCGGGGGCGGATGGGAACTCCCGAAGGGCGGGGAATTTTATGGCCCAAGACCGGCCGTAGGAGACTGCGCAAATGGCAGGGCAACGAATACGCATCAACCTCAAAGCCTTCGATTATCGCCTTCTCGATCAATCGGTCGAGGAAATTGTCGAGGCGGCGCGCCGAACCGGAGCCAAAGTGCGCGGGCCAATCCCGCTGCCCACGCGCATCAGCCGCTATACGGTCTTGCGTTCGCCGCATGTGGACAAAAAATCGCGGGAGCAATTTGAATTGCGCTATCACAAACGCCTCGTGGACATCGTCGAGCCCACCCAAAAGACCCTCGACGGTCTGACGGAACTCGACCTGCCCGCCGGCGTTCATGTCGAAATCAAACTGACCTGAGAGGCCGGGACATCCGCTTTCTACGTTTCGCGATGACCCGGGGGGTGAATGGATCATGACAAATGGCCTGCTCGGAAAAAAGCTCGGAATGACGCAGGTTTTTGATCCCAAGGGCCGCTTGGTTCCTGTTACGCTCATTCAAGCCGGCCCGTGCTATGTTTTGCAGGTCAAAACCGTGGCAACCGACGGATACAATGCCATCCGGCTGGGGTTTGACACCAAACGCGAAAAAAGCACCAACAAGCCGGATCAAGGGTTAATTGACAAGGTCAACGAGGCTGTGAAAGCCCAGGAAGGGGCCGACAGCGGCGGCGAGGACGCCGCAGGGCGGAAAGGCCGGCGCGAAAAAACGCCCGTCCTCCCCCCCCTTCGCTACATCCGCGAAATCCGCGTCAACGACCCATCCAATTACCACGTCGGTCAGCGCATCAGTGCCGACATTTTCCAGATCGGCGAAAAGGTGGACGTGATCGGAACTTCCAAGGGGCGCGGCTTCCAAGGGCCTTACAAACGCCACCACTCCAAACCGGGTCCGGAAACCCACGGTTCGATGTATCACCGCCGGCCCGGTTCGATGGGCGGCTCGTCCTGGCCCTCGCGCGTTTTCCCCGGAAAACCACTTGCCGGCCATATGGGCAACCATCGCTCCACCACGCTCAATCTTCAAGTCGTGCAGACCGACCCGGAGAACAACCTCATCGCCGTCAAAGGCTCCGTGCCGGGCCATGTCAACGCGTTTGTAATCATCCGCAAGAATATTCGCAGCAGGAAAGGGTAAGGGGCCATGCCGGTCAGCGTCGAAATTCTCAACAGTCGGGGGGAGCCGAGCGGAATGCTCGAAGTAAGCGAGGCCCTTCTGGGGCAGCCGGAAAACCCCCAAGCCGTCCGCGCCTGTCTCGACTGCTACTTGGCCTGTCAGCGTCAGGGCGATGCCAGTACGCGCACGCGCGGCATGGTGCGGGGCGGCGGAGCCAAGCCGTGGAAGCAAAAGGGAACCGGCCGTGCACGCGCGGGATCGCGCCGGTCGCCCCTGTGGCGCGGCGGCGCCACACTCTTCGGGCCTTCGCCCCGCGACTACAATTATCGGGTCAATCGTAAAGTCCGGCGGCTGGCTTTCCTTTCGATTCTCAGTTCGCTGCAAAACGAAAAACGCCTCCGGATTCTGGACAAGATTGACATCGGCGAGCCCAAAACGCGGAACGTCCTTGCCCTGCGCCAATGCTTGAACATCGAACCGGGAAAAAAAGTCCTGATCCTGACCGAGGCAGTGGACCCGGAACTCTACCGCGCCGCCGCCAACTTGGGCCAATCGGACAACCCAACTTGGGTTCTTCCGGTGAACAACCTTAATGTCTTTGCGCTGCTTCATTGCGACTTCTTGGTGCTGCCGTCGGCGGTCCTGAAAAAGATGGAAGAGGTCTACGCATGAGCAACCCTTATGAAATCCTCGTCAAACCGGTCATCACCGAGAAGGCCACAAACCTTCAGTCGGAAGACGAACCCCAATACACGTTCAAAGTGCGCATTGATGCGAATAAAAACGAGATCAAGAAGGCCGTCGAAACGGCGTTTCGGGTGAAGGTCAAGAGCGTCAACACGTGCCGCGTGAAAGGTAAAATGCGCCGTGTCCGCATTCAATTGGGCAAACGCCCCGACTGGAAGAAAGCGTACGTTACCTTGCAGAAAGGGCAGAAGATCGAACTCTACTAATCGCGCCGGGGTCTGCACCCCGCAGAAGCGATAAAAGGAATTGGGCAGCCATGGGGATCAAACTGTACAAACCGACAACACCCGGCCGGCGCGGCATGAGCGTCTCAACTTTTGAGGAACTGACCCGCGAGCACGGCGAGAAAAGCCTGATGCACGGCTTGCCCTCGACAGGCGGACGCAACAACCGCGGCCGCATGACTGCGCGCCATCGCGGGGGTCGCCATGCCCGCTCCTATCGCATCATTGATTTTCGCCGCGACAAGGACAACATCCCCGCCAAGGTGGCCAGCATCGAGTATGACCCCAACCGTTCGGCCCGCATTGCCTTGTTGCACTATGCCGACGGCGAGAAGCGATATATTCTGGCGCCGATGGGACTGAAAGTCGGCCAGACGGTTCTGTCGGGCGAAAACGCCGAAATCATCGAAGGCAATGCCCTGCCGCTGCGCGCCATTCCCCTCGGCACCATTATCCATAACGTCGAGATGGTGCCGGGCAAGGGGGGCCAGATCGCCAAGTCGGCCGGCGCGTTCGCCCAGCTGGTCGCCCGCGAGGGCAAAATGGCAACACTGCGGCTGCCATCGGGCGAAATCCGGATGGTTCCGGTTGCGTGCAAGGCCACCATCGGCCAAGTCGGCAATGTGGACCATGAAAACATCTCGTTGGGCAAAGCGGGGCGCAATCGCTGGAAAGGCGTCCGTCCGGCCAGCCGTGCCGTTGCCAAAAACCCCGTGGACCATCCCATGGGAGGCGGCGAGGGCAAAAGCTCCGGCGGGCGGCATCCCTGCACCCCGTGGGGGAAGATTACCAAAGGCTTGAAAACGCGCAATCCGCGCAAACAATCGAAAAAACTGATCATCAAGCGAAGAAAATAAAAGGACTCGGACCGTTCGGATCGAACCAAGGAGTTGTCAACCATGCCGCGATCCCTGAAAAAAGGACCTTATGTAGATGCCAAGCTGCTACGCAAGTTGCAGCAATTGGAGGCCAGCGGCGAGCGGCGGGTCATCAAGACCTGGTCGCGCCGGAGCATGGTCACCCCCCAAATGGTCGGCCATACCTTGGCCATCCACAACGGCAAGACGTTTATTCCCGTGTTCGTCAATGAAAACATGGTCGGGCATAAGCTGGGCGAGTTTGCAGCCACGCGCACGTTCCGTGCCCATGGCGGCAAAACCGCCAAGCCCACATCGGTCAAATGAGGCGCAACGTTCGGAAAGCCAAAGGACTTTTTCAGGATCGCCAGAGGGATAGATAGACATGGCAGGCAAAAAACAGATCGTAGGCGAAATGGTCGGCAGGGCCAGCGCACGGTTCCAGCCGATGGGACCGCGCAAAATCCGCTACGTCGCGGACCTGATTCGGGGCAAAACCGTCGCTGAGGCGCAGGTTATCCTCTCGCTTCTTCACCGCCCCTCCGCCGTGCCCGTTGTCAAGCGGCTCTTGACCTCGGCCGTGGCCAACTGCAACCATCCGGACACCGACAGTCTGGTGATTGGCCGGATTTGGGCCGACGGCGGGCCGACACTCAAACGGTGGCGGCCGAGGGCGTTCGGGCGCGCCAACCGTATTCGCAAACGGTCCTGCCACATTCATATCGAGTTGACCGAGCCGGTCTAAGGCAACAAGGAGGCGCACGAGAGTGGGTCAAAAAGTCCATCCGGTTGGATTTCGCTTGGGAATCACCAAGCCGTGGGAGTCGCGCTGGTATGCCCGCAAGGACTACAGCAAACTGCTCCATGAGGACCTTTACATTCGCAAGGAGCTGAAAGCCAAATTTTATCATGCGGGGATTTCCCGCGTAGATATCGAGCGGGCGGCCAACCGGGTGAAAGTGACCGTCCACACGGCTAAGCCGGGCATTGTTATCGGCCGGGGGGGAGCTGGAGTGGAGAACCTGCGCCGCCAGCTGGAAGAGCTGACCGGACGGCAGGTGAACGTGAACATCGTGGAGATAAAGCACCCCGAGCTGGACGCCCAGCTGGTGGCCGAAAGCGTGGCCGCCCAGTTGGAAAAGAGGGTGG
>JAOAGV010000037.1 GCA_026415575.1 Candidatus Sumerlaeia bacterium
AGATGTGTATAAGAGACAGGGCTATATGGAGTTCACCGCGGGCTACATCTCGGACAGCCTGGACGATCGTCGCGACCTGACGAACGCCGCCGCGCCGACCACCGGCGTGTTTATTCGACCGGCTCGGCCTCGGCAGCTGCGATTTCTGCCGTCTCGTTCTGCGATTCCGGCGACGGGGCTGCCGGCGCAGGCGGTGGGGGCGGTTCGCTGGGCCGCGGGCGGCGCCGTCGCCCGGCCACACGCGGAATCTCGCGGATTTGATATTGTTCGGGCAAAAACGTCTCGCTGCTTTGCAGAACGATTTGGATTCGATAGCGCGACCGCCAGCGATTCAGCACGTCGGCGTGCTCGGTCTCGATATACGATTTTTCGTCGGGGTGGACGGTAATCTCGAACGACGGGCGCGGCGTGGTAGTCAAGCGGCTGACCAGGTCGCGCCGGATGTTGCGCCACACCTGCTCGCGCGTAAGGATTTCGCCCGACCCTCCGCAGACGGGGCAGTCGGTAAAGAAATATCCCTTCAAACTATGGCGCACCCGCTTGCGGGTCATTTCGACGAGGCCGAACTCGCTGATGTTCAGCACAGTGGTTTTCGCTTTGTCTTGGCGGACCAGCCGTTTGAATTCATTGATTAAGTTTTTCTGATACTGCTTGTTCTCCATATCAATGAAATCAATGACGATAAGGCCGCCGATGTCGCGCAGACGCAACTGCTGGGCCACCGTTCGCGCCGCCTCGAGATTGGTGCGATAGACGGTTTTCTCCTGATCGTGTCCGCCCGTGTATTTGCCCGTATTCACATCAATGGCGGTCATGGCTTCCATTTCGTCGAAGATCAAGTAACCGCCGCTTTTGAGCCAGACCTTCCGCCGCAGCGCCTTTTGAATCTGTTTCTCCACCTCAAACTGATCGAAGATGTTTCGCAGGGGGTCCGAATGAAGCAGGACGCGATCGGCGATGGAGGGGATCATTTGCTGAACCCAGCGGCGCACCTGCCGATACTCGCGGCGGGAATCCACCCAGATTTCATCGGCGTTCGAGGCCACCACGTCGCGAACCACGCGGTAGAGGATGTCGTGGTCATTGTAGATCAACGACGGGGCTTTGGCCGTGCGATACTTCTGACGGATGGACTGCCAGGCGCGGTCGAGGTATCCGACGTCGCTCTTGATCTCGTCGGCGCTGCGTTCGAGGCCCGCCGTGCGGACAATGTAGGCCTTGTCGGGAGCGAGGATTTCGCGCAGGATTTTCCGCAGCCGCCGGCGTTCACGCGCGTCTTCGATCTTCCGCGACACGCCGCCTTCCTGGTCGGCAAAGGGCAACAGCACCAGATAGCGGCCCGGCAGCGAAATATGCGTCGAGACGCGCGGGCCTTTCTGGCCGATCCCTTCTTTGGTCACCTGAACCAGAAGCGGTTCGCCGGGCTTGAGGGCTGTGGCCGGATCGAAGTGCCGGCGGCCGGTGTCCGCCCCGTGCGGCTTGGTTGCTTTCTCCGCGGCGGAACTGTCCGCGCGGCGGCGTCCGTCGCCCCGTGAGAACTCAACCGTTTCCTTCTGGATGTCGTCAAAGTGCAGAAACGCGTTCCGCTCAAGCCCGATATCTACAAACGCCGCACGAATGCCCGGTTTGATGTCGCAGACGACGGCCTTGTATATGTTGCCGAGGATTGCGCGCTCGTCCGTCGGCTCGATCAGCAACTGGACGAGGTTTCCATCTTCGAGAACCGCAACGAGAATTTCCTTCTTCTCGACATTAACCAGATACTGCAGCTTCATTCGGAAACCTGTGGGAACAGGATGGGGTTAAAACGCTCGCTTCCACCTTCTCAGCCGCCCTACTTGCAGAATCACTAGGGAAAACTTTTACCGGAGCGGAGGGCGGAGAATCAAGGGGGAAATTCCGCCCGACCGGTCATCGGCACAAAACGGACGGGGATAACCCGGCGCTGGTCCAGCCCGTCGCTCCGCTTTTCGATGACATACAAATCCTGTTCGTATCGGCCCAACGGCAGCACAAGGCGTTTTCCCACCTTCAATTGATCAGTCAGCGCGTTGGGAATGTGATCCGGCGCCGCCGTCAGAATAATGCCGTCGAACGGGGCTTCTTCGGGAAGACCGCCGTAGCCGTCGCCTTCGAACACATGCACGTTGCGATAGCCCAGCCGCTCCAGCGTGTCCTGCGCACGGCGTGCCAGTTCCCGGACAATCTCGATGGTAAATACTTCGCAGCCCATTTCGGCCAAAATCGCCGTTTGGTAGCCGGAGCCGGTGCCAATCTCCAGCACTCTGTCGCCCGCTCCGACTCCGAGCAATTCCGACATCAGGGCGACGATATACGGTTGGGAGATGGTCTGGTCGTAGCCGATGGGCAGGGGAGCGTCGGCATAGGCTTCGTCGCGCGCATACTCGGGAACAAAATAATGGCGCGGCACCGCGCGCATGGCGTTGAGCACCGCCGGCGACTGCACGCCGCGGCGGGCAATTTGACGGTCCACCATCTCGTGCCGCTGCCGCTCAAACTCCCGCTCGCGGTCCATTGCGGCGACATCCGGCGACCCGTT
This sequence comes from Candidatus Sumerlaeia bacterium, assembly GCA_026415575.1. Taxonomy (GTDB): domain Bacteria; phylum Sumerlaeota; class Sumerlaeia; order JADFCW01; family JADFCW01; genus JADFCW01. Next base: position 2,561 of record JAOAGV010000037.1, read on the forward strand.
CGATTGCCAGCGGCGGAAAAATCTCACTCTTTGCCCACTTTCTGAATCTCGCCGGTCATCGGGACAAAACGAACCGGGATCACCACTTCGCGCACCAAGCCATTGCCGGCTTTTCTCGGCCGCTGGCCGTCCGGCGCGGTCTTGGTCAGCACCACCAGCTCCTGATGATATTGCGGGCCGATCGGCAGGACCATCCGTCCGCCGACTTTGAGTTGCTCTTCGAGCGGTTGGGGAATGCGTTCCGGCGCGGCCGTTACAATGATGCTGTCGAACGGTGCTTTTTCGGGCCAGCCCCGATAGCCGTCGCCCGCGCGCACAAACACATTCTCATAGCCAAGCCGCCGCAAGTCTTTTTCGGCCCGCTTGGCCAGCGGCTCGACTATTTCAATCGTATAGACCTCGTTGACCAGCAGGGCGAGAACGGCTGCCTGATAGCCGGACCCCGTCCCGATCTCCAGCACGCGGTCGTCGGGTTTCGGTTTCAGCAGTTCCGTCATCAAGGCCACAATGTAGGGCTGCGAAATGGTTTGCCCATAACCAATCTCCAACGGTTCGTCGGCGTAGCTAAACCGGCGGTAGGCAGCCGGCACGAATTCGTGGCGCGGCACCCACCGCATGGCTTCCAGCACCCGCGGGTCGCGCACCGGCGGCCGGCCGTCATAGGGGGTTTTCGGACCGATCGTGCGCTCGACCATTTCGTAGCGAGCGGTCCGAAATGCCGGCTCGGCCAGCGCTTTTTGCGAGGCTTTCGGCACGCGGAGATTGAGCCCCGTGGTCGGCCCGTCCGCCTGCACCGTTGGCGACGAGGCGGTGGTGTCCGACGGCACACTGAGCGCGGTCGCCGTGCCCGATTCGGCCGCCCGCGGCGCAGAAATGTCACCTTGCCGGCACGCAAGGCATCCCGCCAGCGTCAGAGCTGCCATCCATAATCCGAGGCGCATCACAGCCTTACCCTCCGTGCTTGATATTCCACAATTTCCCCCAGGGATGTCCAGAAAAATATGAACCTTTTGCCAGCGTGGCCTTTGGCCAAAACTGAAGAGGTTAGAGGCAAGAGGTTAGAGCGTAGAAAATATTTTTGCAAATTGGCTGGATGTTTAGACCGATAAGTCCAAAGGCAGGGAGATAAACATGAACCTATACTCTTTGCGAATCGCCGCCCTCGCGCTTGCGGCTGCACTCCTGCTTCCGTCGGCCGCCTGCCGGCGCCGTTCCACCGCCGAACGGGAGATGATGAACCGGCTGGCCGGCACATGGACATGGAAGCAGCCGAAAACCGGTCGGGCCGCCGTGATTGAACTCACCCTGACCGCGCGCGGCACCTATGAACAAAAAGACTATCTCGAAATCGGCGGCATCCGCAAACTCCTTTGGATTCGCGCCAATCCCGTGGACTCGGTGCCCGAACCCGACACGCCCGAAGAGATCGCCAAACTGAAGCGCGAGCGCTATGAACCGTCCGTCGTCACCGGCCGCTACAAGCTGGCCCTCGACCGCACGCCCCCCGTCATCATTTTCGAGAGCGACAAGGTGACGTCCATGGACAAAACCGTCGGCCGCACGCAAAAAGAACACCCCTTTACACTGGAATCCGACAACCGCCTGACCCTTGGCGGACGCACCTATCAACGATAGCCGGACGTCCCGCCGTCGCGCCGGCCTTCGGCAATGGTAAAGCTGCACATTCGAGAATCTGCACTGGCGCGGGCGGTCGAATTTGCCCGTCGGCAGCGCGCCGGCGGCCGCCCCGTCCATCTGGCCGAGAACTACCACACCGGCAGCGGCCATGCCGACCATTTCCTCCGCAACGTTCTGCCGCGTCTGCTGCACTGCGGCCCGCTGGCCGGATGCCGGCTGCTGGACGTCGGCACGGGCATGGGATTTTTGGCCGCAATGCTGGCGGCCACCGAAGTGCGGCACGTCATCGCCACAGACAGCGACTGGACGGCCGCCACGCCGCGGTCGGCCTTCTTGGTCGAACCATTGCAGAACATCTCCAAGCAGATGGACTTGAGCGGCGTGGTTTCGTTCCGCTCCGGCCGCCCCGAATACAACCCCGACCGGTTGGTCTTTGTGCAGGCCGACGGCGCGCGGTTGCCCTTTTGCGACGGCGCGTTCGACATAGTCTTCTCGCACGGCTGCCTCGAACATGTCGCCGACCTTGACCGACTGTTTGCGGAAATGTTTCGGGTGTTGAGGCCCGGCGGGCTGCTCTATGCGGAAAGCGAAAAATTCTGGGCATCGCGCGACGGCTCGCACCTCTACGACATCTTCCCCGCCCCGTGGGCCCACCTTCTGGCCGACGCCGAAACCCTCTGGCAAATCTATGCGGCCGACCACGGCGGAAAAGACATCCTCTGGCAAGGCCGGGCGGTGGACCGCGAGTTCTTTGTCGGAATGTTGACGACGGGGTTGAACCGGCGCGGCGTCGGGCCCGTCAAAAAAATCCTCGCCCGAAGCGGCTTCGATCTGGTCTTCTGGCAGCAACACATTCGACAGGAAGACCGGCAACTGCTGGCACAGCTGGGAGTGCGCCGCGCACTGGCCGGCTGGCCGATTGAAGAGCTGCTCACGGCCCATGTGGCGTTTGGCGTGCGGAAACAGGCGGGGCGATGGAAAGGCCGGTTGCGGCTGTGGTGTCCGTGGTGGTTGCGTCGTGCCGCTCCCGAATGGCTCAAACGTCTTCTGCGCTAACCCACCTCCCCCCCTCCCTCCTCCCTCATCCCCCATCCCCCCATCCCTGATCCTTCATTCATCGTTCATCATTCATCATTCATCATTCATCCTTCATCCTTCATCATTCATAAATCACATACCGATCATCGCTCTGAACGATTCTCATCGCAAGAACCTGTTGAATGTAATAATGAATTCTATCAAACGTGGCCGACTGATACTGCGACCGGTCCACTACCAGCCATTTGGCATCCAGACGGAACCAACCTGCCCGTAGCGTCTGCAATTCTGGAACGGAGTTAATTCCCGCCTGCAAGCGTTTCATGTTCGTGAACCACCGTAAAAAAGGATTGGTCGCGGCATACTCGAGAATATCCTCCGGCCGCCGAGAGACATACGGATTCACCATCGGCTGGTTGTGCACGGTTTGAGCATAGAGATTGAGATATTGATTATACACCATTGGGTACATCAATACCGTCGCGGGCGGTTGACTGCGCAGCCACTCCAGAGCGGGCGAAGCGGGAATGCGGCCCATGGGTTGGGGCAGATCGAGCCGCTCTGCCACCAGCAAGGCCGCACAAACTGCGAGCGCTCCTGTTGCTTTGCGTCGGGCCGCCGGCCCTTGCATACCCGCCAGCCAATCGGCCGCTTGCAGCCCGACAAAGACCGCCATACACAGCCATGCGATAAACGCAAATCGCAGAAACACACGAATGGCCTGCAGGACAGCCACAAACTCGAAAATCATTGCCGGAAGAATGATATGTTCGGCGGGATTAATCTTCCAGTGGACAATGCCGCCGAATTTGAGAACCGGGCCCAGCGAAAGAGCCAGAAAGACTGCGGCAATTGCCAGCCACTCGCCCCCCCGTCGTCCGCGGCGCGCCCAATACCATGCCGCCAGTGCGAACACTGCCCACGCCACATAGCCCGGAAATACGTCTGACGGGCCGGTGGTCCGCACGCCGTAAAGATAGGCGTCCGGCCAGTCGGGTCGCGCAAACAGCCGCGCAGCCCATTCACCCGGCATCAGGTAGCCGGCCAGATCTGCACCAAAGACTGCTTTCGCCACCAGCGGCGTGTCGCGCAGCCACGGCTGCTCCTGCATGGCGCGATACATGGGTATCACCACCGGCATCATGGCCAGTGCCGCCGCCCCGGCGCCCTGTGTAAGCCGCCGCACCAGACGCTGCATGGCGTCGCTTTCGCGCGAGGCCAGAAGCACCGCACACATGCCTGCAAACAAGGCGGCAAACAAAAAGGCATGAAAGACCAAATTGAACTGTCCGCCAATCAGGTAAATTGCCAACGCCACAGGCACCGCCCGCCGCACGGTTTTGTCGTGGCGGCGCACGGCGGGCGCGCGCGTTTGCCAGATTCTGGCCACAATCAGCAATGCCACCAGAATGGCCAGCTCCACTGCATGATGCCATTCGGCCAGCATGTTGAGCAGGCAGACGGCCGCCAACGCAATCGCCGCCGCAGGACGCGCCGTGGCCAACCATCGGCGGCCCGCCAGCAAAGCCAGCGGAATCCAGAACAGCGTGAACACATTCAGCTGGCTGGCCACGCGAAGATGGAGCGGAACAGTGCCGAAAACAAGCCCCGCCGCGATTGCCGCCGGCCGGCAACCGGTCATGTCCAGCACCAGCCAGCAGGCCGCCCAACCGGTCAGCGCCAAAATCACCCAAATCAGGATGTTGTATGAGGTTTCGAGCGAGAAAACCGAAAGCAACGGCAGGGCGACAAGGCAGTTTTGCAACGAGAGTGTGGGGAAGACAAAAGCCGGCTTGCCCGGCCGGCACAACCAATCGCAGAAAGCCGGATTCTGATGCAACTCCAACAGGGCTTTTTTCACCCACCAGAAATTCCAAAGAAAAATCGAAATGTCTGTGTTGGGCGCACCGTCTTGGGTCAATGTAATCAGGCCGTCGCCCAGCCGCCAAACCAGCGGCCATGTCTGAAGTGCGGCCAAGGCGAGGAAAAACACAAAAGCCGCAAAAAGGAACAAGCGCTGCCGGGCTAACAGAGTAGTCTGCATGGAAGATGAGTCGGATAAGTCAGACGAGTCGGACACCCCGGAAACGTCGGACAAATCGGACTTTTAGCACTTCATGACTTCGGGCCCAAGTCCACCAGCCAAATATTCCGATACATAATCGGATTGCCGTGATCTTGCAACGTGATGTTGGTCGGCTGACGAAGCGGTCCGATGTCCAGACGGTCATGGATAGGGACGCCGTTGTGCAGGACAGTCAGCCGGGCATTCGACTCGTTGGGCGGTGTTTCGACCGTCACATCATACGTTTGCCATTGCATCGGTGGCCGGCACATGTTGACCAACGGGTCCACGCGCGCGTAAATGCCGCCGCATTCTTTCGAGCGGCCAATCAGACCGTAGCTGTCGAGCACCTGAATTTCGAGGCCGTGGAAGAGAACGCCGCTGTTTCCGCGCGCCTGCTCGCGCGCCGTGGGGATGAACGGGGTGCGGAATTCGAGGTGCATCCTGAAATTCAGGAACTGCCGCTTGGTCGAGAGCGTGCCGCTGCCCGGCGTGCATTTCATCATGCCGTTCTCGATGACCCATTTGACGGGGCCGGGCACCGTGCGCGCGGCGGTTGTCTTGGCCGCGGCTTTGGCGCTGCTTTTTTCCGCCTTTTCCTGTTTGGTTTTGCCTTCGAGGATGCTCTTGACCGCCGACTTGACCGCCGCCACACGCGAGTAGCTCACCCATTCGTTGAAGTTGGTTCCGTCGAAAAGCACCACGGCGCCGGCGGGCGGTTTGACTCCCAGCGTCGGCGACAGGCGTACCACTTTTTGCAACTCGAACGTCCCGCCCTCGCGTGCGCTCGGCGAAACAACGCCGGTGAATTTACCGTCGCGGATTGTTCCTTCCCAGTCGGGGCCGCAATACACACTTATGTCGCCCCAGCCGAAGAACGCCACGCCGGAGCCGCTGGTGAAACCTTCCAAACTGACAACTGTCGTGGTGCGCTTGTCGAAAGCATGCATAAACGTTGCGTGGTAGCGCCCTTTGCCGAGCGCCACGACTTGGGCGGCAATCGGAAAAGAACCTTTCTTGTTCTTTCGGATAAACTGGCCTTCCCAGTCCCCCATAAAGGGGTCGGCGGATTCCATGGCTTTCAAGGATTCGGCAACAAGTTGTTCGGTGGGCGCTTGCGCAGGCAGCGGGGCAAAGTGTCCCGCAACGTTCAGCCAAAACACAGTAACGATGGCGACTGTCAAACCGCCGATTCGACACGAACCTGTTTTGTTTCTCATAGGCCTTCCCCTCTTCTTTTGGCGAAATGTAGCTGTGTATTTCCCAACGGCAAAATCCGCCATTCCGCATCCGGCGTGTCAAGGCAAGAGTAGGGCGGGATTTCCATTCGGATGCCAAGGGGGTTGGGTCCCACCCCGACCGCGTGTGAGGAACGAACGCCGTGGAAGGCATCCCCCCAAATGATTGCATGGAGGGTCGGGTTCCACACCGGCCTTTCGATTTTGGATTTTTGAGTATTTTCTTTGGTTGAATACCGACGCCGTGGAGGGTCGGGTTCCACCCCGACCGCTTCACCGGTCGGCGTAGGCCCGATAGTCTATGTTAGGGAAGATATTATTGCGCCATTCGAGATCGGCCACGAACTTTTCCTCGATGTGGCCGTTCATGACCATGGCGTAAAGGTTGGCGAGATTGATCAAGTGGTCGCGCGTGCGTTTGCGCGCATACTCGACCATCGTGTTGGTTTTCATGATAAACGCCCAGTCGGACGACTGCGCCAGAAGCAGTTCGCGGGCCGCCTGCTTGAGCGCGCGCAGGAGCAACCCCTCGGCCTTCGGAAACCGGTTGGCCATTTCGATCATCCGCTCCGCCCCCTTGTGCAAATGGCGGTAAATCCAATCGTTGCTCCCCTCGAGCCAAACCTCGCAGTAGCCCTTGTGTCCCCACGACGACAGCGAGGGCGTGGCCACTTGATTGCGCGGATAGCGTTCGAGATACTCGCTGGGCGTAATGCAGACGAGGTCTTTTTGATCGTAATGGATTTTGCGGAATAGAAAATTCAGAAAAGCAGGTCCCTCAAACCACCAGTGGCCGAACAGCTCGGCATCATAGGGGCAGACGACAATCGGCGGGCGGTCCATGAACTTGCGCAGCCACTCGGTCTGCTTCTGGCGGTTGAACATGAAGTTGCCGGCGTGACAGGCGGCCGCCTCGAGCGCATCGCGCTCGACATACGGCTGCTTTTCCGAAAGATCGAGGTCGTTGCCGGTAATTTTGTAATATTTAAGACCTGTGGCGATCCGCAGCCCGCTTTCGTGGATGTATGGGCGGATGTATTCGAATTCGAGATCATAGCCGATGTCGCGGTAAAACTCGCGATAGCGGAAATCGCCCGGATAGCCTTCATCGGCGCTCCAGACCGATTTCGACGATTCGAGGTCACGCCCGAACGCCGCCACGCCGGTCGGGCAGAAAAGCGGCGCATAAACCCCATAGCGCGGCCGCCGGTCGGCAAACAAGATGCCGTGTGCATCCAAAAAGAAGAACCGGATGCCCTGTTCCGCCAAAATGGCGTCGAGGCCCGGATAGTAGCCGCATTCGCCGTTCCAGATGCCCCGCGGCATCTGACCGAACGTCTCCTGATGGTATTGCACGGCAATGGCCACCTGCGCACGGACGGCCTGCGGCTGAATCTGCAGGAGTGGGAGAAAACCGTGCGTGGCGCCGCAGGTAATAATCTCCAGTTTGCCTGTTTCGGCCAGTTGCTTGAAGGCGCCGACCACGTTCCGTTTGTGTTTGTCCACGAACAGCCGGCGGCACATCTCAAACCGGCGCAGATACATCTTTGCCGTGTCGTGAAACTCCGGCATCCAGCGCGTGCGCTCGATCTCCTTGTGCGCCAGCTCGATCAGCGACTCCAGATGCTTGGTGTAGCGCTCAACCAGCAGCGCATCTGTCATCATGGAGACCAACGGGGGAGTCAGCGACATGGTAACCCGGAAGTCCACGCCGTCGCGCACCAACCCCTCAAACACATCGAGCAGGGGAAGATAGGTCTCCGTCATCGCCTCGAAAAACCATCTCTCTTCGAGGCAATCCTCATATTCGGGATGACGGACGTAAGGAAGATGAGCGTGGAGGACTAAACAAAGATAACCGGTCGGTTCTGCAGCCATAAGAAATCCGCAACAACCTCAGGATGATCGTCCAGCAAAAACCTGTCTCAACTCTTTCCCGTGTTCCTGTAGCGCGTCTTCTTCGTTCTGCGTTCACTTACGGCCGCATGGTTCGGCGGACAATGGGAATGACTTCGCGCGTCAGCGCCGCATCGCTGCTGACGGCGCGGACTGGAATCACCTGTTCGCCGTCAGGCAATTCAAACCGCAGCGAAAACGTGCCGTCGGGCCGCACCATGACCGGCTGGCCTTGAATGGTAACGCGCGCCGAGGGATCCGTGGACCCGCTGACAATCAATTCCGTTCGCACCGATAGAGGAAGGTCGGGAGCCACTCCTTCGGCTGCCTCTTTTTTCCCCGGCCGCTGTCCGAGGCGCAAGGCCGCCAGAGAACCCGACGGCGGGGCGCTGGCCCCTTCGCCTTGTTCGAGGCGCAAACGCAGTCGGCGCGAAATCTGACGAATTGCCGCCTCCGATCCTATTCGGCTGCTGCCGGTCAACACTACGTCGGCCGACCGCGCGAGGATTTCTTTCAATTCCTCCGACACCGACATCCACTCGGTGTCCTCGGCGGATGATTCTGCAATAGAGTTTCGCGGCGTGCGGACTGTGTTCGACCGGCAAATCTGGATGAACTCGCCTTGATCATTGAGCACCCCGATTTCCGCACACCATTCGCAGTCCGTCTTCGGGACGTTGACATACCAGCTGACCGCCCCGCCGGTAATGGGGATTTCATACCATGCCAAACTGTTGAGTCCGTTGAACTCCTCAACTCCCGTAATATCATGCAACCGCACAACCAACCGCTCGATGAAACCTTCCGGAGCCAGCCCCAGCATCTGGCGGACGTCCTTGCCGATTTCCCAGTAGAAGAACAGCCACTCCGGATCGCGCACCATCAAGACTAACTTCGTATCGCCGTATTCACGCGGCAACTCGCTGACACGTTCCTCTGGATAGATCGGCTCGATGATCCGATCGGGCGGGGTAACCTCGTATTTGGTCGCGCGAATGGCGATGACGGGGCTGGCGCTGACCGCCGCGGCATGAGGAGTGGCGCCGACCACAGTGCTGTGGGGATGGACGACAACGGCTTCAGCCTCGCGCTCTGACCCGACTTTCTTTTCCACAACAGGTTCGGTAACAGGGGCGGCAGCGGCTTTTCGCGTGCCCTTTTTCGGCCCGGCGGCGACCGTCCGGGTTCGGCTTTTTGGCGGTGCGGCCTGCGAAGATGGCGCGCCCACGCTTTTCTTCGCCGCTGTTTTGCGCGATGGGGCAACATCTTTTTTCACCGCTTTTGCGGACGCCGGCACTTTTTGTGCCTTCTTGGACGCCTCCGCGGGTGCAGCACGCTTACGGCGCGGCGACTCGTTCTCTGCGCTCTCTTTTGATTCAGTGGTGGATGGTTTTCGTGTTCTTGGCTTCTTTTCCTTGTCCATGTCAAACACCCTACCCCTCTCCTCCTGTGCCTTTTTCAACGGCAAGAAAGAAAACGGGAGTTTTTGCGGCCCCTTCGCCAGTCAAACAAGGGAACAATACCCACTGCCGATTTCGCAAAACAAGTGAAAAATGCATTTGGACACGAGGCCGGATAACATCAATTTACAGTTGACGGGCGGGTTGGCTCAACGCTAACCAATCAACCGCATTCCTGCGGTGCGGGTTTTTCCACCGGCAAACCAAATCCAGCGAGGTGAACAACCATGGCGACGCGAACAAGCAGTTGGACCCGGCAATTGTGTGTTACAGCATTGATTCTGGCACTCGTCGCGCCCTATGCGGCGGCGGGCGAGGCCAAAACAGCCAAAAAAGGAAAAGCGGGCGGCAAAAAGGGCGCAACAACCGAATCTCCCGCCCCAGCCGCGTCCGAGGAAGGCTTTGTCAGCCTGTTCGACGGTAAGACCCTCGACGGCTGGAAGGTCAACGAAAACCCCGGCTCCTTTGTCGTCGAAAACGGGGCCATCGTGACCAAAAACGGCACCCGCTCCCACTTGTTCTATGATGGCCCCGTTGCCAATCACAACTTCAAGAACTTCATTCTCCGCATGGACGTCATGACCACGACCGGCGCCAACAGCGGCGTGTTCTTCCACACCCAGTTTCAGGAAACCGGCTGGCCCGGCATCGGCTATGAATGCCAAGTCAACAGCACCCACAGCGATCCTATTCGTACCGGCAGCATTTATCAGGCCAAAGACCTTGTCAACAAAGCCGGCTCTGAACACAGCAAGGACGGCAAATGGTTTGCCCTTGAGATCGCCGTCGAAGGCAAAAAGATCACGGTCAAGGTGGACGGCAAGGTGATCAATGAATACACCGAGCCGGACAACGTGGTGCCGCCGAAGAACCGTCCCGGCCGCAAGCTGTCCAGCGGAACGATTGCCTTGCAGGCCCACCCGCCGATTCCGGGCATGCCGGGTACGGTGATGTTCAAAAATATTCGTGTGAAAGTGTTGCCGTAAGGTGAACAATTTGTGGGACGTATGGGACCTGTCCGAGGGGGTGGGTCTGAGGAGTTCCATCCGTCCTATCGGCAAGTTTGCCCATTTCTTGCAAGGAGAAGTGCTATGAATCGTCGTCTTTTCCTAAAAACAGCGGCTGCGGCCGGGGTTGCGCTCTCATCGGGCCGCAGTCTGGCCGCCGAAGCAGCCGCCGGCAAACGCGTCGCTCTCATCGGCTGCGGCTGGTATGGCAAAAGCGCCCTGTTCCGGCTGCTTCAGATCGCGCCGGTCGAGGTCGTCGCCCTGTGCGACGTGGACAAGAAGATGCTGGCCGAAGCCGCCGACATGGTCGCCGAGCGCCAAAAGTCGAAAAAGAAACCGCGCACCTACAGCGACTATCGCGAATTGCTCAAACAGGAAAAACCCGACATTGTCCATGTAGCCACGCCCGACCACTGGCACGCGCTGCCGATGATCGCCGCCGTGCAGGCCGGCGCCGACGTCTATGTCGAAAAGCCCATTAGCGTGGACATCGTCGAGGGGCAGGCCATGGTCGCCGCGGCCAAAAAATACAATCGCGTCGTCCAGGTCAATATGCAGCGCCGCAGCACCCCGCATTTGGTCGAGGCCCGCGACCGCGTCATCAAAGAAGGCAAACTCGGCAAGGTCGGCCTGATCGAAATCTATTGCTACTATCAGATGCGCGCGCGCGAAACTCCCCCTGACACCGATCCACCCGAACACCTCGACTACGAAATGTGGACCGGCCCCGCTCCCATGCGCCCCTACAACGCGCTCGTCCATCCGCGCCGTTGGCGCGCCTTCATGGAATACGGCAACGGTATTGTCGGCGACATGTGCGTGCACATGCTCGATATGGTGCGCTGGATGCTCGATCTGGGCTGGCCCAAACGCATCTCTTCCAGCGGCGGCATTTTCCTCGACAAAAAAAGCAAGGCCAACATCTCCGATACCCAGATTGCCACGTTCGAGTATGACGACCTGACCGTTGTCTGGCAGCACCGCTCGTGGGGCGACCCGCCCGTGCCGGCCGCCCAGAAATTCCCGTGGGGCGCAACTCTCTATGGCGAGAACGGAACGCTGACGGCCAACGTGATGAGCTACGAATTTGTTCCGCGCGGCAAGGGCGGCACACCGCTCAGCGGCAAGGCCCTCTATGAATACGACAAATATCCCGAAGACGAAACCGAGAAGGACCTCGAACGGCACGTCGCTTCGGCCATTCGCCGCCACTATCAGAACTTCCTCGAAAACATCGCCACGCGCGGTAATCCGGTCTCGAACATCGAGGAAGGCTACATTTCAGCTGCATGCTGCATCTTGGCCAATATGGCCATGCAACTGGGTCGTACTCTGGCCTTCGATCCGGCAACGGGAAAGGTCGCCGGCGACGACGCAGCAAACAAACTGCTGGCCCGTCCCTATCGCGCGCCGTGGGTTCATCCGACGCCGGAGAATGTGTGAGGGACGGCGCCTTCTCCGGCCGAACGGCATCGAGCGCCGTTTGCGTCGCATGGCCGTAGCTGTATAGAGTTGATCTTGGGTCCCATCATTCCGTTGTGCTTTGCATCATCTCATCCGGAGAGGATGCAAGAGAGCGCAAGTGCATTATGCATTGCACACGCAGACTTTCTGCCGCCATGCTGCTCGTCTCGATGGCCCAGTGGCAGCCGTTGACGGACAGCACGCACGCGGCCGATAGAACGTCTCCCTTCCCCGTTCGTATCTCAGCCAATGGGCGGCACCTTGTGGACGCAAGTGGCAAACCCTTCTTGCTGCACGGCGACACAGCATGGAGTCTGATCGTGCAGCTTACGAAGGAAGAAACGGAGGAGTATCTGGAGAACCGCCGCCAAAAGGGATTCAACGCCATTCTCGTCAACCTCATCGAGTATTTCTATGCCGACAATCCGCCCAAGAACAAATATGGCGACGGTCCCTTCAAAACTTCGGGCGATTTTTCCAAGCCCAATGAATCTTACTTTGCGCATGCCGACCGGGTCATCCGAAGGGCGGGCGAGAAGGGCATCCTCGTCATAGTGAATCCCTGCTACACGGGTTTCGGAGCGTCAAAAACAGACGGATGGGTGGAAGAGATTGTGGCCAATGGGCCGGCGAAATGCCGCAACTACGGGCGATACGTGGGCAATCGTTACAAGGATTATACCAACATCATCTGGCAGGCAGGCGGAGATCAGATGATCAAGCCGGGATCGCCTCTCGAGCAAAACTGGCTGGAAATCCTGCAGGGTATTAGGGAATACGCGCCAAACCACTTCTGGACCGCCCACTGGAATCGCTTCAGCATTGCCTGCGACCAGCCCGCTTTTGAGCCCTACATGGACATCGTCAATGCTTATGGCGGCAACCGCACCTATATCCAGACCCTTCGGGCCTACAACCGGCCGAATCCGAAGCCCACGTTTTTCAACGAGGCCTACTACGAAGATACCCAGCTGGTAACGGGCGCCGGCGCACCGCACCTCCTGCGTGCGCAAGCCTATTGGGCCATCCTTTCGGGGGCGGCCGGCCATCTGTTCGGGAGCGATCACATCTGGGCGTTCGGCGCGCGAACTTACGGAAAACCCAACGCTCCCCGCTATGACTGGCGCGCGGGGATGGAATCGCGCGGAGCCTGCGAGATGATGCACGTTAAAAGCCTTTTTGAGAGGCGGGCATGGTATGACTTGGTGCCCGACCAAGACCACACGGTTGTAACAAGCGGATATGGAACGTTTGGCAAAGACGACCGGTCGGTTGGCGGCGACTATGTAGCGGCGGCCTGCACGCGCGACGGAAGTCTCATCATGGCCTACGTGCCTTCCACCGGCACAGGAACTCGAACAATCACCGTGAACATGTCGCGCTTGAGCGGGCCGGCTTTTGCCCGCTGGTATAATCCGACAACCGGAGCTTATAGCGACATCGCCGGGTCGCCGCTGCCTAACTCCCGCTCCCGAAATTTTACAACCCCCGGCGACAACGGAACGGGAGCAAACGACTGGGTTCTCGTTCTGGAAACCACGCCGGCGGCAAGCCCCGCCACCCGTTCACAACCTGCCAAATAACGTGCTGCGCACAAAACCGTCTCGACCTGCAATGGGTCCGTCGGGAAGGGTCCCATTGAACCCTGTCGCCGCCGAAACCTGCACAAAGATGGTGGCGGGTGCATCTCCCGAAATCGGGCAAGGTCGCGCGCGCGCAAGCAAGACCGCCGCGTGGATGCCGGAAAAACTCCCCCGCACAGCGCCAAGAGATTTGGAGTGCGTGCAGCCATGCTGCCGCTTTGTGGAAATCATTTGTCTTCAGTCAAAGCGTTGGCATTGAGGAAATAACCTACGCATTGCGGGTTTGAACTTGGCAAAAAACAAAGCGGCAGCAGGGCTACCGCAGTCCAAAGTAGACGCCGATTTGTGTATAGTGACAACGGCGCGGCCTCAACGCATTTCCTTTTCACCCTTTCAGCCAGAAAAAAGGCCACAGCGTGGTCGAACGACCTTTTCCCGATTTCGGGACAAGCTCCCGATGCTGGCGTTGCTTATAAATTCGACTTGCAGAACTAATGGACGAAAGATTTAAAACACCAAACCCCGGTCGTTGACCATCAAATCGCCGTACGACACTGTGCCGTTGGTCGGGTCATAGATGCGATTGACGAAGTTCGGCAGGCGGCCTTCGACTTCGTCGCCCGGGCGTCCGCCCAATCCGTCGGCGATCTGATTGGGGCCGCACGAGACCAAGTGGAAATAAATCGGCAGGAGCGTGGGGTGACGGTCGGCGCCCCAAAAGGCATAGTTGCTGCGTTCGGGCGCGCCTGCCGGCAGGTTCTGCCGCGTGCGCGAGAGATCATAGAAGGGGCTGGTCGGCACGGTTGTGATATACGGCACGGGCGAGGTCAGGCGGGTCAGCGGGCGATAGTCGTCATACCAGTTGACACCGTCGTCGGGCGGAAATGCATTGTAGTCCGTGCGATATGCTTCCATGGCGACGAGAATTTGGCGGAAATCGCTGCGGACGCGTGTGACCTTGGCGCGTGTCTGGGCTTCGAGGAAATTGGGCAGTGCGATCGCGGCCAGAATGGCAATAATGGCCACGACGATAAGCAATTCAATGAGGGTGAATCCTTTTCGCTTCATGGTCGTTCTCCCTGCGGCCTTTGGAGGGGATGAGTACGAATTATATACTCCCTTTTCTTTGCCGTATTAATAGTACACCCTGACATGGGTACAGAAATCAACGGAAAAATCATTGTGGGAGAGTTTGAGGAAATGCCGGCCGGTCGGGACTCTCCGGGCGGATATCCAAGGCGATGGGGCAGCCATGGGGAAGGGCGGAAAATCCGTTGCAGAAAAGCTTGACGGCGAGAATGCCGCTTCGTTAGGTTTTAGTCCATGCAATGGGCAAGAGGGGGGAAACGCGGGTTTTCCCTCGCGCGCAAAACCAGGCCAAGATTCTCTGAATGCCGATGCCCCGGCAGAAGATATAACCGCGGATTGAGGTGGTTTATTTTCACACCATATAGCGGCCGGCGTCCGGCCGCAGACAGATGAGAAGGAGGAGGTGAATTTTCATGTTGAAGCGACTTCTGGGATTGGTCGTGGCAGTAGCGTTTGCAGTCGGCGTAACGGCGTGCGGAGGCGGAACAACGCCAGAACCCGCCAAGCCGAAAGAGCCCAAGGCCAAAGAGGCAACCAAAGCGGCCGAACCGGCGAAACCGGCAGAAGCGGCGAAACCGGCAGAACCGGCGAAGCCCGCAGAACCGGCGAAACCCGCCGAACCGGCCAAGCCGGCTGAACCGGCGAAACCCGCCGAGCCTGCTCCGGCAGCTCCGGCCCCGGCGCCTCCGGCAGCGCCCGGCAAGTAATCCAGTTCTTTTCCGGCTCACATTGTTGAGCCGGCAAAACCAGCAGGATCCTGCTGGGAAGGTGGTACATAAGATTTCGGCCGAACCATTGCACAAGCGTTCGGCCGAATTCTTTTTGATCAGCTTGGCGTTTGCCTATTTACGACACAATCCGATACTTCACCAGCGTCCACAACGACACGAAACCATCCTTCCAATAGATCTTTTTCCCTTCTGCACGTCCCCGCGGGATATAGGTGATGGGTATTTCGACGATCCGGTGCCCCGCCTTGATCAACTTCACAGTCAGTTCGACCGTGAAGGCAAAGTCGTTGTTGTGGATGGTCATCTTGGAAATCAGTTCTCGGCGAAACACCTGATAGCACGTCTCGACATCCGTCAGGCGTGTGCCGTATAGAAGATTGACCGACCAATTGATGACCCGATTGCCCCAATACTGGAGAAAAGTCATGGCCGGCCGGCCTTGCAAGAAACGCGAGCCGAAGACCACGTCCGCTTCGCCGCGTTCGAGCGGGGCCAAGAGCGCCGGATAGTCGTTGGGATCGAGTTCAAGATCGGCGTCCTGAAAGATGACAAACTCACCGCGCGCCGCCGCGATTCCCTCTTTGAGCGCACTGCCGCGGCCGTTGCGCCGCGGCTGATAGATGACGCGTGTGTCGGGCTGCTGTTCTTGTGCGCGAAGCAACTCGATCGTGCCGTCTATCGAATGGCCGTCCACGACGATGATTTCCTTGTCAATGGGAACCGCACGGACTTTCTGCAGCAGCAATTCGATCGTGCGCCGCTCGTTATACACCGGAACAATTACAGAAAGTTTCATCCGCAACCCCCGTCCATTCCCTCCATGCTGTCCACTCCCGTCATTTCGCCTTGAGCCTGTAAATATCCGGTTCGGGAAAATATATTCGCTCCTTGACCGCCGCCACGTCCGGGTCGCGCAGAAGGGGAATTTCGATCCGCTCGGCTTCGGCGCCGATGCGCGGGTCATACCATGTCGCAAAGACCGGCCGGCGCTGCAAGTTGGGCGCCACAATGTCGTGCGCCATTGTGCGAAAGAACTCTTCTTCCGTCGGCGTCTCGGCAAACGTGCGAAACGCCACGGGCGGATCATAGCGGCCTTCAAAGTATTTGCCGTAGCCGGGGGTCGCAAGAAAATTGCGGCCGAAGACCACCACATCGCGCCTACGATGCTCGACAATCTGCTGATACCACAGCGGCTCGATGTCGTAATCGGCGGCGGTCAGGATTAGGGCGTTGAACGGCAGGCGTTCGAGCACGTCGCGCCCGTAGCGCTCGGCGGCCGTGTAGCCCGAATGGTCGGCCGCGGCCCGTCCGCGCAGACACATGCCCACGGGCAGCGCCATCATCAGACAGGCCAAAAGGGCCGACGAGTGGGCCAGCAGGCGCGATTCGGCCCACCGGTGCAACTGCGCCGCCGCAACGACAAGGCAAAGGATTACGATTACATGCGCGGGGAAAAAGTAGCCTTCGATGTCATGGATGCTGTAAATCATCACTGCGACCGCATTCATCGCCACGACGATGGCCAGAGATGCCGCGAAAAGCGGCTGTCCGCGCCAGAGAATTCGCCATCCCAAAATTGCCCCGAACAGCACCAGGCAACCTAAAAGGATTGGCACTGCCGCCGGTGCTTCGTGCAACACAACCAGCTGCCCGCCCATCCATTCGAGCCACTCACGCAAACGATAACGCAAAAAGACCGGGTAGGTTTCCGAATCGAACGGTGTTCCTTGAACGATGGGACGGTCAGGGAACAGCCATTGCGGAACTTTCAGCAAATAAAACTTGCGAAATTCACCTCCGCGCACCGACCAGAGAAACCGCTGCATATTCGACGGATCGCCCCAGTTCAGCGGCGGATTCTGCGCGGCCCGAAGAGGCAAATACAAATAGACCGACAGTCCCGCAATTCCCGCCAGAAGTGCGGGGAGAACCAATCGCGTCAACCGCCGCTGCAACGGCTCTCGCGCAGGAATGGCTTTCCGTTTCCGGCCGGTTGGCTCCGGCCGGGGCGGAATCAACATCCATCCACCGACAACGGCCAGCACGGGCATGAGCAACATGCCGGCCATCGTGTGGTTGCCCATACCCAGAGCGCAGAGGAAGCAGGCGGCGATGAACCAGCGCCGGTCGCGTGTGAGGACAACCGACAGAATCAGATTCAGGACGCCCGCAACAATGGCCGCATTGAGCAGATAGACTTCGCTCAATCCAGCGTGATACCAGAACGTCTGCGAGAAGGCCGTGCACCATCCGGCGCCGGCGGCAAAGGCGGCGTGGGACATGATGGCGGGCTGTTTGGTTTTTTTCTTGTCGGTCGGGTCAGACGGGTCGGACAAGTCGGCCGGGTCAGATAGGTCGGATGTTTGGCGAGGGCGGCTGTGTCTCAGCAGCCGCCACACCAGCCATGCCACCAACGCGGCCAGTACAGAGCCGGTGGCCAGCGACATTAAGTTCATCCGAAAAGCAATGGTCCCGAGCGGAATTCTTGTGAACAGATGTCCCAGGAGGGAATACAGCGGATAGCCCGTCGGGTGCGCAACGCCAAGGACGGCGGCCACACAGGTCAATTCAATCCCGTCGCCCCAATAAATCGTCGGGCAGATCGTGGTGGAATAAACCACAACCGCCACCAGCGGAACGAAAATCATCATCAGCATACCCGTCCGCCGCTCGCTCACTGGGCCGACCTCATGCCTTCGATGCGGAAAATGACTGTACGAAACCGCTGGGGCGTGTAGCGGTAAAACCACGCCGCCGGATTTTGATGCGTATCGGGATTCTCCATGATGTCGGGAAGAAGTGGCACGAGCGAAGACTCGAACCACGCCGCTTCGCTCACGTCATAGCGTTGCCGCAGCAACTCGATCTGCCGCTCGAACCGAAGCATGGGCGCCACAAGGGTGGGAACAGGGCTTAGTCCCCCATAGCAGCTGTGCAAGCAGACATAGTCGCCCTTGACCAACCGCGCCGAATCATCCAGCCCCTCGACCTTGCGTCCCGACCAATACGACATTTTCACCGCTGGCATTTCGGGCTTGTAGAATTCGTTCGAGAAGATTCGCGCGTCCGGCGGCAGCGATGCGCAATACTGCGCCGCCTGCTTGATGTCGCCGAACGCTCCGCGTTGAAGCCAAATCACCGCCAGCGACCATCCGAGGGAATAGAAAAGAATCAAGCAAAGGGCGGCGCGAACCCACCGCAATCGGCCAACGGCGGATTGTTCCCACCTTGCCGCTGCCACTCCCCCCATCACCATCATAAATGGAATCAGAGGCAGAAGATAGCGCTCCTGATAGGCCGAAAAGACCGCCTGCATGGCGATCAGTGCCGCTGCAATGGCCAGAAAGACAAGGCCAAATACCCGCATTCCGAAGTCGCCTTTGAGCAAGGTGATCAGACCGAGCAGACAAAGCACGAACACAGGGACGGTGATGAAGTAGGGAAAGAGCAGGACAAAGCTTTCGATCAGATTCCAGTAATTCAGCAAACTCGCCCCAAGGCCGGCTCCGGCGCGTTCTGCGATTTGTTTGGTGTGGCCGCCAAACAAGCTTGCGCGAAAGCCGATGCTCCAAATCACAACATAAAGAGCGATTGCAACAACAGCCGCAGCCGTCAGACGATTGGGGGAACTTGTCCGTTTTCTCCATCGAATTGCCAGAATTAAAACTCCTCCAAACATAACCAACGACAAAACTCCCTGAAAGCGTGTGATGCCTCCAAGCGCACCGAGAAAGCTTCCGAACACCATGGCTGCATACAGCATGTTTTCCCGTAAGCGCCGTGACTTTTCATCGCCCGCCGGCAAATCGCGCAGGCCGCAAACTCCGGCCCAATACAGCACGGCGGACGAGAAAAACAGCACTACAAACAACGCATCGCTCATGACGCGAATGCTCCAGCGCCATGCAAGGGCATTGGCCATGAGCAGCAACGAGGCATAAACAGAGGCGCGGCGGCCGCCCAACCGGAACGCCGTCCAATACACGGGAATAACGAGCAGCGCGGATGCGGCAATGGAGATGAGTTTGCCGGCGGTCTCCGCATCGCCGACCGCGCCTTTCAGCGCCTGAATCAGCGCGGTATAAAGCGGCGGCCAGAACGTGAAGCCGTATTGGAAGGCGATGATCTGAAGAATGCCGTCGGTGTATTCGGCCGCATTGAGGTTCAGGCAGGCGAGTCGGGCGGCGAGGGCGATTGCGACAAAGAGGAGGAGAATCTTGCGATCAATCGAGGCCATTGAGTATTCCCGCTTGTAGTTCAGACTTTAGACTCTTCGGTCTATCCATGCAGCCAATTTGCATGGGTCTTTTCTAACTTCGAACTTCTTGCCTCTGACCTCTTTGGTTGCGGCCGACGGCCACGTTAGGATATGGGTCCGGCACACCGAAGCGTGAACTACAAACACCAAACTGACGTCTGGTTTATGTAGGGCACGCTGAAGCGTGAACTCCATACGGCAGACTAAAGTCTGGACTGCATACGGATCATGGGATCAGGCGTTTGCGAAACTCGCGCGCTTTTACGAGGCGACCGAGCACAGCGTCGCCCTGCCCGTCGCGGATTTCATCGGCCATGATCAGAAGGTCGCCGCCAAGATGTTCGAGGGCGTCGGCAAGCGCTGTGCGGTTCTCCAAACAGATGTCGCGCCAGACTTCGGGCGGGCCGGCGGCCACGCGCGTCGTATCGCGAAATCCGTTGCCCAAAATCGTTGCCAGCAGAGCGGTATCTTCGCGGCTTTCGGCGGCGGTCAACAGCACGCCGACCGCAGCCATGTGGGGCAGATGGCTGACCAATGCGACAAGCCGGTCGTGGCGTTGGGGATCGAGCCGGACGGTGCGGCCGCCGAATGCGCGCCAAAACAATTCCACCCGTTCGATCGCACTGCGCTTGGTTTGCCGGGTTGGCGTCACCACGCAGCAGGCGTTGACAAACAGGTCGGCCGATGCATGGGCCACGCCGCTGCGCTCGCTGCCGGCCATCGGATGCGAACCAACAAACAGCGGCCCCTGTTTGCCGAAGTGTTTCTCCGCCTCGGCCACAATGGTGGCTTTCGTGCTTCCCACATCGGTGACAATCGCGGAGGCTTTGCATAGGGTGGCCAGACGCGGCAACAGCTCCACAATGTGCGAAACGGTCGAACAGAGCACGATCCAGTCGGCGTCGGCGCATCCGTCTTCGAGCGATGTGGTAAATTCGTCAATGGCGCCGCGCTCGACGGCCTCGGCCAGTCGTTCTTCCGACCGCCCGATGCCGATGATGCGGTCGGCCAGCCGATGGGCGCGCGCCGCCAGCCCGACCGACCCGCCGAGAAGACCAACCCCGTAGATTGCCAGTGTGCCGATATGCAAAACCGCTGCTCCAAATGAATTGAGATTAAAAAGACTACTGCACTTGGTGCGTAGCGCTCCGGCCGGCGTCGCGCAGGGCCTTCTCCAGAATTCTTACCGCCAACCGGTTTTCTCGGGCAAGGCCAATGGTGATTCGCACATAATCCTTCAACCCGAATCCGCCCATGGGCCGCACAATTACACCGCGCTCCATCATGGCTTGGGCCACCGCCGCACCGTCACAGCCGTCGCGTCCCACGCGCACAAGCACGAAGTTGGTCTGGCTGGGGATATACTCCAAGCCCAGCCGCTCGAACTGCTCATAGAGATAGCGGCGGCCTTCTTCGTTCACGGCAATGCTTCGCTGCAAAAACTCCCCATCATCCAGCGCGGCGGCGGCGGCTTCCTGTCCTGCGCGATTGACGTTGAACGGCGGGCGCACGCGATCCACATCCTTCACGATTTCCGGTACAGCCACGCCGTAGCCGACACGCAGTCCCGCCAGACCATAAGTCTTTGAGAACGTTCGCAGCACCACCAGGTTCGGGTGCCGTGCGATATACTCGATGCCGTTGAAATAGTCCGGTGCCTGCACGTATTCGTAGTAGGCTTGATCGAGGACAATGAGTACGCGTCGCGGCACGGCTTTGAGAAACCGCTCGAATTCCTTGCGCCCAACCATTGTGCCGACAGGGTTCTCCGGATTGGCCAGAAAGACCGCCTTGGTGCTTTTGTCCACCGCGCGTGCCATGGCCACCAGATCGTGCCGCCAGTTCTTCAGGGGGACGGTTTTGAACCGCGCCCCGACCATCTGTGCCGCCATCTGATAGCGCACAAACGAATACTGCGAGACAATCATGGTGTCGCGCGGCGAAAGATAGGTCAGTGCCAGCCAAATGATGAGTTCGTCCGAGCCGTTGCCGAACATGAGTTGTTCGGGCGCAACGGCCAAATGGCGGCTTAAGGCCTGCCGCAGATAATACACGTTGCCGTCGGGATACAGATGCAGCTGGCGCGCATGGCGCTTGAGCGCGGCGACGGCCTTGGGCGACGGTCCGAGCGGGTTTTCGTTCGAGGCCAGCTTGATCACGCGCTTCAGCCCATACTCGCGCTGCACTTCTTCGATCGGCCTCCCCGGCGGATAGGGCGCGAGGGCCAGCAAGTGCGGGTTGCAACGAAGGATAGGGTTTGGGTTTTTTGCGTTTGGCTTTAGGATGGAAGAACTCGACCCCATGATTTTTTTCGCTCCGCGTGGGTTCGGGGTGATCGCAGCTATAGTCGCCGGCATAAACCGGCTCCCAGAATCCGTCAAAAGCACATCTGATGCGAACTTTCCGTATTGCTCTACGACGAAATTGCCGCGAATCCACAATCCAAAATCCGGCAGGTCTTAGCGATATTCGCTTTCCGTCCGCGGGCGCACTTCCTGCGGATAGCTGCCCAGCACGCGCACAAACACGCAGTGCGGCTCGATACGGCTGAGTGCCGCCTTTACGGGCGGATCATTGATGTGTCCGGTGAGGTCCACAAAAAACACATACTCCCATGCCTTGCGCCGCGTCGGCCGCGACTCGATCTTGGTCAGGTTGATGCCCTCTTCCGAAAAAGGTTGGAGCAGGCTGAACAGAGCGCCCGGACGGTCTTTCACCGAGAACATCAGCGACGTTTTGTCGTTGCCTGTTGGCTGGCAGACTTTTTTCCCGATAACCCAGAACCGTGTGGAATTCCAGTGGGAGTCTTCGATGTTGGAGGCGACGATCTTCATTTTATACATACGGGCGGCCAGTTCGCTGGCGATGGCCGCCGAGTATTTCTCGCGCGCCGCACGCTGCACGCCCTGCACGGTTGTTGCCGTCTCGATTCGCTCCGCATTAGGCAGATGGCGGGTCAGCCAGGCTGCGCATTGGGAAAACGGCTGCGGGTGCGAATAGACGCGGCGGATTTTGTCGAGCGGGCAGCGCGCCAGCAGATTGTGCGTGATGGCCATAAGGATTTCCGAGCAAATCCGCACGTCGTAGTCGAGAAACATGTCCAGTGTGGTATGCACCACGCCGCCGGTCGAGTTTTCAACCGGCACGACCGCATATTCCACCTCGTCTTTTTCGACGGCAAGGAAGGCATCATTGATGGTGTCGCGGGCAACGTATTCAGCTGCCGACCCGAATTCCGTCACGGCCGCAATATGTGTGAACGTGGCTTCGGGGCCGAAATAGGCGACGCGGACGGCCTTTTCCAGCGCAAGGCAATGCGACATGATTTCTGTGAACACAGCCTTGATGCCTGTTCGGGGAAACTCGCCCGTCCCGCGCTCCATGGCGCGCTGCAGAATGGTTTTCTGGCGCGCCGGATCATAATAATCCAGCCCGTGGGCCTTTTTATACTCGCCCACCTTGCGCGCCAGACTGGCCCGCCGATCCAGCAACTCGACCATCTGGCTGTCTATGGCATCAATCTGCTTTCGCAACTGTTCGAGCTTGTTCATACGCAAGACCTTTTTCCGGCCCATCGCCAAGTTATGGTTTCTTTTTTGCCCGCAGTCCCAGCCAAATCCGCCCCAGACCGACGACTAACAAGAACACACCCAGAGCCGCCACAATCAGTCCGCTGGGTTGCGAAGAAATCGGTGCGCCGGCGCGCAGATGTTGGTCCATAACCCATCCGGTGCGGATTACAACCAGTCCGGCACCGACGCCCAAGACGCCCTTGAGCAGGGCAAACTTTGTCTCTCCTTCCCCGCGAGCCGGCTTTTCGTTGTTGGCCATCCCCGTCGTCCCGCGCTTGACGGCTATGATGGTTGCACGAAACGGTCGCCCTCGTCCAACGAGACAGCCCGATATAGCATTCGTACCTCGGCCTTTGTCAAGTGCCGCCAGTTGCCGGCAGCAAGGCGGCCCAGACGAATCGGCCCCATTCGCACGCGCCGCAGCGACACCACCTTGAATCCCAGCGCCTCGAACATCCGCCGGATTTGACGCTTGCGCCCTTCGCCCAAAACAATCCGCACAACCGAACGGCGGTGGTCCTGCCCAAGGACAGCCGCACGGAGTGCTCTTGCCGGCCCGTCGTCCAGCAGCACTCCGCCCGTTAAGGCTTTGCACGTGTCTGCGCCGACTCTGCCTTCAACGCCGACCACGTACTCCTTTTCGATGTGGTAGCGCGGATGGGTCAGGCGGTGAATCAGCGGGCCGTCGTCGGTCAGCACGACCAGCCCTTCACTGTCTTTGTCCAAGCGCCCGACCGGCTTGAGTCGGCCGGCGAGGTGGGGCGGGGCGAGGTCCACCACGCATCGTTCGGCGTGGGGGTCGCGGACGGTGCTCGTGCAGCCGCGCGGCTTGTGAACCGCGATGTAGATGCGCGTTTCCGGCGGGCGGATAATCCGGCCGTCCACCTCGATGGAATCGGCACGCGGATCGCAGAAACAGGGAACGCGCAACACAGGCTGGCCATTCACGCGGACGCGCCCCGCGCGGATCATCTGCTCGGCAGCCCGACGCGAGGCCACGCCGCATGCCGCCAGCCATTTATGCAAAAGAAGTTTTTCCATTGTAATCGTACAAGGACTGTCGGGTCAAAATTTTTTGACCCTTCAGCCGGGATTGGCACTGAACCGTTCGCGGAGCGATTCGATCGAGGGCAGCTCCGCAAGACTTTTCAAACCGAAGTGTTTCAGGAAGTGTTGCGTGGTACCATACAAAAAGGGTCTTCCGGGAACGGGTTTCTGCCCCACCGTTTCGATCAATTCCATTTCGAGCAGGGCATGGACGATGCCGCTCGAATCCACGCCGCGGATTGCATCAATTTCGGCACGAATGATCGGCTGCTTGTAGGCAATAATCGCAAGGGTTTCGAGCATGGCCTTGGAAAGCCCGATGCGGCCTTTCCGTTTGCGGAACGGCGCCAGATAGTCGGCAAAGCGCGGACGCGTGGCCATTTGATAGCCGCCGGCCACCTCGACCACCTGCAATCCGCTTCCACGATCGTCATACTCGCTCTGCAACTCAACCAGAAGGGCGCGCAAATCGTTTTCCTTGAGCGGCTTGACCAGATCGCGCAGCTGCTTGAGCGTCAAAGGCTCGACGGCGGCGAACAGTAGGCATTCGAGAACGGCCTTGGCCTCGGCGCGGCTTTTGACGCGCGGGACTTTATAGCGACGGCCTTCGGACTGGTCGGACTGGTCGGACACGTCGGATGTATCCAATTTCTCTGACTCGTCCGACTTCTCTGACTTGTCTGAGTCGTCCGACCTGTCAGACTCGTCCGACTTTTCCAACTCACTCGACTGAGCGGCTTCGTGTTCGTTTTCTTCAGATTCCGGCTTCTGGTTGCGTTTCGGGGAAGACATGCTCAGACTGTTCCTCCACGGCTGTGGCAATCACATCGTCAAACAAGGTTTCCTGCTTCAGACGAATCCGGCGCCGCCGGCAGAGTTCCAGCAGCGCCAGAAAGGTTACAATCGTCTCGATTTTGTTGATGCAGCGCGCAAACAAAGCGCTCAGGCGGAGCTGCCCACCGTGGCGAAGGCGGTGCTCGATGTCCACCATTTTGTCTTCAACGCGAAACCTCTCTTCGATGACGCGATGAAAATCCTTCGATGTGGCATAGCGCAGAACGCGGCTGAATGCCAAAAACAGCGCTTCGAGGTTTTCCATGACCTGCCCGTCGGCCTCGGGCGCAACAATCGGAATCACCTTCGTGCGATAGAACACCCGGCTGTGTTCTTCCGCGCGTTCGGCCAGCGTGTGCGCGGCCTCCTTGAACCGCCGGTATTCGACCAGCTGGCGGATGAGGGCACGGGTGCTGGTGATTTCGTCCTCTTCGACTTCGGGGCCTTCCTCCATCGGCGGGGTGGGCAGCAGCGCGCGCGACTTGATGGCAATCAGCGTTGCGGCCATGACGAGGAACTCGCCTGCCAACTCGATGTTCAACTCTTCGGCCTGTTCAATATACTCGAGGTATTGCTCCGTAATCTTCGCAATTTCAATATCATAGATGTCCATCTGGTTTTCCTTGACCAGATGGAGCAGAAGGTCAAAAGGCCCCTCGAACACCGGCAGCCTGATGCGATAGGACATTCTATTCCTCAAACAGATGCAGGGCCTTGCGCACGCGCTTCATGGTGGCTTCCGCCGCCTCGCGGGCCCGATGATTGCCTTCGGCCAGCACACGATCCACGATTCGAGGGTTGGCTTCCAGTTCGCGCCGCCGTCCCCGAATCGGGTCGAGGAGCGCATTCAGCCGCTCGATCAGCAATCCCTTGCAGTCCATGCAGCCGATGCTGGCCGTTCGGCAGCCCGTCTCGATCCAGTCCAACTTGTCGGTGCTGACCAGCTTCTGATAGGCATACACGCTGCAGACGTCGGGGTTGCCCGGGTCTTGCCGCCGCACGCGCGCCGGATCGGTCACCATCAATTTTGCTTTGCGACTGACCTCGTCGGGCGGATCCGACAGGTAGATGGCGTTGCCGTAGCTTTTGCTCATTTTGCGTCCGTCAATGCCCAGAAGCCGCGGGGCCGGACTCAGAATGGGCTGCGGCTCGACCAGCACCTGTCCGTAAATGAAGTTCACGCGTCGGACCATCTCGCGGCACATCTCGAGGTGCGGGACCTGATCCTCGCCGATGGGCACGGCGACCGCATCGTAGATGGTAATGTCGGCGGCCTGCAGAACCGGATAATTCAAGAAACCGATATTCGACAGATCGCGGTTTTGAATCTGTTCGATTTGTTCCTTGTAGGTGGGGCAGCGTTCCAGCCATGGCACCGGCGTGAACATGCCGAGAATCAGCGACAGTTCGGCGTGCTGTTTGACCGCCGACTGAACAAACATGGTGCACCGCTGTGGATCGAGGCCGACCGACAGCCAGTCAATGCCCAACTCCCGCGTGTTTTCCGGTATCTGCGACGTGTCCTGCCATTCCGACGTCAGCGCGTGCCAGTCGGCGATCATGAAGAAGCAATCATATTCATCTTGGAGCCGGACGTAGTTCTGGAGCGCACCGAAGTAATGCCCCAGATGCAGCCGTCCGGTCGGACGCATCCCGCTCAGTATTCGTTTCTTGCCCATGCACAACTCCCGGCTAAAAAATGAAGCGCAGAACCACCTTGAGACAAGCGTTGATAATCCAATGAAACACTGTTGAAAGGGGGCTAAACAGAATCAACAGC
Organism: Candidatus Sumerlaeia bacterium; assembly: GCA_026415575.1. GTDB lineage: Bacteria > Sumerlaeota > Sumerlaeia > JADFCW01 > JADFCW01 > JADFCW01. The sequence goes on from JAOAGV010000037.1 coordinate 29,261, forward strand.
AAAATAATATAGCCGTAGGGCGCGATGGCGGCGTAGCGGTCGGCCAGAGGCGAGCGCGCTGCGATCAGAAACCGCTGCACCACATGCGAGCCGTCCAACGGCGGAATCGGGATCAAATTGAAGATGGCCAAACAGACATTGATCGTGATGAAAAACATCAGGACTACAAATAGCCATTCCATCCCCGGCGCCGAAATCAAGCCGGTCAGCACCGCCAGTTTCATCAGTACGGCCGCCAGCGCCACCAACATCAGATTTGAGCCCGGACCGGCCAGCGACACGAAAATGTCCCACTCGCTGCTGCGAAACCGCAGCGGGTTGACCGGCACGGGCTTGGCCCACCCAATCAACGGCAGGCCCGGACCAAAAAACTGGATGATGGGAATGACCACCGTCCCAATGGGGTCCAGATGTGCCAGAGGATTGAGTGTCAGCCGTCCCTGAAGCGCCGCCGTGTCGTCGCCCGCGCGAAACGCAATGTAGGCATGGGCCACCTCATGAACGACAATCGAAAAGAGCAGCACCGGCAAGGCAAGAATGCGTTGATCAAATAGATCGCCCGGCGACAAGACGTGGCTCCTTCGAATGGAAATGTTTGTTCACCGGCGAAACACCGCCCGGCGGCGTTCGCCGCACAATAGATTTCCCCGGCTATCGTTTTTCTCCACGCCTGTCAACTGCGCAAACGCATATCCGCCCCCGGATGATATTCTGGACAATCCGTTGAACTGCGCGCAGCCCCGCCGCCGTTTAGCCTTTATCAGCGGTGGCCAAACAAAATGTTTGCGTTGCGGGAAAGGGGAACGCGTGGCGGGTGGAAAGTCGTTGAAAAACAATATAGCGCGCCGCTGCGTGCAGTTCAAAGAGTTGCCTGTCCAGATAGTCCAGCGCGCAGTCCGAGGGCTGCGAGAAAGTCAATAGCCCAACACCTTGCGCACGAACTCGCGGCTCATTTTCAGGCTCTCGCGGATCGGGCGCGTGGGCGTGAAATCACGCTCGTGGGCCAGTTCAATCACCGCGTCACCCTGAAAGCCCGCCTCGCGCAGCGCTTTGGCAATCTCGACGTAGTCCATGTCGCCCTCGCCCAGCGCTTCCGACCACCGGCCGTCCTTTTTCTGGTCGCGCAAGTGTAGGAAAACAATCTGCCGGCCGTAGCGCCGGATGAACGCCGCCGGGTCCACCTTGCCGCGCAGAAGCCAGTTTAGGTCGGGGCCGAGTTTGACGTCGGGGATGCGGGCCAGTGTGCCTTTGAGGTCGTGCATATCGTCGGCCACTTCGTAGGTGTGGTTGTGGAGATTGAGCACGACGCCGTTTTTCTCGCACAGAGCGATGATTTTGCGGAGAAGACCGGCTTGCGCATCGAGCTGTTCCTCGGTTTTTTTCTTCGGCGCCTGTCCAACGGAAACGCCAAGAGTCCGCCCGCCCAACTTGGCCAGCCGCGTTACAACCAACTCGGCATCTTCAAGCACTGCCTCGTGCTGCGCGCGGTTCCACATTGCGCCGCCGAAGGATGTTCCGATGACCGGCAGGCGGTGCTTCTGGGAAAGTTCGCCGATGCGTGCCACGGCGTCGTCGGGACGCAGCGCCGTGTGCATCAACTCGACCCCGTCCATGCCGGCGTAGTGCATGTCGGCGAAAATCTGCGGCAGAGCGGGCGTGATGTCGTAGCCGGGCAGAGTGGCGGCATAGACCCACGGGTGGGCGCCGACGAGGACTTTGGGCGGCGCGGCCGGCACGGGTGGGGCGGCAAACGCGGCAGAGGACGTGCGCGACACTGTCCCGCCGGCGAGGCCAAGTGCGCCGGCTGCGGCGGAGCACAAAAAGCTGCGTCGGGAGTGTTTCCCGGTCAAGCCGGAGTCCGTTGCTTTCATGGGTTCCCCCTTTTCTGATAAATATCGGAGCTTTATATTCTTCGCTCAAAACATCCAGCCGATTTGCAAAGGTCCTTTATAACTTCCAACCTCTTGCCTGTGACCTCTTTGGTTGTAGCCAAAGGCTACGTGGGCCTATCCCTCACTTGGGCATCGGTGAGGGTGGAATAGGCGGCGGCGGAACAGGATTGGCCACATAGGCCAGTTCTTTCGGTCCGTATTTTTCCTGCATTTTCATGACTTGATTCCATGTTACGCGCTGGCCGGTGTAGGCCGAAGTCCGGCCCATGATGGCCATGAGCGTGCTGCGCGCAATGTTTTCGGCTTCGTTGAGATAGGGCGCTTCGCCGCGCACGGCCGCAATCAGATCGGTATGTTCCTGAATATAGGGTTTGGTGCCGTCGGCCTCGGACTTCCACGTTTTGCCTCCGCTGTGGATGGTCCCGCTGGGGTCGCAGGTGCCCTTTGTGCCGACGACCCATTCGCCGATTTTGTTCCAGCAGTTGTCAATTTGGCGGCACATGCTGTGGACATAGACATCGTTGGGGAAGACATACTCGACGGCAAAGTTGTCGTAGCAGTCGCCGAAGGGGCGGCGCAGCTGGCTGCCCATGCCACGCGCCTCAATGGGATTGGTTCCCAGCACCCACATGATGACGTCTATGTTGTGGCAATGTTGTTCCACGATATGGTCGCCGCACGTCCACCGCCAGCGATACCAAGTGCGGATTTGGTATTCCACGTCGCTCATTTCCGGCGGTTTGGGCGGATAGATGCGGGCGCTGCCGCCGCCGCACCACCAGATGTTGGCGGCGACGATGTCGCCGATGGCCCCGTCATGGATTCTCTTGATGGTCTCGATGTAGGTGGCTTGGTGGCGGCGCTGCGAGCCGACGGCGATGTTGAGTTTTTTGGCGCGGGCTTTTTCTCCCGTCGCGATGACTTGGCGACAGCCGGGGGCGTCCACGGCGGCGGCCTTTTCCATGAACACGTGCTTGCCCGCCTCGATCGCGGCATCGAGATGGATGGGGTGGAAGTAGATCGGACTGCAAATCAGGATGATGTCGCAGTCGGTCTTCATCATTTGCTTGTAGCCGTCCAGCCCGGTGAAGCATTGGTCGGGGGTGACGGCGAATCCGTCGGCGACCTGCTTGTTGTTCTGCAGCGCGCTACGCAATTCCTCGATGGGTTCCTCGAGCAGATCACAGAGGGCGGTGAGTTTGACATTGTCCGCAGCCTTGAGAACGTCCACGGCGGCAACGGAGCCGCGCCGGCCGCAGCCGATCAAGCCGACCTTGAGGGGATCGGCGTTGCCGGCGTGGGCAGCGTGAAGAATGTTGAAGCCGGCGAGCGCGGAAGACGCCGCCGTGGTTTTAAGGAAGCGGCGTCGGGAGACATGGTGAGACTGCGTTTTCATTTTTTGACCTCCATTGTGTAGTTGAAATCGCAAGTGACAAAGATTGAGATTTTTTGTGCCTTCGCTTGCTTTGCACACCAAAACAGCAAGGGCAACACACTCAGAAATGGTCAAGAAGAATTCTAAGAAGCCGCTTGAACCGATGGCTGTTGGGTATAACCTCACGCAAAGAGACAAAGCCGGCAAAGGGCGGTATTTGAGGCTCAAAGTGCCGGTCGTTCATTTGTGGCCCTTGCGACCGGGAGTCAATAGCAAACGAAAGTGTGAGCCATGTGCTTATGGTTAGACTACCAGCGGAGCGGGAAAATGGCGGACGGTTTTGAAAACGAATTCCCAATCCTGAATGACGTGATCTTTCTCAACCATGCAGGCGTTTCGCCGCTGCCGGCGCGTGCGGCGCGCGCCATGCGCCAAGCCATTGACGATCTCGAACATCACGGCCCGTTGCGCCAGCGCGAGGCGGTCAAGCGCATGGAATGGCTGCGCGGGGCGGCGGCGCAAATGCTGCATTGCACCGCCGACGAGATTGCCTTTGTCAAGAACACCACCGAGGGCCTGAGCCTCGTGGCTGAGGGACTGGACTGGCGCGAGGGCGACAACATTGTTACTGCTGCGCACGAATTCCCCGCCAACATCTACCCGTGGCGAAGTCTGGCGCGGCGCGGTGTCGAGCTGCGAATTGTGGCCGAGCGAAACTACCGTTTCGAGGTTGCCGATTTTGCCGCCGCAATGGACTCGCGCACACGTCTGGTCACGGTCTCCGCCGTGCAGTTTTCCACCGGCTTTCGCATGCCGCTCGAAGCGCTGGGCGAGCTCTGCCGCGAGCGCGGTGTGCTTCTGTGTGTGGATGCCATTCAGGCGTTGGGCGCAGCGGCCCTCGATGTGCAGCGGTGCAACATCGCCTTTCTTTCGGCCGACGGCCACAAGTGGCTGCTGGGGCCGGAAGGCTTTGGCGTGTTTTACTGCCGCCGCGACTGCATCGAACGCCTACCCAACTGTATCCTCGGCTGGCTGGGCGTTCCTGAGCCGTCCAACTATGACCGCGCCGATCAGCCGTGGGTGCCGACGGCGCGGCGATTTGAAGAAGGTTCGCACAACCTTGTCGGTGCGGTCGGATTGGCCGGATCGGTCGAGTTGCTCTTGGAAATTGGTCTCGAGCAGGTCGAGCGGCGCATTCTGGATTTGACGCGGTTGCTGTTGGAAGGATTGGAGCGCCGCGGGTGCGAGATTTTTACGCCGCGGGAGGACGCTTTGCGTTTGGGCATTGTGGCGTTTCGCCATCCTGCGGTAGCAAGCGATGTTCTGTTCAGGCGGCTTTTGGAACGAAAGATTGTCGGGGCACACCGGCGCGGATGGATTCGATTCTCGCCGCATTTTTACAACCGCAAAGAGCAGATCGAGGCAGCGCTGGCGGCACTGGACTGACGGGATAGTCCACGGCCGCGCGAGGTGCAAAAAAAGACTCGGGCACCTTCGGCGGGTGTCGGTGTCGGTCGGTGATGTCTGCCGCCGAAGAGTGCCCGAAAGATCCTGCTGCAACCTGTGCGACGGGGTTCCTACTTGAGAACCGCGTCTTTGCACGCTTTGGCAATCCGGAATTTCAAGACGGTTTTGGCGGGGATTTTGATCGCCTCGCCCGTCTGCGGATTGCGGCCCATGCGTGCTTTGCGCTTGACGACCACAAGTTTGCCGAGGCCCGGAATCGTGAAGGCCCTCTTGGCTTCCTTGTACGCCGTGGCAACCAAGGCTTCCAGCATTTTGCCGGCCTGCACCTTGGTCACGCCTGCCGCGCCTGCCAACACGCCTACCAGCTGCGACTTCGTCATACTGCCCTTAGCCATCTGTCCATCCTCCTGCGCTTGAAATTTGTTCGGTCATCCCGGTTGGCTTTGATTTTGGCCGTCCGGCCATACTACATGCGGTGACGCGAGTCCCAATCAATCCTTTCAGGACATTCTTGTTCCTACGCGCGCGTTTTGCGCGCGTCAATGACGATTTTTGAAAAAAATGCGAGTTTTTTGCGGGGGACAAAAAGCCTTTTTGCCCTTCTATGGGGAAAGAGAATAGACGCCGACTCGCCTGACTTTATTTCCGCTGATTGGGTGTTTTTTCCTTTCTGCATCTTCCATTCTTTGGCTTCTGTTGTCGGCCAGATTGCAGAGGGCTTTCTCGAACTACCGGCCTCTCGGTTCGGAGTTCTAATTGCTTGTAGCTGCCGGCCACAATAAGATGGTGCCGGGAGGGGGACTTGAACCCCCACGGCTGTTAACCACATGGCCCTCAACCATGCGCGTCTGCCAATTCCGCCATCCCGGCACATAGGCCCCGCGGGGCACGTCAAAACAGATTATGGAATAGTACAGGTGTGGAGCGACATGCAAGAAAAATCTGGTTTGGAATTGCACGTTGTCCACGATGAAGCACGGACAAGGCGCACGCAAAGGTTGCCTGCAGCCAATCGGGTTTGAATCCCCGCTGCGTTTGGTTATAGGCAATAAGCCAAACATTTAAATATGCCTGCAACAAGCCGCCCAACCATATTTGCACTTGATTTCCTGACGAACAAAATCACCAATAACAATCGGGCTGACACAATAGGTTTTAGGCCCGCATGTATGCTAAATCACTAAGCCCAAGCCCATCGCTATTCCTATCAAGGAGGGCCTCACGATATGGCCGACAAGACGCGGAAGACGCCGGGCAATGTTCCGGGCCGCTATTACGTGGATGAGGAGTGCATCCTTTGCGGAGATTGTGAAAACCGTGCGCCGGAGAATTTCGCCATGGGCGAAACCTATGCCTATGTCAAAAAACAGCCGGCAACCCCCGACGAAGAAGAAAAGTGTCAGGAAGCCATGGACAGCTGCCCCGTCACTTGCATCGGCAATGACGGCGAATAAACCCGCAGCGCGACAAACCAACGCTGGATAAGCGGTTCCTGATAAGACGCTTGGTCGTTTTCCAGTCAGTTGTCTTTTCCGCGACATCCCAACCGGCAGCCGGCAATGTGGCTCAGCGGTGAAGACAGGGCGCGTTGACGCCAGTCGGTCTGCATACGACGGTGGAGGGCAAGGTTCGCGCATGTGGTGGAACCATCGAGCAACGCCCCGCAAATTCCCTCTGGCAAGTCGGCGCGAAGTTTTTTTGAGTTTCAGGTTGATTTTTTGCCGCTGGTGATCTATAAATACAATTGGTTGCTTCGGAGATTTTTTTTGAAGCGAAGAGATTATATCAGGTTTGGGTCCCTAATAACCGCGCTGGGAGGACGCCGTTCAATGCACCGCACTCACCATACCCCTGCCTTATGCTTATTGGTCTTAGTGTTGTGGATCGGCGGAGCGGCCTATACCGCCGAGTATCCGCCGGCCGACCACGGCGGCTACGATTTCTACCTTGCGCCGGGCGACGTGGTCTGGGGGCTTCATACCAATATCCGCCGGTTCTGGATTCCGCCGAACACGGAAGTTACTGTGCGGGGGTATGTGCAAAGCAGCGGTCAGGGCTTGACCACGCCCAATCTGCAAGACGTCCCGGACGTAGGAATTGGCTCGAACGATCTCCTGAGTCAAACAACGGATGTCGGGTCGGGTATGCTCGAAATCCATGCCGATGAGATTCTGATCGAAGGCACGCTCAACGCCCGCGGCAAAGGCTATTGGGGCGGGGCCGGCGGTGGTGCCGGCGGCGGGGCTTCAGTCTATGGATTCACAGGGTCGCTCATGCCCGGTCATGGCGGACTGGGCGGGTCGGGAATGGGGATGGCCGCCGGCGGCAATAATGGTGCAGACGGCCAAGGCGCATTCGCCAACGGAGCAGCAGGCGGTGATGGCGGAAGCGGCGGCAGCGGTGCCGGTCCGGCCGGCGGCCGTGCCGGCATTCCCGGACGTGGTGCGTTTTCCAGCCCCGGGACGTCGGGCGGCGCTGGTAGCCCGGGCGGTTATTTCCTGCCCGGTATCAACGGCGATGAAAGCACCGATATGGATGTGCGACTGGGCAGCGGTGGCGGCGGTGGCGGCGGTGGGGCTGG
>JAOAGV010000038.1 GCA_026415575.1 Candidatus Sumerlaeia bacterium
GTCCAAGACATCCGTTTCAGACAGCACCGCCTATTTCGCATGATACTGGGTGTAAAAGTTAGAAGGATCACTCGGCCTGTCAAGCGAAAAAATGCGGTCATCGGTATTGTGCACATCATTGATTTTTCAGGATATTGCTTTACGCAAAAGCAGAAAAATGCAAATCGTATTAATTTTTAGTCAGCCTCGAAGGAATCGAATCTCGTGTTCTCGAGCAGGCAACTATCTGGCTGGGTTTTCGCTGGGCTCATTTGTTTGCTTTGCCTTTTTGCGCGAGAGGTTCCATCAGAAATATGCCGATTGACATGGAATTCTTGAAAATGCGCGCCGGATGGCTCCGGCGCGTTTCTTTGCTTGCCCTCCAGCGGGAGAGAGGATAAAGAAGGTTTTGAGTTTGGCGACACTCGGGAGGAGGTCGCTCGTGATTCCGGCAAATGTGCGGCGCGCTTTTACCCTCATCGAACTTCTGATTGTAGTCGCCATCATCGCGATTCTTGCCGCCATTGCCATCCCTAATTTTCTCGAAGCCCAGGTGCGGTCGAAAGTCGCGCGCGTGCGCAGCGAAATGCGCTCGCTGGCCGTTGCGCTCGAAGCCTATCGTTGCGACCAACCGGGCTATCCGCCGTTGTTTCTTTCGCCGACCCTTCGTGTGCAGCCGACCAGCGCGCGCTTGCGGCCGCTGACCACGCCCATTGCTTACATCACCAGTGTTCCGCTCGATGTCTTCGGACTGGCCAAAGGCAACACCGACCCCAACTACGACGGCTTTGACTACGCCGACGAGGAGTCGGGCAAGCGGTTCTTTACGCCGCCGCACGACTACCAATGGACGTACGGCCATGCATGGATCATGAACAGTCTGGGACCGGACATTATCAATCAGTTTCGCTCGGACCGCGGGCGTTATTGGTTTTTCTATCCCGATATGCTGTATGACCCCACCAACGGGACCATAAGTTACGGCGACATTGTGCGCGCCGGGCCCCGCGGCGAATACTATCAGGAATACTATGTCCCTCTCGACTGACGCCGAGGTCGCCGCCGATTGAACTGAAAAGAGTCGTTCTGCCACCGACCTCCGGATGGGCAATATCGGTGGTTCCCCCCGCGGCATCGGTCGCCGACCGTCAATGTTTGACCGACAGAACCCAATATGAAGACTTCCGGCGTTTTTTCCCTGAAGGAAATTGCGCTTTACATTGCCGGTTCTGCAAGGCAGAACCTTTCAGTGGTTGGCCAACAAGCGTCGGCGGGGTGTTTTGGCTCTTGCGCTGGCGCGACCTTGCAGAAAGCGCTTCGGTCATGGCAAACGAAGGTCTCCTTCCAGCCGATGCCTTGGAGAAAAATGCTCCGCGGCCCATTCCACCTTTGGCCGGTTTCTGGTTTCGACTCGGCGCCCTCGCGATTGACATTTTTTTGCTCCGCATTGTGTTTCAACTGACCTTTCCATTGTTGCGGACGCCGGCTCTGCAAATGGGCTCATGGTCGGTTTTTCTGGGGGTTGCGGTTGCCTTCATCTATCTTTTTCTGGCAGAAGGACCGGTCGGCAAAGGGGTAACTGTAGGGAAGGCCATACTGGGAATCCGGACTACCAGTCTGTTGGGCGAACCATTGTCGCCAGCGGCGGCAGCTGTGCGCGCTGCTCTTCTCATGGTTCTGGCCGTTCCTTTTCTTTGCGCCGAATGGACGGGGCATTTGGTGCTGTATGGCAACCAGACGGCTATTTTCTTTGCGGCGGGCATAGCCAACGGTCTGGCCCGCGCCTATATTGTTGCCAATGCTTTTTTATGCGTTCTGCATCCATTCAAGCAGGGTGTTCATGACCTTGCGGCCGGGTCGCTGGTGTTGCGCGAGGCGGGTGCCCACAATTTGCCGGCGTTCATGGAACAGGCGGCCGTCCAAGCCAGTTCGCTCCGTCGCCGCGCCCTGCAGGTTTCTGGAATCGCCTTTGCGGCCTTGTCCGCCCTCCATGGGTTTTCGTCTTATCGGCAGATATTTTCGGCCGATGCCGGAAAGCAAATTGCGTTTATTCAATCTTTTGCCCGGGAATTCCGAAGCGGTCCCTTCGAGCCTTTCTATCAGCCGACGCGATTGGATGTCGTGCTGAAATGGCTGGCAGAAGACAATCAAACCACGACCGATCCTTTATCGGCGACTGTCGGCAGGCAGACAGAAGCAAACACCCGCCCAACGTCCGACGCTCATGTCATTGCCATCGTTTTCAGAGCGCGGACCGCTGTTCGACCAGACATTCACTTGAGCAGCGACACGGTAGATTCATTGGCCGGTCGCGCCGTCCGCTGGTCGGAGCAGCAAATCACGGAGGGATTATATCCATTCGACCGCGAGTCGAGAACTCGGGCCTCTGGCATTTTCCAACCCAAATTCCTTGCCATGGTCTTTGTTGAACAATGCAACTTGCTGCTATATGGGCAGGAACAGATCATTGCCTCAAAGGTAAAGCCAATGGCAATCCCGGTCGGATTTTACCGATTTGAGACAGAACAATGGCTTATGGATAGAGTGAGAGAGACATCGGAGACACTGGAAGAACAAGCAAAAGAAACAATTCAAAATAGAGATTAGACCATATAAAAAGAGATCGAATGTTTTTAGATCATATTGGTCATTAAGAATATAATGAATAAAAAAGGAGGGATTAAATATGAATGTAGTTGAAAAAATCGTCACCAAGGCAAAAGAACGGAAGAAACGCATCGCTATTCCAGAAGCCGGCATTGACACGCGAGTAATTCAAGCTGCACGCAAAACGGCCGACCAAGGCTGGGCGAACCCCATCCTGATCGGCCGACCTTCGGACATCCAGAAAGTCGCACAAGAAGCCGGAGTGAACGTCTCCGACCTCGCTCAAGTGGACCATACAACGGACCCGCGGCTGGGCGATTTCGCCGATGAATATAATGTCATCCGCCGAAAAGAAAACCTCAGCAAGGAACAGGCCCTCGAACTGTTTAAAGATCCCTTTTACTTCGCGGCCATGCTGCTCCACAAAAACTATGTGGACGGCATTTGCGGCGGAGCCGCTACGGCCACGGCCGATGTTCTGCGCCCCAGTATCAAAATTGTCGGCATGAAGCCGGGCATCAAGACCGTCTCCAGCTGTTTCATCATGGTGGTGCCCAACTGCGTTCTCGGCGGCGACGGCGTCTATATTTTCGCCGACTGTGCCGTTCTTCCCGACCCCACCGCAGAGCAGTTGGCGGACATTGCCATTGCCTCGGCCGATACGGCAAAGACTCTGATTGATTTTGATCCCCGCATTGCCATGCTGTCGTTCTCGACCAAAGGCAGCGCCGAACACCCGATGGTGGACAAAGTCCGCAAGGCCACGGCGCTGGTAAAGGAGCGCCGGCCCGACCTGCCTGTGGACGGCGAGCTGCAGGCCGATGCTGCCATTGTCGAGTCGGTTGGCAAGCGCAAGGCGCCGGGCAGCCCGATTGCCGGCAAGGCCAACGTGCTGATCTTCCCCGATCTGAATTCGGCGAATATCGGCTACAAGCTGGTCCAGCGGTTCACCAATTGCGATGCGCTGGGGCCGATCATTCAGGGTCTGGCGCAACCGGTCAACGACCTGTCCCGCGGCGCCAGTGTGGACGAAATTGCCATCACCAACGCAATGGTTGCTGCACTGGCCTAAGGATCGGTCCACCCGGCTCAGGCTCATTCTTTCAGTGCATGGGCCACAAGGCGGTCGGCCAGCCGGTTTTGCTCGCGGCTGATATGGGCGATGGTGAAGGTGTCGAATTGCCGGATCAGGCGTTGGATGGCAGGCGCGAGCTGGCGCAAGCCCTCGTTCTTGATCTTGTAGTGGCCGAGCATTTGCCGGACCAGTAGCTCGCTGTCGCTGAACACATGCACTTTGCGCCAGCCTTGTCCGAGGGCGCACAGCAGTCCCTGCCGTAGGGCTTCGTATTCGGCCACGTTGTTGGTGGCGGGGCCTTCCAGCCGGCGGCTGATTTGCCAAAGCGTATGGCCGGCCATGTCGGTGAACACGATGCCGATGGCCGCCGGTCCCGGATTGCCGTGCGAGCCGCCGTCTATAAACATTTTCACGCGTTCGATTTTCACGTCGGGGCCGACCGTTGGCGCGTCGGTTGGAAACACCTCGGTTGTGGTGGGCAAGGCGATGTCCGGCTGCGGCGGTTTGCCGGCGTTTGTTTCCTTTTCCAGTTCGCGGAGAAAGCGGGCGAGGGCGGCAAGTCCCTGCCGCAGCTCAGTGTTGTCCACGCGGGGCAGGCGGTTGGCTACGGTGCTGATGTCGCCATCGGGCTGTGCCAGAATCTCTACAATGCGCGAAAGTGGAATGCCGGTTTTTGGCAAACGCAAGGCGGTTTTTGCCAGCTTGGCCAGACTGGGCGAAAGCCGTTCGCTCATAACAATATGATGCTGACGGGGTTCGTTTGAACGGTCAATGGGAAACTCTCGCGTCTGCGTCCATTGAGAGCATTCAAGGTCATCGCACCCAAAGACGCAAAGCCGGTAAAAGGGAACCAAGTAATTATATCGGTGGAGGGTCGGGTTCCCCCCGACTGCATCCTAATTCCCTTCCCGCTATGTTCCTTTCGCTTGGACGCAATTTCGATTTGGACACCGTGGAAGGCGTCCCTCCATATTGCTTTGCGGTTATGCGTGAGGCCGTGCCGTGAATCAGGGCACGAAGACACGAAGAAGCAATGGTGCTCTGCGTGGCCGGCTGCAGAAAACGCTTTACTCGGTCGCGAAAGCAATCATAGAAGTCGCGTTCAAGGCAGCATGGACCTGCCGCAGCAATAGGACGAAATCATGGGGCGGGGGCAACTGCCAGTTGCAGGTTGCCGGACTTTATCTGCAGTCCGCAAAACGCCGCGGAGGAAAAGGAGATTGCCGTGGACCTGAAACGTGCACTCTATGAATCCTGGAAAACCTATGGCTCCAATCCGGCCGTCATTGACGACACGCAACGGCTGACGCTCGATGAGACTTTGCGGCGCGCCGTTGCGCTCTCGCGCTTGATTGCCCTCAGCGATTCGAGCGAGACGGGCCATGTGGGAATTGTGCTGCCCAATAGCGAATGGTTCGTCGCTGCATTTCTGGGCTGTCTGGCGGCCGACCGCGCAGCGGTGCCAATCAACTGCTTGCTGTCGCCGCCCGAAGTGGCGTTCATTCTCGATCATGCCCAAGTCCGGCTGGTTCTCACCGCCTCGCCATTTCGGCCGCTGATGGACGCTGCGCAGCAAAGCGGCGCCGGCGGCATCCAAGCCGTTTATCTCGATGAAATGCTGGCCGCTTTCGGCCCCCAGCAGATTGCCGCGGCGCTGGCCGCTGCCGACCCAACCGTCCTTGACTCAGGCCAAAGTGATCCCAATCGAACGGCCTGTCTGATTTACACCAGCGGCACGACGGGCGTGGCCAAAGGAGTCATGCTGAGCCACCGCAATCTGGTCGCCAACTGCCGGAGCATGCAGCAAGTGTTGGAGATTCGGCCCAGCGACGTTTTCCTGAGTGTTCTGCCGCTCTTCCACAGCTTTGGATTGTCCACCGCCATGCTGCTTCCCTTGCTGACCGGTTCGAGCATGGTTCTGATGCGGCGGTTCCATCCGACAACGGCCATTGAGTTAATCGAGCGCGAGAAGGTAACGTGCCTCTTGATGGTCGCCTCGATGTTTGCGCTCCTGATGCGAACGGGGTCGCGCGAGCCGTCGCGCCTGCAGAGCGTGCGGATTGCCATATCGGGCGGAGGCCCGCTTCCGCCGTCGCTGGGCGAGGAGTTTCAACGCCGTATCGGCTTTCCCATTTTTCAAGGCTACGGCCTGACCGAGGCCTCGCCCGTGGTGGCGACCAATCATCCGGGGGCGTGCAAGCCGCTGAGTGTAGGACAGCCGATTCCCGGCGTGCGGGCGCAGATTCGCGACGATGCCGGACAAGTCCTCCCGCCCGAAGCCACCGGCGACATCTATGTGGCCGGTGACAATGTCATGGAGGGCTACTATCGCAATCCCGAGGCCACGGCCCAGACCATTGATGCCGACGGGTGGCTGAAAACCGGCGACACGGGCTATCTCGACAGCGATGGCTTTCTGTATGTGACCGGGCGGAAGAAGGACATGATCATTCTGGGCGGCGAGAAGATTTTTCCGCAGGAAATCGAGCACATCCTGACCACCCATCCGGCCATTGCCGAAGCTGCGGTCGTGGGAATCAGCGACCCGCTCCGCGGCGAAATGCCCAAGGCGTTCCTCGTGCTCAACGAAGGGGCCACGGTGGACGAGCGGGAATTGCGCGTGTGGTGTGCCGAGCGCATGGCCGCCTACAAGATTCCGCGCGAGTTTGAGGTGATTCCTGAATTGCCCAAGAACACGCTGGGCAAGGTCCTGAAGCGGGAGTTGCTGAAACGGGAAGGATGAAACCGGCAAGGCGCAGACGAGGCTGTGATGGCACAGCCACCGGGATGCATTAGCGTCATGCAAGGTGCAGAAGGGAAATGCCTTGCGTGATGCTGCGCGTAGCGTTTGGGGTTTCGACATGATAATCGACGGTCGGGTTTCACCCCGACCGGACTGAATCCGGCCGCATCCATCGGGTTTGGATTAGACCAAATTTCCGTTCGGACGCCGTGGAAAACGGAGGCCGACGAAGACGTCCCTCCGCAGGGGTGCATCCCCCGAAATCGGGAGAAGGTTCCCACGAGCGCAAGCAACACCGCCGCCTGATGCCGAAAAATCCCCCCGGCACAATGTCGAGGGCTTTGGACTGCGGCAGCCATGCTGGCCGCTTTGCTGAAATCGTCCTTTGTCAGACAAAGCGTCGTTGCTGAGGGGAAAAACCTACGCTTGGCAGATTTGGAACTTGGTACAAAAGAAAGCGGCAGCGTGGCTGCCGCAGTCCAAAGCGTTCGCCGATTTGTGCATAATGACAAGGGCGCGACCTCGGGCCTTTTCCTTTTCGCCCTTCCAGCCCCAATAAGGCCACAGCATGATCGAACGACCTCTCCCGATTTCGTGAGAAGACGCCCTTCCGCAGGGTCCATCCATTGAAGCCTTGCATTGGGTCTTTCCAGCGCATTCCAGTTCGACGGCTTTTGCGCCCATTTGTTTTCGCAGTTGCATTTTCAAACCTGAACCGCCACAGTCTGCCGCGACTCCATAGGGAGGTGGGACAGACTTTATGGCCATTTCATCCACAGCGCCCGCGTCGGCTCAACGCCCAACGCCCCCGCGTGCTCCACTCGTTCTGCTGCTCTTTGTTTCCTCCGGTTTTGCCGGTCTGGTCTATGAGGTGCTCTGGAGCCGGATGCTGACCTACGTGTTCGGTGCCACGCTGTATGCCGTGAGCACGGTTCTGGCGGCGTTCATGGGCGGCCTTGCCCTCGGCAGTTTCCTGTTCGGCCGCTGGGTGGACCGCCGGCGCAATCCGCTGCGCATTTATGCGCTGCTCGAACTGGGCATTGCCGCCGGCGCACTGGCTGTGCCGTTCCTGCTGCGCTGGGTGCATCCGATCTATGCCGGTTTTTACCGCGACGGCGAACCGTCGTTTCGTACGATCACGCTGGTCCGCCTTGCTCTGACCATCGCGGTGTTGCTGGTGCCCACGACTCTGATGGGCGCCACGCTGCCGGTCCTGTCGAAGTGGTATGCGCGCGTGGGCGACCGGTTGGGGCTTTCGCTCGGCGTGCTCTATGCGATCAATACGTTCGGAGCGGTGCTCGGCTGCTACACGGCGGGATTTCACGGCATCGCGGTCCTCGGTGTGACGGGCATGATGTATGTGGCCGTGGGGATCAACGCCGCCGTCGGGCTTTTGGCATGGGTTTTGAGTGCACTGCCCGGTGCCGAAGTAGAACCCGCGCCTGCCGCCTCGCCGGCCGCCGACCGCCCTGTCGCCGACGACGGATGGCCAACGGACGTAACCCCTCAAACGGCGCAAATGGTCTTCTGGTTCTACGGCATTTCGGGCGCGGTTGCTCTGGCCTATCAGGTGGCGTGGTCCCGGTCGCTGATCTTCTCGTTCGAGCTTCTCAAGAACACGACCTACGCGTTTACGGCCATGTTGGCGGTATTCCTGACGGGGCTGGCCGCCGGCAGCGCCCTCATGACGCGCTTTGTGGACCGCCTGCCCGAGCCGGTGCGCTGTTTTTCGCTTCTTCAATTGGGCATTGGTCTGATGGGCGCTTTCTCTCTGGTGGCTGTCCGCGGAATTATTCCCGACCTTGCGCCGTTCCGGGAGATGAACGAGGATCAGACGCAAATCTATTTTGCCGCTGCTGTGGCCAACATTTTTGTGAAAACGGCCGTGGCGATTTTGCCTGCGACTCTCCTGATGGGCATGGCCTATCCGGTGGCCGCGCGGATTTGCGTGCCTTCGCTGCAGCGCGTCGGCCGCACGGTCGGCGATCTCTATTCGATCAACACGGTTGGGGCGATCCTCGGCTCGCTGGCCGCCGGCTTTATCCTCATTCCCACACTGCGCATTCCCTGGACGTTGTTTCTGCTGAGCATGGGCAACATTGCCATGGCCGTTGCGCTGACACTCAACCTCCCGCACCTGCATCCCACGCGGCGCTATTTTGTCATCGGACTGGCCGGACTTTGCGCGCTGGTGCTTCTGGTGCGTTTCCCCTTCGATACGGTGTTTCATCGGCCCGAAGCCACGCAGCGCCTCGTCTACTACGAAGAAGGGCCGCTGGCAACCGTCTCGGTGATGGAGAACCCCATGGGCGAGCGGACGCTCTATGTGGACAAAGTGGGCGTGGCCGGCACCGACCGGATTCTGGTGACGGATCAAAAAAGTCTGGCGCACATTCCCATGCTCATACACGAAAAGCCCCAAACAGCCCTGACCGTAGGCTTTGGCAGCGGCGGCGCTTCCTACTCCTATCTGCAATATGCGTCGCTGGAAAAGCTCGACTGCGTCGAGATCTGCCCGACGGTTCTCAACGCCGCCTTTCTTTTGACCACGGCCAACAAGGGCAAGGTGCTCAACTTCACACGCCGCGGCGCGTGGTCGCCCGCCGACCCGCGCTATTCGGTCATACTCGACGACGTGCGCAGCTTCCTGCGTTTCACGCCCAAGCGCTACGACGTCATCGCCACCGACTGCACCGATCTGCGCTACAAGACCAACGCCAACCTATATGATCTGGAATATTTTCAGCTGTGCCGCGACCGCCTGACCTCCGCCGGCATGGTGGTCGTCTGGATGCCGCTCAGCGGGCTGTCGCCCGAAATGTTCCGGTGCGCGTTGCGAACGTTCCATAAGGTTTTCCCGGATTTCTCCATCTGGTATATGAACAACGAGCCAACCCACTACATTCTGCTGGTTGGCTCGGCCCAGCCGCTCCACATTGACTACCGCCGGATGGTCGAGCGCCTGAAAGAACCGGCCGTCGGAACCGATCTGCGCGAACTCCTGCTCGACAGCGCCGACAAACTGCTCAGCTGCTACCTGACCGACGGCCGCGCGCTGGCCGCCGATTTGGAAAACGCCCCAATCAACAGCGAAAACCGCCCCTATCTGGAGTTCTATTCGCCGCTCTACGGCTACAGCGAGCAGCCGTTGTTCGACAATCTCGACTATCTGATCTCGAAGGCGGGCAAGATCGAAACCTATCTGAAGGCCGGAAGCTATGGCCCCGATGATCTGGCCCGCATCCACAAGTATCTGGCCGCTGTGCCCGAGATATTGAAAGGGCACAAACATTATCGCCTGAACGAAGTGGGACAGGCGACGCGGGCCTATATGCGGGCGCAGGAACTCTGCCCCGAAGACCGGGCCATTGCGCGGCTGCTCAACTTTGAACTGCTTCAGGCGCGCGCCGCCGCATTGCCAAACGATCTGTGGTCGCGCTATGAACTTGGTCAGGCGCTTCTCATTCAGAAGCGCTACGACGAGGCTATCTCGTATCTTGAACAATGTATCGGCATCGGCCAAAGTCTGCGCGGCCGGCCGGTCGCGCAGGAGCAGGTGGCGCTGGTGCACAAGGCGGCCGAGGCGCTTCGAGAGCTCTACAAGCAGCAAAACAAACCGCAGGCCGTCCAGAAACTCGACACTCGAATGAAGGACGTGCCCACAACCGGAACGCTGTAGGGACCGTCGGCGTGAACCGCGCAAAGAAGGTTCAGCATTCATGTAAAACTACGGGGATTGCAGAACAGATGAGTGCATCTTGAAAAATTGGGCGAAACCGCGGGTATGACGATTTGACTGGATAGCCGGATACTTCTAATCCCTTAATGCTTGACTTCTTTTTGCCTTGCCGAATGCAGAGCGCAAGAAGAGCATACATCTGAACTTTACGGAGGAGGAGAAGGGTCAGCGGATTGCACATCAATGCAAAAGTGCTTTCCGGTTGCCGAATCGGAATAATAGTTCCGGAATTGTAGGATGAAGACACGGTAGATGTTCTTCTTATAGCATCATTGGCATCATCGCCCGGGCATTCCGATATCTTGGAATTTCTGGATTCGCTGCCTCTTGGACCTAGGATGTTTGACAGATGGGAGAGAATTGAAAACCACATCTGCGAAGAACGCCGCTCAGAATAAGGGTAGGGCACTTTAGACATCCATGAAATATCGGAAGACAAAAAAGGATGATTCATTGACGTTCATGGTCATGGATGGAACGGAACCTTTGTCTAATCAATGTGTATTTCGAAATGATTCACTTGGGATATGGCTTTATCATGTCAATTGCTTTGACTTTATGGACAGATTAATTAGGATTTATCCTGAGGGAAAATTTGATATGATATTTTGTGACCCACCATATTTTCTTTCCAATGGCGGCATTACCTGTCATGGCGGAAAAATGGTGGTCGTTGATAAAGGTGATTGGGATCGCTCCAGCGGGCCTGAAATAAACCATGAATTTAATAAGTCGTGGCTTTCGAGGTGCAAAGCACTCCTCAAGGAGAACGCAACAATTTGGGTTTCCGGGACACACCACGTTATATATTCCGTTGGCTTTGCTATGCAACAGCTTGGAATGAAAATCCTAAACGATATTACTTGGGAAAAGCCCAATCCTCCCCCAAATCTGTCTTGTCGTTATTTTACGCATTCGACTGAGACAATAATATGGGCAGCAAAGAATAGCAAGTCCCGCCATACATTCAATTATGAAAAAATGCGGGCGATAAACGGAAATAAACAAATGAAAACGGTTTGGCGGATTCCTGCACCAAGCGCGGAAGAAAAAATATTTGGAAAACACCCAACTCAAAAGCCAATAGCCCTTTTAGAGAGGATTATTATTGCATCAACAAATGAAGGCGATCTTATCTTCGATCCTTTTGCAGGAAGTTCAACTACCGGAGTGGCTGCAATCCGAACTGGACGTAGATTTGTTGGCGTAGAAATAGAGCCAGAATTTATCAATCTTTCAATTAGGCGACTAAAGATTGCCATTGAACAGCAGCAGCCGCAACTGCTGACCTACTAGGTTAGAGCCATGAAAAGGGACGAAGCGATTACAAAGCTTAAGCAGCTCGAAGGGCAGGATTTAGTACCTCTTGCAAAACAATATGGTGTTACGATATGGAAAGGCGATAAGATAAACAAGGGTTGGGCGGGTCATGTATTGGAGCGCTATTTAGGTCTTCCAATTAATTCTGCCCAGGCTCCAAATTTCGGTTCTTGGGAGCTAAAAATTGTTCCACTTAAAAAGACTTCAAGCGGATTGATCGTTGTAAAAGAGACAATGGCCATAACAATGATTGATCCCGTAAACGTGCTTAATACCCCTTTTGAAAAAAGCCATTTGCTACTAAAACTGAGAAAAGCTGTGGTTTGTGCAAGATTAGTAGAATCTCAGCAAGAACCAAGTTCTATTTTAGTTCGCATAGCAGCGTTTGATTTGAATGATAAGCAAATGTATGAACAAGTAAAAAAGGACTATGATGATGTTCGGGAATGCATAAAAATACATGGTTTTGAGGCACTTACTGGTAAAATGGGAAAAGTGGTTCAGCCAAGAACAAAAGGACCTGGTCACGGAAGTACCACTCGCGCGTTTTACGCAAGGAAGGGTTTTGTTGCAAGAATTCTTGGAATTATGCCTCCTGAAATAGGGCAAAGGGCGATGGATCGGTAAAAAGTCCGTTTCTTCGAAAATCTAAAAATATGTGCGCTGCTTATCGTGGATATTATATAACTCAGGAGTCAGAAGAATTGGCGAAATGACTTTTCACCAGAGCATCCATAGATGTCGTACATCTGCAATTCGTGATGAGGGTTAGTAATATTCAACGTAAAAAGATTACCTCTATCCAATAGGAAAAATCTTTTAGATGATAAGTGTAAAAGGCGGGGGATACAGCGAGACTAGCATGGTTTATTTAGAATGATTAGCGAACATGATATTTGCGCAGAGGGCAGACGGTTTATCTGGGCTGATTCATGTATGGTATTGGTGAGCCATATACGCTATTAAGGGTTGATGACAAGAAGCCGCGCGCATGGGCCACAGGAACGGGGGCTGAGAACTTGTTGTCTTTACCAAGAGGCTAAAGCCTTACGGTAGCTTTACGGCCGATTTATTTTAAGATGCTGCTTTCATAGCATCGCTCTTTCCTTTCGCGATATTGAACTGTTGCTCATTTCGATTCTTGCGGATGCCATAGGGTAACGAATTTCAGGACAGCCGGACTTCCACGCTCATGCGAAAATTCATCCTCTATCTGATTGTGTTTGTCAGCGGCGCAGTGGTGCTGGCGCTGGAGATTCTGGCCGGACGGTTCCTGAACGTCAAATTCGGCAGCTCGGTTCACGTGTGGGGCAATCTGATCGCGGTGTTTCTGGCGGGCCTGTCGCTGGGGTATTTTCTGGGCGGACACTTGTCCGACCGCAAGACCTCGTTTGCGGCATTCGGCAGCCTCTTGCTTCTGTCGGCCATTCTTCTGATCGCTCTGCGCTTCTATGCCTTTCCCATTCGCGATATGCTGCATCGTCGTCTGGAGGTTGAGGTGGTCGAGACCGTCGGCCCCCTTGTGGCCAGTCTTGCCATTTTCTTTATTCCCACTGTCGTGCTGGGCATGGTCTCGCCCTATGCGGTTCGGCTTCTGGCCGATGATCCGGCGCGTCTGGGTCGTCAGGTCGGCGCGCTGTATGCGTTTTCGACAGCCGGCAGTATCGTCGGGGCGTTGGGGACGACGTTCTATCTGATTTCGCACATCACGGTTCCGCGTCAGTTTATTCTGTTTGGAGCGATTCAGGCAGTTCTCGCGCTACTGGCCTTTTCCCAGGCTGCATTCGGGAAAGCGGCCGCACAGTCCCGTTCTGTTGCGAAGGAGGAAGGTTGAACATGAAGGTCACGCGGACTCTGTTTCGCGGACTTGTTCTTCTGGCCGGCGCACTTGCTTGCAGCAGCTGTGCAGTGGTGAGCGTTACATCCGATCCGGCGGGAGCCGAGATCGTTTATTCGCGCACGGGAACGGGGCCGTGGCAGCCGTGGCCGCCGGAGTCGGGGCAGCCGGCGCAGACGCCGGCCACCCGCAGCGTCAGGGCCGATCCCTTCTACTTCATCCGTGTCCAGAAGGAAGGCTATCATCCGGTCACGCCGGTGTTTGTGGACGCGGGGCCCATGAAGCGCCAGCATGTGCATTTCCAACTGGAGCCGACGCGGCAAATGTTCGAGGCGATGCAGCGCGAGCGCGGACTGGTTCTGTTTCAAGGTGAATGGGTGGACCCGAAGGAAAAGGGATTGGTCGAGTATCAGGGCCGCTGGATGCTGCCGGCCGAGAAGACGGCGCTCGAGCAGAAGGCCAAAGGTTTGGTGTTCTACGAACCCGAAGGTCGCTGGATGCTGCCCGCCGAAATCGAGGCCATCGAGGCGCGCCGCATGACCGCGCAGGGTCTGATCCGCTTCAAGGACCAGTGGATGACCCCGTTGGAAGCGGATATGCAGAAACTGATTGACCGGCAGGTGGCAAAGGCCGTCGAGAGCAGCCCGACGGCCGAACTGCGCATTGAACGGATCGGCCCGGTCTTTACAGCCAACGCCGAGTTGCGCTTGACCGATCTGGCCGGCAAGCCGCTGGAGGTTCTTCTCAGCGGCCCCCAGTCGCGCATCCTGCGTGTGCCGGCCTATAACAGCCTTTCGACCCAGACGCTGCCGGGCCAGTATGTCGTTGCGGTGCGCGAGGCGGAGCCGCCCGGCCGGTTTCTGGCCATCGGCAAGGTTCGGTTGGAAGCCAAGAACCGCTATTCGACCACGTATCGCGGCGCGACAGCTGTAAAAAAATCCATTCCGCCGGCCTTGCCCGCACTCGAGGGCAGAAAGAATGAGTAGGGGCTTGCCCTGAATTTGGCTTTAGACTCTACGGGTAGTGGGTAAGCGTCCAAGTCTTGTTTGGTGGAGAGGGCACGTAGTTTAAACTTCAGTGTGTTGTCTTTTCCCCCGCTGCAGTGGGGACTTTGGCTGCGGCGGACGGAGACGGGCGGGAAAAATTGCTCCACTGAAGCGGGGGCAAACGGCAAACTGAAGTTTGAACTCCATGCGGTTTGAACTGCCTTCTCATCGCATTCGACTTGAAGGACTGCTTCAAGCCCAGCGCTCACAGGGTTGCGTCCTCCCATGCGCATTGGCATTGACGGTTCCTCGATTCTTCCCCGACGCACCGGCATGGGGCACTATACCAGCCACCTGCTCGCCCACTTGGCCAAAACTGACCCCGAGAATCAGTATGTCGTGTTTCTGAACTCGATGCGGAATCGCCCGCAGCGCGAGTCGTGGATGGAGCACGGAAATTTTTCCGTCGTGCATCGGCGGCTGCCCGGCCCGCTTCTGCTTTATGCTTGGCGGTATTTAAATTGGCCGCCCGTAGAGCGTTTCCTTGGTGGAGTGGACGTGTTTCACTCGCCGGCAACTTATGTGCCGCCGCAGCGCCGCGGCGGGCGCGTAACCACGGTGCACGACCTCTACTTTCTGCACCACCCCGAAGACTGCTCGCTGCTGGGCGGGCGGTTTTTGCGGGCCACGCTTCCGCGCCGGCTCAAGGAAATGGACCGCATCATCACCATATCGGAGGCGACGCGGCGCGACCTGATCGAATTGTTGCACGTGCCTCCCGAGCGGATCGCTGTCGTCTATTTGGGTGTAGACCCGCGATTTCGGCGCGTCGAAAGCCCCGCCGAACGCGCCGCGGTTTGCGCACGCTATGGCTTGCCCGACCGGTTCATCTTGTTTATCGGTACGCTCGAGCCGCGCAAGAATGTCGAACGCTTGATCGAAGCCTGCGCGCGCGTTCGCAGCGAAATCCGCGATGCGCCCCACCTCGTGGTGGCCGGCTCGCGCGCCCAAGGCGCCGCGCAGGTGGATGCTGCCGTGGCGCGGTTTGATCTCGGCGGCCATGTGGTTTTTGCCGGCTATGTGCCGCAGGCCGATCTGCCTGCTCTCTACAGCGCCGCCGATCTGTTTGTCCTCCCGTCGCTTTACGAGGGGTTTGGCATGCCGGTGGTCGAAGCCATGGCGTGCGGCACACCGGTGGTGGCCGGCGACACATCGTCGCTGCGCGAACTTGTAACCGGACGCGGCACGCTGGTGAATCCTCTGCACGCCGACGACATTGCGCGTGGAATCGTGCAGATGCTGCGCGATGCGCCCGTGCGCGCCGCCTGCATCGAGCGCGGGCTGGAGTTCGCACGCACGCTGACGTGGGAACGCTGCGCGCAGCAAACCCTCGCCGTCTATCTCGAAGCGTTTCGCTCCCGCCCGCGATAGCCTCATGGAGTGTTTGAAGCCTTACATGTTGACAATATTGCGAATTGGCTCGCCGCGCAGGGCGCGCCGGCAGGTCGCGGCCGCCTTTCGACGCATCTCGCGCTTGCCGTCCTCGCAATACCAGGCCAGATGCGGATTGAGAATAAGGCGGTGATGGGCCGGGTGCATGGGATCGCGCCAAGCCGCAATCAGGGGATCGCTGTCGGCGGGCGGTTCGTGGGGAAGGACGTCAATGCCGGCGCCGGCCAGATGTCCCGCGACCAGCACGTCGAGCAGGGCGGAGCAGTCCACAACGCCGCCGCGCGCGGTGTTGATGAGATAGGCGCCGCGGGGCATTGCGGCCAGAGCCTTGGCGTCAATCAGATGACGGGTTTCGTCGGTCAGCGGACAGTGAAGACTTACGGCCAGCGATTGGGCCAGCAAGTCGCGCAACTCTTCCACGCGGCGGATGCCGAGAGCTTTGTCATAGCCGTCGGGCTTGTAGGGATCGTAGAAGGCGACATCCATGCCCAGCGACTTGCCGCGCACGGCCATGGCCGTGCCGATCCGTCCGAGGCCGACAATGCCCAGCGTCCGGCCGCGCAGCCGGACCAGCGGAGCGGCGACCTCGTAGGTCCAGTTGCCGCGGCGGGCGCGCAGGATGGAATTGGCACGATGGATGCCGCGCGCAAGGGCGAGGAGCATGCCCAAGGCGGAGTCGGCGACTTCCTCGGAGCCATAGTCGGGCGTGTTGGCGACGGGAATGCCGCGCGAGCGGGCGAAGGCGAGGTCCACATTGTCAAAGCCGACGCCGCCGCGCACGATGATGCGGCACTTTTGCAGCCGCTCGATGGTTGCGCGGGTCAGCGTGACCTCGTGATAGAGGATGATGGCATCGGCCTGCTCGATCCGGCCGGCCAGTTCGGCTTCGCTGCGGGCTTGAAGCGCCGTGACTTCGGCCAAGCCGCCGAGTATCTCGCGTTCGGGGGCAAGGTCGTCGTTCAGGAGGTCGGCAATCACAACATGAAACAGCGCGCTCATTTTACTTTCGTTCCCCAGTCGGCACCCAAAGTTTTTTCGAGCCTGTGGGCTGCAGGATTGCAACGGAAAATGTTGCTTTTTCGCCAAATGTGGTACCCGAAATCGCGACATTCACCCGGTTTGCCCCATCGGTGGAAAAGAGCTTGACGGAGCCGGACGCCGACCGGATGATCCCATCCGGTTTGTTTGAACGGGATGTAGCGCAGGTGGCTAGCGCGCAGCGTTCGGGACGCTGAGGTCGTGAGTTCAAATCTCACCATCCCGACCATGAAAAAATCAGCCCCATTTCCGCAGCAATGCCGAAATGGGGTTTTTTGTTGATGGGAAAATGGACGGGGCGGACGCACTGAAAAGCATAGACAGGGTGGACAACAAAGGCGCTGCCTTGGCAGGTCCGTTTGTCCATATTGTCCACTCTGCCCCTGCTGTCCACTCCATCCATGTTTCTGCTCAAAACTTGCCCGCCTCGATTTCTTTCAGCCTCGCGCGCAGCCAGTACGCCGACTCGGTCGTGCGGCCGTCCTTGAATTTGACCTGATAAACGCGGCCGGTGGTCGAGGACCGAGAGGCGATCTGCTCGATGAATTCCTCCACTGTTTTAATGTTGTCTTTGGCCTTGCCGTATTTGCTTTCCATCAGCTGTCGGGCGGCCGACGCGGGCCATTCCGCGTCATTGCGAATAAAAGTCAGGTCTTTGGCTTTGGAAACGGCATCGAGCAGTGCCGCGATTTTCTGCTGTTCGGTGAGAGCAGTTTTGGCCGGCGAAGACCCAACAGGCGCTGCAGTGACGCCGCCGGCAGCCGGCGTGACGGTGCAATAAAATGGCTCGCCGCCTTTTACCGCAATCGGGATTCCGGCATGAAGTTCGCCGCCCGACAACGCAAGCGGTTCGGCACGGCCCGTAAGGACCATGCGATACGGAGTTGCGGCCTGCGGCGCAAACCACTCGGCGAAGCTGTTGATGCGCGGATAGTCGGCGGCCATGTTAAAGTAGTCGCGATGGCGCGGGCGGTCGAACACCAAACGTCCCGACCAATCGTTTCCGGCTTTCACACAAATCACCACGGCGTCACCGTTTCGGACGGCCCCGACGGCCACGTCCTCGCGCCACGGCTCGACATACACGCCTTGCGACAGATAGAATGCCCACATCAGCGCGCTGCGGATCACGTTGCCGTCGCCGTGCCAGCCCTCGATGATGCCGTCGGGTTTTTGAACGGCAAGCATCTTGTGATACGTGTGTGCACACCAGTCGAAAGCCGCCGCATCGGGTTCCCAGCGAAGCAAAGTGACGGCGCTTTCGAGCGCATCGGCCATGCCGTCGGCGCCGTCCTTGCCCTCCCACGAGTAATCGCGGTATTTGGGAAGTGCAGCGAGGGCCTTGCGAACGGCGTCGCGATAACGTTCGATGCCGTCGCTGAGATAGAGGGCGTAGTAGCCGTCGAGGATGTAGCCCCACGTGTCGGCTGCGCCCTTGTTTTGAATTTCGCCGGTTGCGGCGTTGATTTGATTGTAGAGAAGGCCGTCGTCGTTGCGGCCGATTTCAAGGATACGGTCGAGGTTGGCCAGAAGCGGCTCGCGCAGTTTCGCGGCCGCGTCGGGGCGGCCCTGTTTTGCGGCCAGATAGGCTTCGCACAGACCGTTGACGATTTCGCCGCCGTGGTCGCGCAAGCGAAGGACATTGGCGCGGGCCGGCGGGGCGTCGAACAGATAGTGCTGGGCGATTCGCAGCGCCATGTCGAGATAGCGGTCGTCGCGTGTGGCCCACCACAGCCGCGAGAGGACCTGAAGCATATCGCCATTGACCTCGTGGTCGGAGGCGGGGATGAGGCCGAAGCGGGTCTGGACGCGCGATTCGGCAAGGAGATCGTCGGCGAGGTCGCGCATGCGCTGGAAGTAGGGGGTTTTCGGACCGAGGATTTCAGTGATGGGGATCAAGCCGTCCTTGGCATATTCGGCCGAGCCGAAGATAATACGCGTCATGTCGGGTTGGGGAAAGAGGAACTGGTTGGTCATGAGATTGAAATCGTCGGCGAGACGGCGGACACGGTTGGTCAAGCGCTGTTCGTCGGCAAGGGTTTTCAGGCACTCATTCTGGTAGAAGGACGGAAGGACGAAACGCGCCGCGATGACCATGTAGGGCCAGTTGTCGGCGGCGGAATTTTTGGGTGTCCAGTTGCGGATTTTGGGATCGCGAAGGTTTTCGGGAATGAGTGCGGTGTCGGTGTCGCGCTGGTCCCACCAGCCGGCGATGAATTTCTGCGCGGCGAGGAACGCCTTCTGCGCCTCGACGGCGTTGGCTTCGGCTTGTTGCTGAGGCGACGGCGTTTGCGCGTGAATGAAAACCGTTGTCATGATTACAAACAGCACGGGAGTGATTGTCTTTTTGCACATCGTTTGGACATCACCTTTCAAAGATAATGGACAGGACTTACATGATTGACAGCCCTGAGTGGGGAAAGCCCCGTTTATCTTGGGAATTCTGTCAAAGACGCTTTCCCTACAGACTTGCCAGCAGGTCCTTCAGCGCCGGATAGACCTTGCGGAATTTCTCGAACTGCTCGGTGTAGCGCGCATGGCGGCGGGCATCCGGTTCGAAGACACGATCCACCTTGACCGCCGCCTCGACGGCCTCCTTGGGCGAACGCCACACGCCGGTGCCGATTCCCGCCAGCATCGCGGCGCCCAACGCACCCGCCTCCGTCACCTTGACCGTGGCCAGCGGCGTGCCGAGAATATCGGCCTTGATCTGGAGCCAGACCGGCGACTTGGCCCCGCCGCCGGTAGCACGGAATTCGGCAACCTTAACGCCCGCCTGTTCGAGCAGCTCCAGCCCCTCGCGGAAATAATACGTGACACCCTCGAGCAGGCCCTTGAGCACCGTGCGCCGGTCGGTTTCGAGGGTCAGGCCCATGATGACGCCCTTGGTGCGGCTCTCGAACAGCGGCGGTCCCGTGACCGCAAAGTGCGGGAGCACCAACAGCGGTGTGGGGTCGGCGGGCAAATCGGACAGCAACAAGTCGTAGGGGTCAATTCCCTGCAGGTTGGCCTCGCGTTTTTCGAGTTGGCCGAACTGGTCGCGGAACCATTTCAGAAGCGCTCCGCCCGTCAGGTTGTAGAGGAACGAAACATAGTGATTGGCCACGACGTGGTGCTCGATGTTAAGGCCGCTGGCCAGCATCTTGGGCCGGTCGGGCAGGCGGTCATAGACGGGCGTGATGCAGATGAAGGTGCCCATGCCGTAGATGGCCATGCCTGTGCGGATGACGCCCGCGCCCAGCGCGTTGCAGCACTGGTCGTGGCCGCCGGTAACGACCTTGACGCCGCGCGGCAGGCCGATTTCGTCGCATAGCGAGGGTGCCACCTCGCCGAGCACTTCGGTCGAAGGCCGCAACTCGGCCATCTTGTCGAGGTCGAGTCCCATGGCCGAGGCCAGTTCGTCCGACCATTTTTTTGCTTCGAGATCGAACAGCAGTGTGCGGTTGGCCACGGAGTAGTCAATGACGGGGTCGCAGCCGAGCATGAAGCTGAGGAAATCTTCCCAGAGCAGGAACTTGTCGGCGCTCTTGTAAAGCTGCGGCTCATGCTTTTTGAGCCACATGAGTTTCGGCGCGGTGTAGAAATGGCCGAGGATGTTGCCGTTGCGCTGGAAGAGTTTCTCGCGCCCGACGGCCTTTTCGATCTCGACCGCTTCCTCTTGGCCGCGTTCGTCGAAGTTGAGGATGCTGTTGCCAAGGATCTCGCGGTTCTTCGAGACGGGCGTGGCGGCCTCGCCCAGACAGGTGACGGCCAGCGCGGTCACGGGATCATGGGCGGTTTGGCGGGCGACGTGATGCATGCAGTTGCAGATTTTCTTCCACACACCACGGCTGTCGAGCTCCGCGCGGCCAGGCTGCGGCCGCACGGCGTCGTATTCAGCATAGGCCATGGCGATGGATGCACCCTGTTCGTTGAACGCAATGACTTTGCACCCGGTCGTTCCGACGTCAATTCCCATGAGGCTCATGGTGTGTGGCTCCTCTCGTTACAAGGGAGATTTCAACTTCTAGGCCAAAAGGTCCCATTGTTCCTTATGCGCGTTCTTTGCGTTCAGGCCGAAGTGTTCCAGCAAAACCGTATCCGCACTACACAACAGAAGAACTGCCCGCACGCGGCAGCCCTGCCCTTCGGCACTTATCGGTTACGCCGTCCAAGACAGCATTCCGTGTGCCTCGACCAGTTGCGGGCGGACGCGGACGCGGTGTGGGCAGGCCTGTTCGCAATAGCCGGGACAGGTATCACAAGGCGAGGCCTGCGCGGCCGGCTCGAGCGAGGCATACAGCTGCATCGAATCTTTCTCGCGGCCGTAGTATTTGAAATACATCGCATAGCGCATGACCTCGGCGACCGCCACGCCATACGGGCAGTGCGCCTCGCAGGTTCCGCAATAGCGGCAGTATTGGCGGTCGAACGCCGTGCGGTAGCGTTCGAGCAGGGCGGCTTCTTCGGCCCCGAACGATTTGGCCATGGTGTCGAGCGCCGCCTTTACGTCCTCGAACTTGCTGAACGGCCGCAGAACGCTGGCGACGGCCGGATTGCGCAGCACCCAGCGCACTGTGGCCTGTTCCTGCGTCAGGCCTTTGCCGGTGTAGTCGGCCAGTTCTTTTTCGCGCGAGCCGGCGGTGGCCTTGAAGACTGCGATGCCCATCTTTTTGTCGGCGGCCTTCTTGAGCGCTGCTTCCAGTCCCTCGGCTTCCATGAAATTGTATTTGCACATAACGACATCATACTTGCCGCAATCGGCGGCGAACTCCACTACTTTGACTATCTCGCCGCCGTGCGAAGTAACACCAAGGAAGTTGGCCTTCTTGGCTTTTTTTGCTTCCTCGAATGCCTCGAAGATCGCCGGATTCTGGACCTGCCCGAGCACGCCAGCCATGTGGGTGAGAAGAATGTCCACGTTCTTGGTCTTCAAGCGTTCGAGGCTTTGATCCAGCAATTCAAGAATCTGCGCTTTGGTAGCATTGGCGCGCAAAGTCGAGCCGGTGGCGATGATGACGTCCTTGCGGCGTTTTTCGATGATCTTGCCCAGCGCGCGCTCGGCGTTGCCCTGCTGATAATCGGCGCATGTTTGAACAAAGTTGATACCAGCGTCGAGGGCGGCGTTGAACACATCCGAGGCGGAAAAACCGTAGGAGCCCAGCCCGATTTGCGAGACTGCCAGTTTGGTACGGCCGAGGATTCGGGTGGGCATTTTTGATGGAGCCGGTTTTTCACCGGCTTTTTCCGCAGCGGAAACCCCGCCCGCTGCCAATGCCGGCGTTCCGCTGCCAATCAAGCCTGCGCGGACAAATTCGCGCCGATTCCATCGCATGGTCGCCATGGGTTGATCCTCCTTGTGTCAAGGAATCCTTGGACTTCGATTGTGCCTC
This sequence comes from Candidatus Sumerlaeia bacterium, assembly GCA_026415575.1. Taxonomy (GTDB): domain Bacteria; phylum Sumerlaeota; class Sumerlaeia; order JADFCW01; family JADFCW01; genus JADFCW01. The sequence continues at coordinate 22,149 of JAOAGV010000038.1, forward strand.
TGCGCTCCAAGAGGGCATCTATCCCTTTCGGCCGCGGGGCTTTTGTTGCCGGTGAGTCTGTCCGCCCGCGAAGGGAAAATGCAAGTCTATTTGAAACACCGTCGAACGCGTCCGGTACCTTTTTTCATGGCGAGAGTGTTTCGGCGAACAGAACCCGCCCTACAATGAAGGACGTGGACTATCTGTTCATTGCCTCAGGAGCCGGATAATTTTGGAACGGAGAAAGATAATCTTGTTGCGGCAGCGAAAGAACAAGAGCCGTGCAAACGCGCCGCTGGGAGACGCGCTTGCACGGCTTGTTTTTCCTGTTTGATTTTTAGAACACCCACGGATAGCGCTGCGGACGCGACATCAAGCGTTGCGCTTGCGCATCGCCGACAATGGTGTATTTCTCCTGATCCCATTGCAGTTTGCGTCCGAGGAGCGCCGAGAGATTGCCGAGAATGGTGAGGTTGGCCACCCCGACCGCGGCCTCGATGTTCATGATGGTCTTGGCACCGGTCTTGATCCCCTCGAACCAGTCCTCGAAGTGGCCCGGGCTTTTGCGGACGTCCTTGGCGCCGGGGCCCGGCTGCCACTGGCGCACTTTCTTTTCCGCCCACGTGCCGCCGTCGCCGCCCCAGTGGTGGCACTGGCCTTTGTCGCCGAAGTAAATGGCGCCGTAGCCCGGGCGCGAAATCTGATTTTCATCGGGACTGCGTTCCTCGGCGGGCGGTGCATCGGGATGAGTCTTCTCGCCTTTCTGCGCCCAGATGAGCGTCCAATCGGGATTCTTGAATTCATAGGTCACTTCCATTTCAACGCAGGCATCCCAAACGCCCTGCCTCGGGAAGACAACATTTTTGGCCTCGACGGTCGCAGGGCCCGTTCCATCGGCGCCCATCCACCACATGGCGCAACTCATGACGTGGGCGCCGCGGTCGCGAATCTGGCCGCCGCCCGATTCCATCATCCAGCGGAACGAGCCGGGCAGATACTTGCGATTGTAAGGCCGCCAGCGCAACGGACCCAGCCAGGCATCCCAATCCAGTTCCGGCGGCGGATCGCTGTCGGGTACCGGGTTGTTGTCCGACGGGCTTTCATAGTGCCAAGCCCAGACCTTGCTGACCTTGCCGATATTGCCATTCACCAAATAGCGGTGCATCATGTAGGCTTCGGGCTGCGAGCGGCCCTGCGAGCCGACTTGGCAGGCCACCTTGGCCTTGTTGACCGCCTCGATCATCTTCCGGCCTTCCTCGATCGTGCAGCAGGCGGGTTTCTCGACATAGATATGCTTGCCGCATTCGGCGGCATGCACGGTCATTACGGCGTGCCAGTGGTCCGGCGTGGCGATGACGACGGCGTCAATGTCCTTGCGCTCTAGGATGTAGCGATAATCGCGGTACGGTTTGACGCCGGCCTCGTAGGATTTCAGCGAGTTGGCGAGGCGGTTTTCATCCACGTCGCAGATCGCCACGGTTTGAGCCTCGTGGCCGACGTCTGATCGGTCCAATTCCCTCATGAGGCTATTGCCGCGACCGCCGGCGCCGATCAGCGCAACGGTAATTCGCTCATTGGCTCCGGGACGTCCGGGAGCGGCGAATACGCTCGACGGGATAAAATAGGGAGCACCGAATGCGGCGCCGGCCGCAGCCAGAAAACGCCGCCGATTGAGTCGCATTTTTCCGTTCATTGCTTCTTCCCCCTTCGTCTGGACTGTTTGGCTTCTTTGGCTCCTTTTTCCGCCTCGGCCAGTGCAGCGGCATCCAGAACCTGCACTTTGGTCTGGAGTGTCGGCTCCAGTTTGGCCGGCGGATAGCCGGCAACCTTCTGGCCGCGGGCGCGCAGCGAAACGGCGATGTTGGGGCGGAATTCTTCGGGCGCCGTTTCAAGGGCCTCTCTCAGCGCCGCCAAAGACTTCTTCCCCGGCAGGCGCTGCAACACCATCCGGGCGTCCTCGCGGAGGTCTTTGTCCTTGAGCAGCGCGGCCATCGGCTCGACGGCCTCGTCGCCGGCCAGTTCGGAAATCATCCACATCAACTCGCGTTTGACGTTGACGGGTGCGCCGTCCGCCAGCGCGGCCAGAAGCTCCTTCACCACCGCTGCACTTTCCTTGCGGGCCTTCGGCCGGCCGGCATATCGCACGATGTTCCATAGGGCGCGCCGGGCCGCGCGAGCCACCTCCATTTCGCCGTCGGCCATGGTCTGGACCAACGGTTTGACCGCTGCGGCACCCACGGGGCCTGCACTGCTGATCCCCTCGTAGCGCACCTTGTCGCTTTTGTCTTTGATTTTGGCCAGAAGCTGGCCGACCGCATCGTCTGCGGCCTTCGACTCGGCGGCCAGAGCTGTAACAGCGGCCGCGGCCACCGAGACCGGTCCCAATCTCCTTGCTGACATGGCTACCCCCTTCTTCGTTTCAGAACCAATCCGTCCGATGTTCGCGGTCTTCTCCGCAGGATTGGGTCTATGTTTTTTACATCCAGAGACAGTCGCTAATTCTCTCTGGACGCAAAGTCAAACAACATTTTCCACCTTCGGAGTGACCATCCGAGAATTTTTGAGATAAATCTCACGCAAAGGCGCCAAGTGAATAAAGGAAAACATCTATGATTCTACCAGAGGGTCGCTTTTTTAAAACAACCAAAGTTCCGACCAGTCCGAACTTTACTGAAATCCCAGAAAAAATTTTTGACTTGGCTTTTTTGCATGAGACCTTATCTGAAGGATCAAGGTGGCTGCAGGGGCATGGCGGAAACACTTGACTGCGGACAGGGAATGTTTCTCTCTTCGTCCCATCGGACAGAAGCGACCCGAGCCGGCCGGAGCGGGAAAAAGCCGGTCGAGTAGTGGGAAAACAACCAAGGGAGCGGCAATTATGGAATCAAAAGTCTTGCGTGTGGGATTGGTGGGCGCGGGAACCATTGGCAATGTCCACCGGGCGGTGTATGAGAAGAATCCGGCGACAGAGGTTGTGGCGCTGGCCGATCCGCGCGGACCGGCCGTGCTCCACCAAAGCGGCGCGGCCTATGTGCCGGGCTCCAAAGGCACGTCGGGCACCATTTTGCCGGTGTACCCGACGCTGACTGAAATGCTGGCCAAAGAGGACATAGACATTGTGGACATCTGCACACCGACGCCGCTCCATCGCGACTTGGCCATCGAGGCGCTCGAAGCCGGCAAGCACGTTCTGTGCGAAAAACCCATGGGGCGCACACTGGCCGATTGCGATGCAATTCTTGAGGCCGACAAGAAAAGTCCAGGCAAACTGATGATCGCCCACTGCCTGCGCTTCTGGCCCTGTTACGAATACCTGCATGAGGTGGTGACGCTGGGTCGCTACGGCCGGGTCGAGCGCGCGCGATTTGCCCGGCAGGTCATCGTGCCGCCGTCCGGCTGGTTTTTGGACGGCAGGATCAGCGGCGGGGCAATTCTGGACCTGCACATCCACGACGTGGACATCGCTTCGTGGATTCTCGGACCGCCGTCGGCCATCACCGCCTTCGGACGCATTGGGCCGAGCGGCTGCCACGATCAGGTGGAGGCGGTCTGGCATTATGAGGACGACCGGCTGGTGGTGCTCGAGGGCATGTGGTTTAAGGCGGCACCGGTGCCGTTTGAGATGAGTTTCGAGGTAATGATGGAGGGTGCGACGGTGACCTATAATTCATCGCGCAAGCCCGATTTGCAGGTGCACATTCCGGGGCAGGCGATGACCGCGCCGGAACCGAGCAACGAGGACGGCTACACGCGGGAGATAGACTACTTTGTGCACGCGATCCTCGAAGACCGGCCGATCGAGCGCGCCTCACCCGAAAGCTCGCGGCTGAGTGTGGCGTTGGTGGAAAGCGAAATCCAATCCATCGTGTCGCACAGCACAGTGGGGATGCGGCAATAAGCCAGTCGTAGGACAAGCGTGAAAGAAAGCCGGAGATTCCGGCCCATACTGAAGAGAAGGACTGCCGGCAGCGCAAAGTGCCGCAGCAGTCCGCGGAGGCAACACTATGAGACCGTTTCAAGTCGGGGTGTTCTCCAACAGTCTTCATCCGGCCAGTCCGGAGGAGCTGTTCGAGCGCTTGGCCAAATTGAAATTGCGGGTGATTCAGTTGGGGCTAATTGACTATGCGTGGCACAAGCCGTCGGTGGTGGCTTCGCTCGAACGGCATTTGAAGCGGAGCGGGATTGCCGTGGCGGCTTCGTTTTTCGGCTTTCCCGACGAGGACTATTCCAGCATTCCGCGCATCCGCGAAACCGGCGGGCTGGCCTACGATTTCGAGGCGCGGCTGAAAGTCATCCGGAAGGTCATCAAGATCTCCGCCCAACTGGGAATTCCCGCCGTCGGCGCCCATGCCGGATTTGTTCCCGAAGACCCGCGCGATCCGCAGTATGGTGTGATGATTCAGCGAATCGGCCGGGTGGCCGACGAGATGAAAAAGGCGGGGCTTCGGATGCTGCTGGAAACGGGCCAAGAGACGCCCGACGGCCTGTTGCAGGTGCTGAAAGACTTGGGGCGGGACAATGTCGGGATCAATTTCGACCCGGCGAACCTTCTTCTTTACGGCGTGGGCGAGCCCGTGACGGCGGTGAAAAAACTGGGGCCATACATCGCCAGCATTCACGCCAAAGACGCCGTGCCGTCGGGCCGGAAGGATGAATGGGGAACGGAAAGACTTCTGGGCGAGGGTGCGGTGAACTATCCGAAGTTCCTTCGGGCGCTGCGCGACGCAGGGTTCCGCGGGCCGCTGATTATCGAGTGCGAAATTCCGGGCACCGATCCCATGCACAACGTAACGCACGCCCGGGACTTTCTGCGCCGGTGTTTGCGTGAGATGAAATCTGCGTAGTGGCTCGCCGCGCGCCACGAGCGGGCGGAACAGAGAATGTGTATTTGTCAGGTTTTTCAAAAGCGCGGAGTCTGTGGGGAAACCCTTTGGAGTGTTGCGCGGGACGCAAGTTCCATTCGCCCCATCAGCGGGCTTGTCCGTCCCTGAGTGTCCACTAAAGTCGGAACTCCATACTCTTCCCGACAGGCTTCTTGCGTTGCAGTAAAGAAGGCCAGCCGCAACATGCGGGTTCTCCCGTGCCGGCATCGCACGCATGTTGTTCCCGAATCACAAAACGATGATTCGGTGCACAAGTTCGATCGGCGGTTTCTTGGCGGTTGTGCGGGAGACTTTTTTTGAAGGATCAAAGCAGCGCGCAGGACGCGATAAAAATTGCATTGACGGGGCATCATCGTTTTTTGTAGGAATTGAAGTTGAGCGGTTTTTTGGCTGTAAAATTGGTGGATTTAATCCCAGCAGCGGCGCCCGAAGGGCGGGAGGAAAACAGCGATGAACGCGCAAGTCCAAACCAATATCCATAGAATTTTTATCGGTTTGTTTGTCTGCGCAATGGCGACGGCCTGCAGCCGCATTCCGCGGGATCAGGCGGCATTTCAGCGGGCCGAGCAACTAAACACCGCGTCAGGCTATCAGCAGTTTTTGCAGTATTATCCAAATTCGCCTCTGGCGCCGGAAGCCCGCAAACGAGCGGCACAATTGCAGGAACAGCACTGGATGTCGCAATTCAAGGAGATCGAGAACGCCACCAAGGCCAGTGTGGTGGAGCGGTTTATGAAGTATCACCCGCAGCCGGAGTTGGTCCTGATGGCCAAGTTGCGCATTGCCCAGATTGACTATAGCGAGATCGAGACGCAAAGTCCTTTTCGAGCCACGCGACCGGGTAACGGTTCCTATCGGGAATTTGTCAATTACTATGCCTTCAGCGACTATATTCCGGTTCCCGGCGATGCCTCGATGCGGGAGCGATACTACAAGACGCTGCATCCGCTGCTTTTGCAGGCCATGCGCCAAGTCAGATCGTTCGACATGTGGGCCCGCTATCTGGCCACGTATCCCGACAGCCCGTATTTCCAGCAGGCTGCCGGCGACGTGGAGAAACTGATCGAGGAAAACCTCGACAAATGGGACGGCTACGAGATGCTGATGAACTATCTGTCGCTGTACGACAACACGCTCAAGCGGCCGTGCGCCAACCGGAATGCGTTGATTCGGCAGGCGCAGGACAAACTGGCTGCGATGGCCGAGCGTGAAAACACGCTGGCGCACTACGAGCGGTATTTGCAGACGTTCGCCGATTCCCCCCACGTGAAACGCATTACGCTCTTGCGCGATCATATCCGGTTTGGCGAGGCACGCGAGCGCAAAGATCGCGCGATGATGGAGCGCCTTATCGCGCAATACAAAGACCATCCCGACCCTCTGGCCAAAACCGATGTGGCCGAAGCGACTGCGTTTCTCGAACGGATTGATTTCGATGCGGCCGTATCGGCGAACACCCCGAAAGCGTTTCGCGATTTTATGAGCCAGTATAAAGGCCGCGACTTTGCCGGTCTAATCCCCGAAGCCGACGCACGCCTCAAACGGATTCACAACCAAATGCTCCTGAGCGCCAAGTCGGCGGGTACGTCGGCCAAGTTCCGCCAGTTCCTCGAAGTGTTCCCCGATACGCCTTCCAAGGACGATGTGCTCAAACTTCTCGAAGAAGCCGAGTTCAAGGAGGCAATCGCCGGCAGCGATACGGCGGCCATCCAAGCCGTCATGGCGCGCTATCCGTCTTCGCCGTTCCGGGAGCGGGCCTTGAACCGCATTGACGACATCGAGTATAAAGCGGTGGAAACGCGGGCGCTGGAAGAACCCTCCACCGCGCCGCTGAAGGAGTATCTGGAGCGCCGTCCGCAGGGCAGGCATGCCGTCGAGGCCGAAGACCTGATCAAGCGGTTGAACCAACATCACGCCCAATACGAGACGGAGCTGCAGCGCGCGCGGGAAAGCGGCAATATCGCGCGGTTCAACAAATTCATCGTCGAAAGTCAGGGCAACCATTATACCGCGCGGCGGGGACAGCAAGACCTCGAACTGCTGCGCCGCGAAACGACCGCCAAGCAACTGGCCGCCGACTTGGCCAGCACGGCCACTCAAGCAGCGCGGGCCGTTTTCCCCGCAGCTCCGGCTCGGGCGGTCACCGACAGCGCGCAAGCCATTGTGTATGTCGAAAGCAATACGGGAACAAGCACGGGGTTCTTCTTCGCCCGCGAGGGGTTGATTCTGACCAATGCCCGCATGCTGGCCAATGCCGTGGCAAGCCAGGTGAAGGTGAGGATCGCCAATCGGGCGCGTCCTGCACGGGTGGTCGCTATTGCAGCGGCGCCGGCCGATCTGGCTGTGCTAAGAGTCGAAGGGACGTATGATCCGATTGCCATGGGCAATCCGACTTTGCTGGCTGCCGGCGAACGGTTGGTTTGCCTTGCCACGCAGGGCACCAAAGTCGAAACCCTCGAAGGCACGTTCCACAGCGCCAAGAAATCGGGCGATGTGGAATGGCTTCTGATCCAGTCGTCCAAAATCAATCCCAACCTCGGCGGCGTCGTTGTGAACCAGAGCGGGAGGGCTGTGGGCTTGGTTGTGCGGTCGGACGTTGTGGACGCAGCCGTGAAAGAAAGCGGCGAGGATTTCGTCTATGCCATTTCCATGCGATCGGCTTTCCCGCTCATGGAGAAAGCGATCTTGGGAAAGTAGGAGTTTGAACCGCTGCCCATTTGCCGGCGGGGCAAAAGTGGACGTGCAAAGAGCCTATCGCGTGGGCTGCATAACGGCAAAACCATAGCGCGTTACCGGGGCGTTTCGCAGGCGGCATGTCCGGCCGCCGCGGCGGGACACAGGCCCTGACAGTCGTGGCAAACAATGCAGTCGAGCGCGCGGTTGGCGGGCAATCCCGCGGAGAACCGCTCGCTGGGGTGCACATCCGTCGGGCAGAGGCGATCGCAGGCACGGCAGGACAGACACTGCCCGCGCGGCCGCCGAACCACCCACCAGCTCAGATAATTCAGCGGCGCCATCAGAGCGCCGATCGGGCACAGCACACGGCAGAACCCCCGCCGGGCTACAATCACAAATCCGATCACGGCAAAGAGAACGGCAAACCGCGCGACGGTGCCGTAGGTAATCTGGCCCGTCGAAATTACTGACGGCAATGCTGCTTGGATTGTGGCTGCCGGACAGAAGCGGCAGAAGGAGAAGTGGGTGGTTTCGCCGAGAAAATAGGGAATCAAAAGCACCAGAAAGACCAGCACAAGGTATTTGATGTTCCGCGTCCAGTCAGGCAGCACGATCTTTCGCCAGCGAATCTTATAAAGCAAGTCCTGCAGATAGCCGAACGGACAAATCCATCCGCAAAACAATCGCCCCGCCAGCACGCCGATCAATAATACGGTCCCCAGCGCCACAAACGGAAACAGGTGATAGCCGGCGTAGTGCACAAACACGCCGATGGGGCAGGCAAACCATGACAGTGGGCACGAGTGACAACTCAGCACCGGGTTGCACAGCCATTTGACTTCGGGTCCCCATGAGCTGTGGAGCGCAAGCAGCGCCGCCAGCTGATATGTTGTTCGTTTTTTCATCGGGCGGGTTTTGTGCAGCCGCCTTGGCTGCCTCGACATACCTACTTTCAGGTGGGACAGGCTTGTTTGCCGCGCGGCTGCGAGGGATCATACGTGAAGAACAGGGTTTCGCCGATTCTCGTAATTCCCGTGAACGTCGCATTGATTACCAGTTCGCGGTCGCTGATCGCAGACGGCACTGCGGCACGCCCGCCGCCTTCCGGTGTTTTGATCTGTCCGTCTTCAGTAAATTCCGGAATCACCGGCGGGGATTCAATTGCCGGATCGAGCGCGACCGGATGGGAAACAAACCGGCCGATGGCCAAAAGCGCCAGAGCCACAACAAGGCCCATCGCCGACAGAAGAGTTTGGAGACGCGGGTTCCTCATTTATTCCAACAGATTTCGCCGGAAATCCGGTGCCAACTTTCTATCATTACCCACTCGCACGGTGACCCGCCGCGCGTCAAGATAATCCAGAATGGCGAGGGCATACTTTCGGCTGGACGCGATATGGTATTTGAAATCGGCGGAATTCAGCACGCCCTTTTCCTGAATGGTCGCCACGACCATATCCTGCGCTTTCTTGAATGCAGCCCGTGTCAAGATTACATGCGGCGTAAGCCGCAGGAGGCGGCCCTCCTTGCAGAGGTAGTTCAGCAGGCGGTCAATGCTGGGCTGAGTTGTCTGAAGCAGCGCCGGCAGTTCGTCGGGACGGGGCGACTGAAAGCCGGTTTTTTCATACAGCGCGAGGATTCGTTCGATCAGGTTTCGGTCGGCTTCGCTCATGGCTGTCACGCTGGTCGGCAGGACAAACGTATCGCCGCGCCGCTCCAGCAGACCGCTGCGTTCGAGGTCGCTTTCGAGTTTCTTCCACACCGCGGACGGAAAATCGAAATCCCGATGCAGTTCGCTGATGGTCAGATTCAACACGCCGCCTTCGCGCGACGCGGTTTCAATGCGGCTGCGCACACGCTGCAGGCATGAATCATACGCCTCGCGATGGATGTAATAGTCCTCGGCAAGCAGCAGGATTTTATTGCCGTCCTGCAATCGCCCGACCGCCGTGCGCACGGCCGCCAGCGGCAACATGGCAGACCGCGAAAGGTCGCGCAGGGTGCATCCCAGCGGATGGACGTGGAGCAACAGGTATTCAAGTTTTCGCGCCGCACCCGCGTCCGAGGTTGGGTCGTATCCCTGAAAAAAGGCCTCGCGCCGCTGGAGGCGTTCAAGCGTTTCGCTCTTGCGCAGGCGCTGGTCGGCGCGGCCGACTTCAAGAATCTGCCCGCCGGCAATGGTCATCGCCGGCGAGGCGCGGCGCACAATAAACCGGTCGCCGACCGCCGCCGCAACCGGACGGTGCAGAAGAACCGTGGCAAATGCGCGCTGATTGTCCGCCAAGGCCTCGCTGTCGAGCAACAGCACCTTTCCGCTTTCCTCGGCCGTTCCCGTGTGAAACTTGATTTCTTCGGCGTTGCGGAGCGGCTTGGCCAGTCCCGCGATGGATTGAAGGGCCACATGAAACACCGCCGACGCCTTCAGATAGCCGGGCGCACACAGCACTTGGCCGCGCACGGGCGGACTCTTGCCGAAGTCGGGGATGTTCAGCGCCAGACACTGGCCGCAGCCGCCTTCGCGCGCATCGCGCAAAAACCGCTGGATGCCTTTGACCTTGCCGATTTGCCCGCCCGGAACCAGTTCCAGTTCATCGCCGACGGCGACCGTTCCATCCAACGGGATGCCGGTTACGACAGCGCCGAAACCTTTCTGCGTGAAGACGCGCTCGACGGGCATGCGAAAAATGCCCGCGCTGCGCCGCCGCTCCAGCCGTTGGATTTCCGCCACCAGCGTTTCGTAGAACGCATCGTAGCCCTCGAAGGTTTCCGACGAAACCGGACAGATCGGGCAATTGGCGAGGAAGGTGTTTTGGAGAAAAGCGCGAATTTCTTCGGTCAGGCTGCGAACGCGTTCGGGCGAAACCAAATCGGTCTTGGTCAGGGCAACCAACCCGCGCCGCACGCCCAGTAGTTCCATAATCTGGACGTGCTCGATGGTCTGCGGCATGATGCCGTCGTCGGCGGCGATGACCAGAATGGTCAGATCAATGCCCGAGACGCCGGCCACCATGTTCTTAATGAATTTTTCGTGGCCCGGAACATCCACGATTCCCGCGGCAAGATTGTTGCCCAAAAAGCACGGCGCAAAGCCAAGGTCTATCGTCAGGCCGCGCTCTTGTTCTTCTTTCAGGCGGTCGGTATTGCAGCCGGTAAGAAGCTTGACCAGACGCGTTTTGCCGTGGTCTACGTGGCCGGCCGTGCAAATCATCGTGACCACGTCGGGTGTGAGGCGGGGAGAGAGGAATCCGGGGGGCCGCTGCGGCATAGGGGGAATCCTGTGGGGTTTTGGGTTTTCGATTTTGGGTTAAGAACCGGTTGGCGCCGCTCTTTCTCCGTTGTTTCGCGGGGACGAAATGTTACACATCCTTGGTAAGTTTGGTGCCGGTGCCGGACTCATCGGGGCCCTCCCTTGCATCCGATCCGTCCCATCCGTCCGATTACAAATTCAACTCCGCGCACACATCCTTGTACATCATCAGCGCCGGGCAGCCGGCGAACGAAACACCCAGTGTGGCGGCTTCATCCAACTCGGCCTTGGTGATGCCCATTTGCAGCGCCCCTTTGATATGGATGATTTGGCATGGTTTGCACCGCATGGCCACCGAAAGCGCCACGGCCATGAGTTTTTTGGCCCGCTTGTCTATCAATCCTTCCTGATTGGCCAGCGCCATGAAGTTCATGTAAGCATCGGGAACAATGGCGCCGGGCGCGGGCGGAGCCGCACCCGCGGCAGCGGGCGCCGCGGCACAGCAGGCAGTCTCCTCAGCCGGCGGCCGAGAGGGAGCGGATGCGCAACAGGTTGGCGCTTCGGGCGAACCTTCCTGCGCTACAGACGGTTTGCTTGCCATGGGAATCACCTCGGATCGTCCAAATGTGTTTTGCAGTTGCCGGCCGATGACAACGACACGGCCTTCGGCCGCATGCAGCGGCTTTTCTGTCACGCGGCCGATAATGGCTGCGGCGGCGTGACCGCGGTCGTGCATCGCAGCGACATACTGCCGCGCGGAGTCTTCCGGCAGCGCCACCAGCAGCCCGCCGGAAGTCTGCGGATCGTAGAGAATGGGCAAAAGAGCCTCGGCCGCCGCCCCGCCCGCTTCCACCCACGCCATGGCATATTCCTGATTGCGTTCGATGGCGCCGGAGAGAATCTCGTGCTGAATGCACAGCGGAACGGCGGCAAAAACCGGAAGCGTTTCCAGATGGATTTCCGCCGAAACACCGCTTCCGCGAATCATCTCGACCAAGTGGCCGGCCAAGCCGAAGCCGGTGATGTCGGTGCAGGCATGTGCGCCGTATTGGAGCATCAGTTCGGCGGCGTCCTTGTTGAGCGCGGCCATGAACCCGCCCGCCTCGTGCAAAACCGGTTCGGGAATATGCCCGATCTGCGCGCCGAATGACAACATGCCGGTGCCCAGCGGTTTGGTCAGCACCAGTGCATCGCCCGGCCGCGCGTTGTTGCGGCGGACGGGCGCGGCGGCGTCCATGACACCGGTGACGGCAAAGCCCAGTTTGATTTCTTCGTCGTTGATGCTATGGCCGCCGATCAGCGTGCAGCCGGCTTCCTGCAATTTGTCCATGCCACCGCGCAGCATGGCTTCGAGAATGCGGCCGTCGAGTTGCTCGATCGGGAATCCCACGATGGACAGTGCGGTCAGCGGCCGTCCGCCCATTGCGTAAATGTCGCTGACGGAGTTGGCCGCTGCAATCTGGCCGAACAGATAGGCGTCATCCACGACCGGCGTGAACACGTCCACCGTCTGGACAAGGTTGTATTTCTCATCGAGGCGATAGATGCCCGCGTCGTCGCCGGCGGCCGCCCCGACAACGACGTTCGGATCGCTGACCGGCGGGAGTGCTTCGAGAATTCGGAGCAGATCGGCCTGGCCGATTTTTGACGCACAGCCCGCGCTCCGCACATATTGCGTCAGGCGAACCTCGCCGCTCTTGACGGGCAGGCGCTCGCCCGCGCATGCGCATACATTATACTGCCTAAACTCGTCGCACGGGCACGGCTTCTTGGGATTGCAGACGCAGTGGCCCAGCTTGATCGAGCGCGACATGACGGATTTGCGGCGTTGAATATCCACCATGGGTTACTCGTGGTGCGGCGGAATGTTTTTCGCTCCCTGACTCGAACTACGTGCTTCTTGCAACCTTCATCTTGTAGCCGAAACTTCAGTTTGTCGCCCTCACGGCCCGCGACCTATGTGCATCAGCGCATCATAAACATGCTCCTCTTCACCGTCGAGCAGCGTGCGCATGTCGAGAAGCACTTCATTTTCCTTGATATAGGCGATAATCGGCGGTTCGTGCCGGCGCAACCGGCGGCTGACCTCATCCGGCGACAGTGTGGGCGAGCGGACCCCAATCGCCCACGAGGCAATCGGCACGTCGGGCAGCGAGCCGCCGCCCGTGGCGCTTTCCGAGCGCACGGCGCGAAGTTCGAGGGCCATCTTTTCTTTTGCCAACCGCGCCAGCAGCGTCTCGGCTTTTTGCCGAAGCACATCCAGCGGCGTGGTCAGCATTCGCAGCGTTGGATTGGTTTGCGGCAGGCTTTCGGGCTCGAGAAACAGCCGCAGGGTCTGCTCGAGCACGAGGGCTGTCATCTTGCCGACGCGCAACATCCGGCTGAGCGGATGTTTTTTTAGCTGCGCGATGAGGTCTTTTCGCCCGACAATGATGCCCGCCTGCGGCCCACCGATCATTTTGTCGCCGCTGAAACACGCAAGGTCGGCCCCCGCCGCGATGCTGTCGGACACGGTCGGCTCTTTGGGCAGGCCAAACTTTTCCAGATTGATCAGCGCGCCACAGCCCAAATCGTCCACGACAATGACCTGCCGCTCTTTCTTCAGCCCCGCCAGATCGGCAATCGGCACATCCTGCGTGAAGCCGACAATGCGGTAGTTGCTGGGATGAACGCGCAGAATCATGCCGGTGTTTTCGTTCAAGGCCGCGCGATAGTCGCGCAAGTGCGTCTTGTTGGTCGTTCCCACCTCGACCATGATTGCGCCGCTCTGGTGAATACAGTCGGGCAGGCGGAACGACCCGCCGATTTCGATCAGCTGCCCGCGCGAGATAATCACCTCGCGCCCTTTGCACAGAGCGGCAAGGATCAGAAACGTGGCTGCGGCGTTGTTGTTCACCACATGAGCGGCCTCGGCGCCGGTCAGTTTGCACAGCAACTGTTCGACGCGCGCATTGCGCTTGCCCCGAAGCCCCGTTTCGAGGTCTATTTGCAGATTGCAGCAGCGGTTGAGGCCCGCCAGCGCGTCCACGGCCCTTTGCGGCAGAACAGCGCGCCCCAAACCCGTGTGAAGAATAATGCCCGTGGCGTTAACCACCGGTCGAAGCCGGTCGCGCTCGATCGCCGCCAGTTGGACATCTATTTGTTCGAGGATTTCCGAAAGGGAAGGGGCGCGATCACCCGGACGCAAGCGTTGGCGAAATCCGTCCAGCGCCGCATGGATCGCATCAAGCACCAACGGATAGGAATGGGCCGCCACACGCTGGCGAACCGCCGGCTCTTCGAGAAGCGCCGCGACCGACGCCAAATGCCGCCGCGGGTCATCGCTGCCGGCAGCGGGGGAGTTGCCTTTTCGACTCTGCATGGTTCACCAAACTGGCGGAGGTGAATGGGAGTCGAACCCACCCATCGCCGAACGGCGACGCCACGGTTTTGAAGACCGCGAGAGCCACCGGGCCCCTGTCACCTCCCGAACCTGAGCAAAGTTCTACGCGTACCGCTCCGGTCGCG